>VBGP01000178.1 GCA_005880795.1 Chloroflexota bacterium | reverse complement strand
CAGGGCCGTTCACGTGTATGACCCTGACACCGACACAGTCCTGAGCTATCCGCTGCCAGGCTTCGCCAGCCTGCAGCTACCGCCTCCTGCTTACCACGACTTCGATGGCAACTTCGTGGGGCTGGTCATGGATCCGAGCGGCGAAATCTGGGCTGCCGCGTCCAACGTCGCCGCCGTGTTCGGATTCAACCCAACCCTGGAGAAGTGGGATCGCACGATTCGCTTGGTGTGGTTCAACCCGTACTCCTTTACTCAGCTCGCCGCCCCGAAGCCTGGCCTACTGATCGTCAGTGGATACCAATCGCCGGTCCCGAACGCCTCGGTGCCGGTTTTCGCCAGGGTCAATACCGCGAATGGCAACGTCGGCACCGTCACGGCGCACCCGGTGCGCGAGTATGCCTTGATCGATCAAGACCATGCAGTATTCATAGACGAGACTCAGGCCCTGGGCACCGTCAACCTGACCACCGGTCAGGTCACGATGCTCGCCGCGAACGCCCCCATCAACGCCAACGGTGCTCGATTCGCGCCGGACGCCAACGGCCATGTTTGGTTCTCGATGGTGTCTTATCGAAACATCGGGATTGGATCGGTCGACCTCAGCACAGGTGCCATCACCACTTATACGTTTCCATATGTCGACAGGCCTGGCGTTGTGCTGCCCGACGACTGTCCGTCGGGGGCCTTCCACTGCATTCCGTCGAGTGCCGTCGCCGACGTGGGCGTCCAGGCGATCGACATCGACGCCAATCAAAACGTGTGGGTCGTCACTGAACAGCCTGGTGCCAACGATCCACACCTTCGCGCCCCCATCATGGCGCCGGTGATCGAGCTCAAAGTCGGCAAGTCGTGATGCCACTTCGACGGGCAATGTCCTGTACGCAAGTACCTGCGATCGTCTTGTAGGACCGTCGGACACCGGCGGACGATCGTGGTGTTTTTCACGGCGATCAAACGAGGTTTCCCGAGGCGCAGCGTGGTCAGCCAGAAGATCGATCTTTGGGGTCATCCTTACGCACGATGAACCGCGAGTTCCTCAAGTTCTGGGTCGGCCAGAGCGTCTCGATGCTCGGCAACCAGTTCACCCTGCTGGCGCTGCCCATCGCGGCCGCCGTGACGCTGCACGCCAACGCGGCGCAGATGGGCCTGCTCGGCGCGATGCGGTTCGGGCCGGGAATTCTATTTGGGCTTCCGGCGGGTGTATGGCTCGATCGGAACCGTCGCAAGCCGATCCTCGTGGCTTCCCAGGCCGTAAGCGCCATTGCGCTCGCCACCATCCCGGCGGCCGCGCTCCTCCACCACCTGACGATCGGTCAGCTTTACGCCGTTGCTTTCGTAGCAGGCGCCGCCGCCACCGCACAGGTGATTGCGGTGCCCGCGATCGTGCCGGCGCTCGCCGGTCGCGATCGGTTGGTGCAAGCGAACACGCGGATCCAGTCGAGCTTCACCGTCTCCAACCTCGTCGGGCCAGGGCTTGCGGGCGCCGCCGTCCAGGCGTTCACCGCGCCGCTGGCGATCGCGGCCGATGCGGCGAGCTTTGTCGTCGGGGCGATCATGACCGCCTGGACGGGCATGAACGAAGTCTTGCCGCCACCGTCCGGCCGCAGGACTTTCGCCGACGCAGTCGAAGGCCAGGTCTGGATGTGGCGCCAGCCCCTGGTGCGTGCCATCACGTTGACGATCCTGATCAACAACGCCGGCGGCAACGTCATCTTCGCCGTGTACGTCCTCTACTTCGTGACCAGGGTGGGGATCACGCCCGCACAGCTGGGCCTGATCTTTGCCGTCGTTGGGGCGAGTGCACTCCTGGGGGCGCAGCTCGCACGCCCGCTGCTGGCTCGAGAGCGGCTGGGCCTTGTGATGGTGGGCGGGGCTTCGCTGGTGGTGCTCGGCCAGACCGGCGCACTGGTCGCGGCCTACTCCCCGCCTCGGGCCGCCTTTCCGATTCTCGTTGCATTTGGGGCTCTGTTGGGCAGCGGGTTGATGATCTACAACATCAACCAACAGGCCATCCGCCAGGCGGTGACGCCAGACAGATTGCTTGGCCGAACTCAGTCGGGTGTATTCGTTCTGGTGGCGGTTGCAAGTGTCGTCGGTTCGCTGCTGGGAGGAGAGATCGGGCAGTCGGTAAGTCTCCGCGCCGCCCTCGCGGTGGGAGTCGCGCTCAACCTCATCAGCGTCGTGCCGACGATCTTTTCCCAGCTGCGTAAGCTCCGCACCGTGCCGGCGGCGGTCCTGGAGCCTTCAACCTCGAGCTCGATGCCCATCTGAATCGTCCCGTGATCGCCCAGGCGACGAGGACATTTGCCCCACTCCGCCGCAAAAGGGCCTTGGAGACAATCAGGGGGCCATGAACGCCCGAGCGTGAAGCTTCCTCCCGTTCTTGGCCCTGCGACAGCAGGAAGAGCGCTGCAGCCAGGCAGGAGAGTTGCTTATCGGGCAGCCTGGGACAAGCATTGGATTGCGGGGCTGGCATCTTTGCTCGCAGCCTTTATCGTGCTCACGGGCGTCATCGCTCTTGCGTGGCAGCTCCGGCCGGCCGGGCTTCGTACGGGCGCCCCGGTGACGGGGAGTCCAGCGGCACCGGGATTGGCGCCGGCTGACCCCCTGGCGACTGAAGCGTTCAAGTGTTCGGCCAGCATCGGTTTGGGAATCAGCGGAGCGCCACAGGTTGCTTACGTCAAAGCTGTAGGCGCGAAGGCGTACGACGGATTTGAACGCGTGACGATCGAGTTTGCGAACGGCCGGCCGCAGGATGTCGTTCTAAGTCTTCAGCAGAGTTCCACGTTCATCACTGACGGTCCAGGCGGCCAATCTTTCGTGCTGGAGGGACAGGACGGCGCGCTTGTGACGATTCACGGTAGTGATGGCCACTCTGATTACCACGGCCCCACTGACATCAAGACGAAGGATTC
>VBGP01000177.1 GCA_005880795.1 Chloroflexota bacterium | reverse complement strand
CGACGACGAGGGTCTGCCCGGTGATGTACGACGCGTCCGGTGAGGCGAGAAACACAACAGCCGCGGCAACCTCGGCGGGCGTGCCGGCGCGGCCGACCGGGGTGTAGAGAGCCGGGCTCCGTTCGGCCTCGGTCGAAGATGCCGTCGCGATCCATCCGGGCTCGACCGCGTTCACTGTGATCCCGTGAGCAGCGGTCTCGAGGGCCACCGCGCGCATCATTCCCTCCATTCCTGCTTTGGCTGCGCTGTAGGCGGCCAGCCCGGCAAAGCTGACCCGGGGACCGGTCACCGAGGAGATGTTCACGATTCGGCCGTATTTCCGGCTGACCATATTCGGCAGGACTGCGCGGGTCATGAGGAAGGCGGTGTGCAGGGTGATCTCGATTTGCCGCTTCCAATCGGCATAAGTGGACTCCTGCAGGGTGCTCTCCCCGACGGGCTTCCCGCTCTGAACCATGCCGGCGTTGTTGACGAGCACGTCAATGCGGCCGCTGCGCTGTAAGACCGCACGGACCAGCTCGCCGGCTGCGACCTCGTCGGTGAGATCGGCGACGAATGACGACATCCGTTCCCCTTTGGCGTCGAGCTCCTTGGCCCGTTGATGAATCCGGTCCGTGGTCGAGGTGATGGCCAAGTGCAGACCGGCCGCATGCAGACGCTGCGCGACCGCGAACCCGATGCCCTCGGCGCTGCCCGCACCCGTCACGATGGCGACCTGTCCGCGCACGCTTACAGGGGACATCCTGATGCGTCTCGCCAAATCGCGTGATCGCGAGTCACCCGCCGAAATGCGGAAGCCAGTGGGATCGCTATTTGTGCTTTCGACCGTGAGCGCGGGCCCGGCTTGTCTTTGCCACAACAGAAGCCTTGCGTGCGGCAGGGAAAAATGCCGCCGGTGAGACGTTGAAGTAGCCAGCCAGTCCTTCGATGTGCTTGCGCTGGAGCTGCCTCTTTCCCGATAGGACCTCGGAGACAATAGAATCGGTAGCAAAGATCTCGACAAGGGCATGTTGAGGCAGCTGGTTCTCGTCCAAGAGTTCACGAACTAGCTCAACGCCATGCAGCTTGGGCATTTGCACGTGTTCTGCCTCCCAATGCTCGACCATGTCGCTGAGCAAACTCAGGTAGTCATCCTCTGCCGAGGAGCGCCTTGGTTTCGTCAGCAAGTCTTCAATCCTCGACCACGTCTGACTTAGCTGCTTCTCGCCTCGAATTGGGCGAGGTGGGAACGATTCGACCAAGGAACGGTATTCGCTCATGTCAGAACCACGGGTCGTCTTTCCATTTGTCCTTGTCGTACTCATGATGGGTAAGCACCTGTCTGATAAAAACAATTCCGAGCCCGTATTCCACTCTTGCCACAAGCCTGAACTTGTTCCCAGCTACGTTGAAGACCGTTAAGCGACCCACACGCTCTGCACTGGAAAAGGTGGCGTTGAGATCCGCCACAGATCGCCAGTTCGCGTGCCTTGTTAGTTGATACCAGGCTAGCAAGGGACCTTCGGCTTGAGGATGACGTCGCCAGAAGTCGGTAAGCGCCTTCCTGCTGATTACTCGCAGTAATTACCTCCAAGAGTCCTTGATCGGGATTAGTTTCGCAAATTGCGAAGCTCCTGTCAAGTGACAACCACGTTACCGGCGAGCTAAAACCGCTTTGACCCTGGCTGCCAGCCTCGGTCTCAAGCCGTATGATGACTCGCGACCATGAAGACCGATTGGACTACCACTGTTAAGGGCACCGGCCAGTACGCGGATGTAAACGGCATCAAGCTCTACTACGAGACGCAGGGGGCCGGACGACCGATGATCCTGCTGCACGGCGGGCTGGGGTCGGGCGAGATGTTCGGGCCTGTTCTACCGCAGCTCGCAGAGCGCCACCAGGTCGTCACCGTCGACCTGCAAGGACATGGCCGCACCGCTGACATCGATCGACCGATCGACGTCCGCCTGATGGCCGACGACGTGGCGGCACTGATCGAGCACCTCGGTCTGGCCACCCCGGACGTAGTGGGTTACTCGCTCGGTGGTGGTGTAGCGCTGCACACGGCGGCCAAGTATCCGGAGAAGGTCCGCCGGCTCGTCGCCGTTTCAGCCAATATCCGGACCGACGCGATCTATCCGGAGACGCGGGCCCAGCAGAGCCAGGTCGATGCGGGCGCCGCCGAGTTCATGAAGGACACGCCGATGTACCAGCTGTACCAACGGGTCGCACCGCGCCCTGAGGATTTCCCTCGGCTACTGGAGAAGATCGGGGCATCGATGTCGAAGGACTTCGACTTCACAGAAGAGGTCCGTCGTCTCCAGGTGCCCACCCTGATCGTCGCTGCAGATGCCGACATGGCGCCGCCGAGTCATTACGTCGAGGTCTTCAAACTGCTCGGTGGCGGTCTCAAGGACGGCGGCTGGATGGGCGAGGGCCGGCCGAAGGGCGGGCACGCGCTCGCGATCCTGCCAGGCCTAACCCACTACAACATCTTCAGCTCGCCACTGTTCGCCGCGGCTACTCTCGCCTTTCTCGAATAAGTCGTCGCCGAGCACGGCGATGACGTAGCGCAGGACCGTAGGCTCAGCCTACGCCCCCGCTGTGGGTACCTTCAGCCACGGCCTGACGTGGGGTCCGCAGCGTTTGTCGACCCGCCGCAATGACCCCTGCTTTCCAACCGGGAGCGCGTCCACCAGCAGGGGGCTCGATCGAGTCTGCGTTAAGCCCAATGCGGGCGATCATCCACGAGATAATCGAGTTCGAGTTCCACATTTCACCCGCCTTCAGTTCATCGCTCGATTTCGCCGCGGAAGATCGGCAAGCTGCGAGCGCCGCCGACAGCTGACCACGTCATCTGCCGGGCCGTACTCGAGCCGAGGCGGATCGGGGCAGCCATCGCCAGGTCCACCGCGCTTCCTGCCCTCTGAGCGCCTAGATCGACGCCAGCCTCCAAGAGCAGGCTCTCCGCAAGCACCTGAGCCTCGCGGGCCATGCCCACCAACCACGCGGCCGGAATGCGGTTGAGGGCGTCGTCCACCGCAGAGGCGGGAAGCGGAAGCTCGACGAAGTATCGTACAAAGACGTTCATACGATGAGTTTGCGTGGACAGCGCCGGTGGGACTCGGGCCAAACGTCCTGAAAA
>VBGP01000086.1 GCA_005880795.1 Chloroflexota bacterium | reverse complement strand
ATGCGCGCGTCGGCTCGATTTGCGAGGAGCTGCAGCGCGGGCTTTACGCGGTGGGCGCGGAGCTTGGGACCAGCCCCGACGCGGAAACGGCCTTCGTCGTGACAGGCGACGCCCAGATCGGACGTCTCGACCACCTGATCGAGGAGCTCGAGGACGAGGTGACCATGCCGGCCGGCTTCATCCTGCCCGGCGCCACGGCGGCGTCGGGGGCGCTCGACCTTGCCCGCGCCATCACCCGCCGCGCGGAGCGGCGGTGCGTGACCCTCGAACGCTCCGGCGGTTTGGGCAATCCAGCGGTCGTGCGCTGGCTGAACCGGCTGAGCCTTCTGCTGTTCGTCCTCGGCCGCTACGAAGAGCAGCTGGCCGGTCGGCGCGCCCAACCCGCAAAGAAGTCGCACCCGAGGCGTTCTAGTTAAGCTTCGAGTCAGGTGGCCAGGTGGAATATGTAGGCCTCGCGATCCTCGGTTTGGCCGTCCTTTACGCAGGCCTCTCGTACCAGCTTTACCGCCGGGCCTTTCTGCCACCGCGTCCAATCTGGCTCGACGACTTCACCTTCACGCCATTTGAGTTTCAGGCCGACTACGAGGAGGTCGACCTGGCGACCGCGGACGGCGTGAACTTCGGCGCCTGGCACTTCCGGCAGCCGGGATCGCCACAGACGGTCATCATCTCGGGGGGCCACAAAGGGCAGCGCCAGGGAGCCCTGGGGATCGCGGTCTCGCTGTGGCGCAAGGGCTTCAACGTTGTCCTTTACTCGTATCGCGGCATGCCGGGCAGCGACCGGGCGCCGATCACGTTCGGCATCAAAGAAGTGCTCGAGCTGCAAGCCGTTCTCGCATTCACGCGCAAGCGGATCCCCAACGCGAGGATCGGATTGCTCGGCTACTCGATGGGCGCAGTCGTATCGCTGCTGGGAGCAGCCGGGGAGCCTGGCGTCCAGGCTCTCGTGCTCGACAGCCCGTTCAGCGACCTGCGCCGCCTGCTGGTCGAAAACGTGCGCAGCACCAGCAAGCTGCCCGGAACGCCGTTCGTGTGGCTGGCGGGCCTGATGTTCCGGCTCCGCACGCGTTGCTGGATCTCCGCCTGCAGCCCGATCGATGTGTTGAGCTCGCTCGAGCCCCGGCCGCTGTTCTTCATCCACGGCGGAGCGGACGCGATCACCAACGTCAATCACAGCCGGCGCCTCTATGACGCTTATCGAGGCCCGCGCGAGATCTGGATCGTGCAGGGTGCGCCCCACACCGGCGCCTACTTCGCAGACCGGCCGCTGTACGTCGAGCGGGTCGCCGGGTTCTTCGCCCGGCACCTCGGCCTGGACGTGAGCAGCCACCTGCGCCTGGTCGAAGAGGAAGAAGTCTCCTAGATCCCTGTCACAAAGGTGCTCCGTGGCGACAGATATAGGCACGTGACCGAGCAAAGGCGCCACCGCTCGCGAGCAACTACCAACAAGGAGCATTCACGACATGCAAGCAAGAGCCTCGTTTCGCGGAGCGCCGCCTCCCACCGCCTTCGTGCGGCTGTTCATAGCCGGTCTGCTGGCCGCGTTCCTGCTGGGTGGTGCAGGCGGCTACCTGGTAAGAGGGTTGGGCTTCACCGTCTCGACCACGACCACCAACAGCACCGATGCCCATCACCCCTTGGTCATCGAGTCACCGCCGTACAGCACACCGGCTTTATCGCCTGCGCCGGAGCCGGCCACCGATCCGTCCGGGCATTTCATCCCGATTTAGGCGGGTGAGCCGTTGCACCGAGGGGTCGACATTATGCAGTTCGGCGGATCGGACGTCGCACGTGACCGCGAATTCGCCGAGCTGCTCGGCCCATTGATCGAACCCGGCTTCCGACTTGCCCTTGCCATGCTGCGCGATGCGGCAGCCGCCGAGGATGCGGTCCAGGAGGCGTCATTTACCGCATGGCGAAAGATTGGGCGAATGAACGATCGAGGCAAGCTGCGGCCGTGGTTTCTGGGCGTCGTGGCCAATAAATGTCGGAACGCCCGGCGTCGCAAGTGGGTCGCCGACGTCAGTCTCGGGGTCCCGGAACATCTTTCGGTTCCGTCCACGGAGGAAATCTCGTTGCGGGGCACTGACCTACGCCGTGCGGTGGCGCGGCTTCGGCATGACGACCGGCTGGTCGTCGTCCTCTATTTCTACCTCGACATGCCCCTTGACGAGGTCGCTGCCGTCACGCGGAGCTCCACCGGAGCGACGCGAGCGAGGCTCTATCGCTCGATCCGCCGGTTGCGACCAGACATGATCCTTGAGGAGGCACTCAGGTGAGTCTGCGGGCCGATTTCCACGCGGCTTTTGACGAGGTCGCTCCGTCGACCCGCGGTCTTTCTCAGCGCGTCGTCCAGACCACGCTGGCGGAAGCGCCGGAACGGGGGAGGAAGCAGCGATGGATGTTTCGGATGCGGGCGCCGATGTCCATGGTGGCGGCGTTGTTGCTGATCGCCATGGCCGCCGGCGCACTGGTCGGGGTCAGCCTGTTGCGCGATTGGCGCC
Organism: Chloroflexota bacterium; assembly: GCA_005880795.1. Classification (GTDB taxonomy): domain Bacteria; phylum Chloroflexota; class Dormibacteria; order Dormibacterales; family Dormibacteraceae; genus 40CM-4-65-16. The sequence goes on along the minus strand of VBGP01000086.1, from coordinate 585 downwards.
ACTGGTCAACGGCGAATCCTCCTCAGGTCAACCAGACCATGCTCAAGAGCCTGGAGGCGCGACCCCTGCAGCTTCCAGTCGTCGCCATTGACGCCAAGTGTCCGACCAGCGCGCTGACTGACGTGTCTGGCCATGGCCCTGAATCCTTCATGTTTGGAACCGGACCCGTGTATTCGTCGCCGCTCGGGTTCAACTTGACGACTACTGACTGGGGTACCTGGGGGAGTTTTGACCTGAAGGTTGATACAACCAAGACCTCTGGTCTGATTCTCGTTCGAGCCCAGGATCTGCAAACCAACATGGGCGCCGTCTTTGCGCTATTTCCCTCTAGTGCCCCAGGTGCAGCCGGCGATGGCATTCCGGCGGGGCGCCGGGTTGGTCATGACGTCATCCTCGGCGTGAGCGAGCAACTTTATGCAGAGGAGGTTATTGACACCTCGCGACCTTATTCAGGGACCAAGAAAGCGGAGTGGCCAATCTTCAAGAGTTTCATGGGCTATCCAAAGGCCGCAGCGGGTTGCATTGGATTTCAAATCGATGGCGGCAACTTCATGGAAATGGTGGTTGTCAGCGCGTGAGGGGTTT
>VBGP01000085.1 GCA_005880795.1 Chloroflexota bacterium | reverse complement strand
CGACCGTCGGACCTCAACCTGATTCCTGTGAACACTCCAATCGCCGGATTCTTCTGGATCATGCCAAGCAGAAGATCCGCCAGCGCCGGCTCCCTGACCACCTCCGCGGTCACAGTCCTCCACGCACCGCGCAGGCGCACGCTGGCCCGTGGTCCAGCCTCGAGGTTCCTCCGCCACGCACCGCCTGCCGGGACCAGTAGCGAATTCCCGTCCAGCACGTAGCTCACCGGAGTCGTGTACGACCGCCCGGTCTTGCGGCCCGTGAATCTCAGGATCATCAAGCGGCTGCTCATGATTCGGTGGAGGGGTGTCGCCAGGACAAACCGAACGAACGGGCTGGAATAACGCGCCGCACTCTGCAGGACTCGACTCAATCTCATCTCTCTTGGCTCCTTGCTTGCTGATTGGTAGATGAGACTCATCGTCACGGCGCCTTGTGAGCGTCGTGTGAACAAGCTGCGGAGGACCTGCTACCGCTTGACACACGACTGATACAACCATATGGTTGTATATCAGTGCAGATCGCGCCGCCGGACTTCGACCGTGTGTTCGCCGCCTTCGCGGATCACACACGCCGCGACATCGTCCGCCGCGCGATCAGCGCCGAGGAGGGCGTCCTCGAGCTGGCCAGCCATTACCCCATGAGCTTCGCGGCGGTCCAGAAGCACGTCGCGGTTCTCGAGCGCGCAGGCCTGATCACGAAGCAGCGCATCGGCCGCCGCAGGGTCGTCCGCACCAACCTCGAGGCGCTGCTCGTGGCGCGCCGCCTGCTCGACCAGTACGAGGAGCTGTGGCGGGCTCGCATCGACCGCATGGACGAGCTCATCGCCGAGACGGCCGGCGCCATCGACACCGTGGAGACAAAGGCGAAGAAACGATGACCGTAATTGCCGTCCGCAAGGATCCCCAGAGGCTCACCCTGACCGTGGAGGCCGAATTCGATGCATCGGTCGAGCGCATCTGGCAGCTGTGGGCGGACCCGCGCAAGCTCGAGCGCTGGTGGGGGCCGCCGACCTACCCCGCCACGTTCACCAAACACGATCTGGCGCCCGGCGGTCGCATCGAGTACTACATGACCGGGGCCGCGGGCGACCAGCCGCACGGCTACTGGGACGTCCTCGAGGTCGAGCCGCCGCGTCGCATTCTCTTGCGCGGCGGCATTGCCAACGCGGACGGCACGCCCAACACGGACACGCCGATAAGCACGATCCGCGTCGGCATCGAGGAGGTCGCCCAAGGACGCACGCGCATGTCGATCGAGAACGTGTTCCCCAGCACCGAGGCCATGGAGCAGGTCCTGGCCATGGGCACGGACGAGGGCCAGAGCCAGGCTGTCAGCCAGATCGATGACATCCTCGCCGAAGAAGCTATCCAGAGCTAGATGCAAAGGAGAGACGTGGTGACCGCGTCAACCAGCCAACCAACGACAAACCCAGCGAGAAGGGAGCTGCGACCATGAAACTGACGACCACCACTCAGGTCTCCGTTGACGGAGTGATGCAGGGGCCCGGCGGGCCAGGCGAGGACGAGCGCGGCATATTCGAGCGCGGCGGATGGGCCCACTTCGACAACGAAGCCGGGAGGGTCATGGACGAGATCTTCCAGCGCGCCGACGCGTTCTTGTTCGGCCGCCGGACCTACGAGATCTTCGCCGGCTCTTGGGGTACCTGGGACGATCCGGGCGATAGCCCGATCTGGACGGCCTTGCACACGAAACCCAAGTACGTCGCGTCGACCACGCTCACCGAAGCGCGCTGGGCGAACACGACCGTCCTCTCCAGTGATATTGCGGCCGCCGTCCGCGAGCTGAAAGCCAAGCCGGGACGCGACCTGCAGGTGCAAGGCAGCGGCGCTCTGATCCGCTGGCTGCTCGACAACCAGCTCGTCGACGAGATCACCCTGTTCACCTTCCCCGTGGTCGTCGGCCAGGGCACGCGGCTGTTCCCCGACACCGGCCCGGACACAGCGCTTGAACTGGTCGACTCCCGAGCCACGCCGAAGGGGATAACGATCCAGGTGTACCGGCCCACCGGGCGCCCGCAGTATGCAACCGCCATGCCGCCCTCACGCACGTGACGTAGGCGCCGCAGTCATGTTGACCCGTGCGGAGTGGGTCGCGTTAGGCGGGCATCACCCTGTACTTGAGGTGTGTGACGCCGGGCGCCTCGACCGCCCGGACCTGCTCAAGCTGCACCTCCGCGTCGCCGAGGTTGTCGAATAGGCGAGCGCCATCCCCGAGCAACACTGGAACAACATGAAGCTCAAGCTCGTCCAGCAGTCCCGCTGCCAGGTACTGCTGAACGACGTGGGCGCCGCCCCAAAGCATGACGTCCTTGGCGCCGGCGGCCTCCCTTGCCTGTTGGAGCGCGGACTCGATTCCGTCGGTGACGAAGTGGAACGTGGTCCCTCCCTCCATCTGCACGGGAGCACGGGGGTGATGGGTGAGGATGAACACGGGGTAGTGGTAGGGAGGGTTGTCGCCCCACCAGCCCGTCCATTGCTCGTCGCCCCAGGCTCCACCGTGGACCGGGCCGAACATGTTTCGGCCCATCACGCCGGCCCCGACGTTCGCGCGCGATTCCTCGAGTATCCGTGTGCTCTCGTTCACGTCGCCGCCCTCCTCGCCGTAGGATTGGCGCCAGGCTGCCAGCGGAACCATCCAAAGGTGGAGCCGTTCGCCGCCCTCGCCGAGCGGGTTCGCCTCGCTCTGGTTCGGGCCGGCGACGAAACCGTCCAGCGAGATGGTGATATGGCACCTAAGTTTGCTCATCGTGCCTCCTCAGCAGGCGGGCGCTGTGGCCGCGGGTTCTCAATGTCCAATGACCGGTCCGCGCCGGGAAACTAATCGCGAATCGAGCGCTCGACCCGGTACGTCTCGCGCAAAGGGAACGCAAAAGTTCCAGCGATGCGCATGATTTTTGCGCAAGACGCACCTAATTCGCCGGAGTTCTTAGATTTGTGGCCGAGAGCGGACTGTAAGCCGGTTCTGTAGCGGTGAGATCGACTGGGGCTATCCGAATACAAAACGATACCCAACGACACCCTGCGATTGTGTGCGCCTGCGTATTTATGCCGAGCGAGAGAGTGGGACTTGCGCGTGGCGCGAGCCGTGAGTACGTCAGCTTCGACCGAGAGAGGCCTGAGGCCCAGGCCTCAGACCTTGTGGTGCCCGCCGTCAGCG
>VBGP01000084.1 GCA_005880795.1 Chloroflexota bacterium | reverse complement strand
TGGTGCGCCGCGACTGGGACCTCTTCTCCGAAGTTGCGATGACGTCGTCCGGCGGTGAGAAGCGGCACGGCGAGGTCGTGGTGTTCGGCAACTCGACCATGTCGCGCAGCTCGCTCACCATCGGGCACGCCGTCACAAAAGACTTCATCGACGCCGAGGGCGTGCGCAATGCGCTGCGGGCGGCCGGCCTTCACTTCAAGGACGGACTTCCAGACGAAGCCGATCTGAATCGCCTGGTCCACGTCTTCGCCAAGTCCGTCATACCGGGCAGCGACCGGGTGCGCGGCCAGCGGATCACGTTGCTCGACGACGCGGACGCGTATCAGATCGGCAAGGCTCTGGGCGGCATGCTCGTCGCATCGGTCACAGGCCGGACCACCAACTACGTCAGCGGCGGCGAGCGCAACTCGCACCAGGGCCCGCCAGGCGGCAACATCGTGGCCGCCGTCGTCCGGACCGTCTAGATCAGGCGGTTGTGAGCACCTCGACCACAGGAGCGTGCTCGACGCTGCCCTTGAGCTCGTCGCGGAGTGAGGTGAATCCCGGATCCTTTCCGAAACGCTCCATCGCGCCGGCCGACTCCCACCGCGAGATCAGCACCAGCGCCTCGCGATCGCGGTCGGACGACGCGACCTGCGCGCCAAAACACCCGGGAAAGTCCCGCGCCGCTTCCGCGATTGCCTTCAGCAGGCCGGCGACCTCGTCCCGCTTACCCTTGCCCGGCTCGTGCCGCACCAGCCTCACCACACCCGCATGCTCATTCATTTCTTCAGCATAGAAAGCTCGTACAGCTTCAGCGGGGAGAGCGGCATCTCACTGATCGGCACCCCGAGGGCCTCCTCGATGGCAGCGGCGATTACGGCGCCGACCGGGATCACGCCGGCCTCCCCCGCCCCCTTCACACCCAGCGGGTTGAGCGGCGACGGCGTCTCGAAGTGGTCGATCTCGATCGGCGGGATCTCTGTCGCGTAGGGAATGAGGAACTCCATGAAGGACGCGTTGCGGAGCTGTCCATCCGCGTCGTAGGCCAGGCGCTCGTAGAAGGCGCCGCCGATCCCCTGCGCGACGCCGCCCTCGATCTGGCCCTGCAGCACCAGCGGGTTGATGACGCGGCCGCAGTCATGAACGACCACGTACTTGAGGATCTCGAGCCGGAACGTCTTGGGCTCGACCCTGACGTAGGCCGCGTGGCACCCCGACGCCCAGGTCGATCCCGGCGGGCTGTAGTACCCGGTCGCCTCGAGGCCTGGCTGCTCGCCTTCGTGCAGCGGTGGACCCGGCCGGGGCTTCGAGGCGAACTGCGTCGCCGCCTCGGTTCCGCCGCCGAACGCGTAACGCACCGGGTTCGACAGGACGGCCACGGCTGCCAGGGGGATGCCGCGGTCCGGCGATCCCTTCACACGCACCCGGCCGCCGACCAGCTCCAGGTCGTCGGGATTTGCTTCCAGCTGCTCAGCCGCGATCTGTTTCGCCCTGGTCGCCACCATTCGCGCCGCAACATGCATCGCATTGCCCGCGGTCACTGCTCCGCGTGAGGCGAAGGTGCCGACGCCCCACGAGAAGCGGCGCGTGTCACCGCTGCTGACCTCGACATCGCTCACGTCGACGCCGAGCTCATCCGCCACGACCTGTGCCCAGACGGTCGCGTGGGCCTGGCCCTGGCTCGGAATTCCGGTGGCCGCCACGACCTTGCCCGAAACCAGCACCTGGACATGCGCTCCCTCGTAGGGACCGACGCCAGTGCCCTCGACGTAAATCCCCAGGCCCATGCCGACGTTGTCGCCGGCAGGCTTCGGACCGAGCATCTCCAGCGCGCGCTCGAGCAGCCTCGGGTAATCGCCGCTGTCGTAGACGACCGTGTTGCCGTCCTGCCAGGCGACCCCGACCTCATACGGGAACTGGTCGGGCTGGATGAGATTGCGCCGTCTCACCTCGGCACGGTCGAGACCGAGCTCCGAAGCGATGGAATCAAGCGTGCGCTCCATGACAAAGCACGCGTGCGGTCTTCCGGCGCCGCGATAGGGCGAGGTCGGGGTGGCGTTGGTGTAGACGTCACGAAAGCGGACGCGATAGTTCGGGATCCGATACGGGCCGGGCACCTGCGCGGCCGTGATGATCGGCAGGATGATGCCGTACGGCGTGTAGGCGCCCCCGTCGTGGACGAAGTCGTCGCTCAGCGCAACAACCCGACCGTCGTCGTCGAAGCCGACCTCGACCTCGTGCACCTGTCCGCGCTCCTGGTTCACCGCGGTGAAGTGCTCCTGGCGATCTTCGGTCCACTTGACGGCCCGGCCGAGCTGCATCGCGGCGAAAGGGACCAGGAGCTCGTCGGGGTAGAAGAGCATGATCTTTGGCCCGAAGCCGCCGCCGACGTCCGGCGCGATCACCTCGACGCTCGACTCCGGCAGTCCGAACAGAACCGCCAGTCCGCCGCGAATCGACGTCGGCGATTGGGTCGAGTCGTAGACGGTCAGCTTGTGCTCCTCCCCCGACCAGGTCGCCCAGACGGCGCGCGCCTCCATCGGGCTCGCCGCGCCTCGTTCGTAGCGAAATCGCAGCTGCTTGCGACGGGCCGCGCTCTTCATCGCGGCGTCGACGTCGCCCACCTCTTGCAGCATCTCGGCCGCCACGTTGCCAGGCACGTCGTCGTGCACCAGGTGGTCGGCGCGGGCGGCCGCCTCGGGCGTGATGACCACCGGCAGCGGTTCGTAGTCGATCGAAACCAGCTCCGCCGCGTCCTCCGCCACGTACCTGTCGGTTGCTACGACGAAGGCGACGGCTTCCCCGGCGTAGCGCACGATCTCCGACGCCAGGCAGCGCTGGGTCCGGCCGTGGGTGAGATTCGGATGTGGGATCAGCAGGGGAAGGTCGAGCCCGCCGAAGGGGAGGTCTGCGGCGGTATACACCGCGACCACACCCGCCATCTGGCGCGCTGCACTCGCGTCGATGGATCGAATCCGGGCGTGCGCGTAGGGCGAGCGGACGAAGCAGCACTCGAGCGCGCGTTGGCCGGTCTCATTGACGTCGTCGGTGAAGCGGCCGTGGCCGCGGAGCAGGCGATCGTCTTCAACCCGCTGCACGGGAGCGCCGAACCAGCGGGTGGTCACGTTTCCCCCTCTCCCCGACCCTCCCCCGTATGGGGGGAGGGAGAAAGTTCCGCGGCTCGCTGCA
>VBGP01000083.1 GCA_005880795.1 Chloroflexota bacterium | reverse complement strand
GTTCTGGCCGAGCTGTTACTAGAGGCGTACCGGTACGCAAAACGTTCTGTATCCAGTCGGCACCGCGGATTGGTCGCCCACCGACGAAGTGATCGGAATCAGTCCGGGTATTCGTCCTTCCGCCAGGTGCGAGGTTCGGCGGGTTGGGCTTTCGGCGTTCGCTCGAGCAGGAAGCTGTAGTACGGGGCGACGAACGGGTCGGGCGCCGACACCGTGTAGGTGTGGTAGACGGTCCCGTTCTCCCGCGCGAAGGCGATCCAGCTCGGGTTCTCGCGCAGACCGTCCTTCAGCTCAGCCCCGGTCTGGCGCGACCACTCTTCGAGCCAGTCCGGCGGATTGTCGATCATCTCTTTTACCTCGGGAATCTGCAGCGCCTGCTCCTCGGTCAGCGCTAGGCCGAAGTCGAACGCGAAGTCGCTGTTGTAAGTGGAGACGTAGGGGAACTGCCAGCCCATCCGCTGCTTGTAGGCCGTCAGCCGCTCGACCGGCGCCCGCGAAAAACAAATCAGCGTCACGTCGCGGTGGCTCAGATGAACGAGCGAACCGTCGAGCCCGTCGCCCAAGCTGGTGCAGCCGGGGCAGGCGCCGACCGTGTAGTCGGGGCCGAACATGATGTTGTAGGCGAGCAGCTGGGAGCGCCCATCGAAGAGCTCGGCCAGGGTCTTCTTGCCATCCTCGGTGTCGAGCTCGTACTCCTTTTCGACCCGGACCCAAGGGAGATCGCGACGCGCCATCGTGATCTCTTCATTTCTCTTGGCCTGGTCAGCCTCGAGCTTCGCGAGCTCGTCCCGGGCCATCTGCCATTCCTCGCGGGTTCCGATCTTGTGTTCGGGCATGTCATCTCCCTCCGTTCCGACTTCAGCACTCCCGCGCCAGCCGAATCCATCATCGCATCGGTTGCTAACGGGTTCACGAGATGAGACCCCCGACGACCCCGAAACTCATCGCAAGGGCCGGAGGGTCGATCATGTAAATCGCTAGTCCCACACAGTTACGGGAAGTCCAGTTAACCGGCTCCGCTCTGCAGCGAACGCCATGAGATGGCTCTCTAACGAGTCGCGCGGCCCCGACCGGACCAATGACCTATCGCCGGCTGAGACAGCATCGAGGAACGCTCTCATAACGCCGAAGTCGCCTCCGTCGTGGCCATCACCGGCGTCCGCGCCAGTATCGACCACGTCGAATGACTCGACCTCCCGGGTGACGAAGTCGGTGAGGGTGAGCCGTTTGCCGTCGCCCTCCAGAAAACCTCGGGTACCCATGATCCGCGTCCGCCGCCGGTCAACAGGCGTGAACGCACTCATCGTCAGTGTGGCGGTGACCCCACCTTCGAACTCGATCGTCACAACCTGGTGGTCGGCTACATCGTTGTCACATGCGTAGACGCAGCGCCCGTACTGGCCGTCGCGCAGTGCTTGTCGTACCCCCTGTTCCGTCAGGTCGGTCGTAACCACGGAGAGCGGCCAGCGCTCCCGCTCCGGGTCACCCAGGCAGCCAAGGTAGAGCCGCGGGGCGGAGTACGGGCAGTCGGGCTCCACGGCACAGTCCAGGCACCGGTCTGCCGCACCGACCGGCCGACTGGCTGCAGTGAAGTGATGCAGCCCACCGCGGCTGGACACCTTTACCGCCGGCCGGCCCACGATGTAGCGCAGCCAGTCCAGGTCATGACAGCACTTCGTCAGGATGCTGGGCCCCGCCTGCTCCGAGCTACGCCAGTTGCCCCGCACGAATGAGTGGGCGAAATGCCACCAGCCGACCGGCTCCAGGTGCTCCACGCCGACGAGCTGGCCGAGCCTGCCCCTGGCCAAGATCGACTTCACCTGATCCGTGTAGGTCGTGTATCGCATCACGTGGCAGACCGCGAGGATGACACCGGCCTTCTCGACGGCGTCAATGACCTCGATGCACCCCGCCCGGGTCGGTGCGATCGGTTTCTCGAGCAGCACGTGGTAGCCGAGCTCCGCGAAGCGGCACGCCGGGCCTACGTGCTCGCGGTCCGGAGTGGTGACAATCACCGCATCCGCGAGCCGGGACTGCGCGGCCAGGTGGCGCCAGTCGTCGAACCGCTTGTCGGCCGCCACCCCGAGCTGGTCGGCCAACGCGTCACGGCGATCGGTGCGCGGATCGGCGACTGCGACCACACGAGCCCGGTCCGGATACCGCTGCGCAAAGCTGGAGAACGTGTGACCCCGGGAACCGGTTCCTAGGAGCGCCAGCGTAACCGGTCGAGCCATTGTCACCGGTCCCCTATTCTCTTCGCAAAGCGACAAGAAGGTCGGTGGTCATCACGCCGACCGGGAGTTCCTGAGTGCCCAAACGCATGATTCCGTGCGTTTTGCGCAAGTCTCTCCCTTGCCCGGCTTGCGAGACAGGCGTTCTGCGCAAAACGCACCTAATCGCGGAGAGCGCGGTTTCGGAACTTCAAGATATAGGCCCGGCTCACGAGCCGCCCGCGCTCGTTAGGGGTTTACCCTGCGTCTAAACGGAGTGACCTCTGAAGCGCCGCCGGCGACTGGTCTTGCTCTCCAGGTCAAGGACCTGCGCGTCAGCTACGGCCCCAAGCAAGCGGTGGATGGAGTCTCGCTCGATATCAACGAAGGCGAGATCTTCGGGCTTCTAGGTCCGAACGGAGCCGGCAAGACAAGCACCCTGAGCGCGATCGAGGGACTGCTCAAGCCGACCTCCGGCTCGATCTTGATCCGCCAGGTCGACGCTCGAGCCCACCCCGGGCTGGCCAAAGCGCTGATCGGCGTTCAGCTCCAGTCCACGAGCTTTCAATCCGAGCTCAAGATCAGCGAGATCGTCAAGCTGTACGCCGGTCTCTACGGAATCCCGCTTACAAACCCAGCGATCTTCGAGCGCATGACCGAAATCCACCTGGGCGACGAAGCGTCCAGGCGCTTCAGCCAGCTGTCAGGCGGGCAGCAGAAGCGCCTGTCGCTGCTCATCGCGACAATCCACGACCCTCCGCTCGTCCTGCTTGACGAGCCGACGTCAGGCCTCGACCCGCAGGCGAGGCGCCAGCTTTGGGACCGAATCGAGGGCATTCGCAAGAGCGGACGCAGCATCCTGCTGACCACGCATTCGATGGAGGAGGCGCAGTCGGTGTGCGACCGCGTCGCGATCATGGACCACGGCAAGATCCTGACCGTCGACACACCAGCGGGCCTGATCGAGAAGCACAAAAACGACCCCAATGTGCTCGCGGTCGCCAGAGGCCAGGTCACGCTAGAGGACGTCTTCATTGGTCTCACAGGACGTGAGCTGCGTGACTGACGACGTAATCCTCGCCCAGGCTCACTCGGTGGCGGCTCCCACCTGGTCGTCATCGCTCAAGGTTCTGCTGCGTGCAGATAGCACGGCTCAGTTGCGTACCTCTCTGTCTCTGGTGCTCACCTTTGCCCTTCCTCTGATCTTGTTGGTCGCCACTGGGCTCGGTAAGAACTCGGCGGTACTGGGCGGTCCCGCCTTCCGTATCAGCCTCGCGCTCACTGTGGGCCTAGTCTCGATCGGGACCGTCGGCTATTCGCTGGCGATCGCGCACGACCGCGATACCGGCGTCTTTCAACGGCTTCGGGTGACACCGGCCCCGACCTGGACCATCATGGTCAGTCGCTGGATCGTGCAGCTCGGCGCAGTTCTGGTCATGGCGATTGTGGTTCTCGTCGTTGCCGCTGCCTTCGTGGGTATCACGCTGCCCCCACAGAACTACCTGTTCACAGTCTTGGTCGCGTTGCTCGGATCTGCCGTCTTCCTCAGCATCGGCCAAGCGATTGTGGGACTGATAGCGTCGGCGGACACGCTCAACGCGGCTGGCCGCCTCCTTTACGTACCCCTGATCGGACTCAGCCTGTTCGGAGATACAGATCGGCTCGGAACGACGGTCGAGCTCGTATCCCGCTGGTCTCCTGGCGGCTGTCTTGAGACGTTACTATCGGCCGCCATGGGTGCGACTGCGTGGAGTGGTCAAAGCTGGGGTGCGCTCTTCGCCAGCACCGGCTACACCCTGCTGTTCGCGGTGATTGGGATTCGCTGGTTCCAGTGGGGGGCCCGCTGACCCTTTAGGGCCCCCACCCGCCTTTGGATCATGCCGCCGCATTTCGTGCTTGCCGCGGGTCATTATCGAGACTGAGTCGGACGACGACGAATCCGCGCCGCCGCTCACGCTCGAGCGCGGACGCATCCAGCCGACCGTCGGACCTCAACCTGATTCCTGTGAACACTCCAATTGCCGGATTCTTCTGGATCATGCCAAGCAGAAGATCCGCCAGCGCCGGCTCCCTGACCACCTCCGCGGTCACAGTCCTCCACGCACCGCGCAGGCGCACGCTGGCCCGTGGTCCAGCCTCGAGGTTCCTCCGCCACGCACCGC
>VBGP01000069.1 GCA_005880795.1 Chloroflexota bacterium | reverse complement strand
GAGTCGACCCCTTGCGGATCTCGAGCGACTGATCGACGACTACCTCGTCGCGGTGACGCACCTCCTGGGTATGAATCGAGAGCGGACCGCCTTTCAGATCGACCCGTCACGAGGACTCGCCAAAACCACCTGAGGTCAGCTCCGAGGGGTCAACAGGTCGATCGCGCGCTTCATCAGCGCCCGTAGATCATCGAGGAATTCACGCAGCTCGCGTAGCATCGCCTCGACGTCGTGGTCGGTCGGGACGGGATCTCGCCTTCGCGGTCGCTCATAGGGTCGTGTCCTCTTGGATGGCTTGAACGCCCGCGATGATGGCGGAGCGCGAGGACGGCCAGGTCGCCAGTCGTTGACACCGACAATATCGCGACGCGGCGCGCGCTAGAAAAACGCGGCGCGCTTACTGCGGCGTGGGGCGCGCATTACGTTGTCGCCGAAGACTTACATGCTGCAGCGGATAATGCTGGCCGTATGGGCGGGCCCACGTCGCGGAACAGGTTCTCCGATGACGGGATGTGGTGGTGGGATGGCGCCTCATGGAAGCCCACCCTGTCACTGGATCGTCGCTGGCGTTGGGACGGCGAAAGATGGGTTTCGGCTCAACCCGGGTCATCGCCACGGGTCAGCCCCGCCGGGCCGCCGCCGGCTCCGCCGCCGCGTGTTCAGGCGCAGTCGCCCACGCCTAGCGCAAATCCAATCGGCGGGCTATCCCAAGCACAAATCATCGGGATTGTGCTTGCGATTGTCCTCATTGGTGGTGGCGTGACGGCCGGCGTCGTTGCTTATCAACATCAGAGCTGCACGGTCGGCGTGTATAGCACCGACCTAGAGATCACTGCAGCAGGCCCGCACTCAGGAGACTATTGCCAAATGCTGCTGGGCCCCAATTCAGCGGGGGTACAGGCGTACAGAATCGATCAACCAGACACGAACGCCACGCTCATGTGCTCAGTCACCATCTCCGACGGCACCCTGGTAACGGTGCGAGACAAGGGCCTGCTCAGGCTCTACGGCGCGGCGGTCTGCCAGAAGTTGGAGAGCGGGTGAATGGACCCCGGCCGCGCGCCTGCTGACGAAGGCCCCGTCCCCGCTTCGATCTGAAATGGTTGTGCGTGGAGCGGGCGATGGGAATCGAACCCACGTGACCAGCTTGGAAGGCTGGCGCACTACCATTGTGCTACGCCCGCGCCGCGTGAATCGGAGGCCCGTAAGGCCTTCGGGCCAAGGCCAGCGATTAGAGTACCTAGACTTCTAGCGAGGCCCCGTCGTCTAGTGGCCTAGGACGCGGCCCTTTCAAGGCTGAGATCGCGGGTTCGAATCCCGCCGGGGCTACCACATCGTGTTGGCTACGCCGCCTCGGAGATCGCTGCGAAATTCTCAGCGCGACGGTGGTTGCAAGGGCGCCGGGCGCCTGCCGTCAGTGTCGCTGATCCCATACTCGCTTGCCACCTCGGCGATGTCGAGCGCTCGGCCGGACTTCTCGATCACGTGCTCGTCGGCTGCCAGCGCCGCGACGAGCCGCCCGTTGAACTCGGGAGACCAACCCCTGCTCGGGTCGGGGAAAAGCTCGGGGTGAGCCAATATTGCCGCGGTCCGGGTCAACCTCGGCCACAGCGATACGACCGCGACATGGTGCGTGCGCAGCTCCTCCGCGGTGCTCAGCGTCAGCATGTCGACCGCGGCCTTGACGACGTTGTACGAGACATTGCCGGTGTACATGACGGCGCCTCGAGACGAGATGTTCACGATCAACCCGTGACCTTGAGGAACCATGACGCGCGCGGCGTGGATGCTGGCGACGTAGTGGGACCTGAGCCCCACCGTGTGCATCAGGTCCCAGGTCTCGATGGGCAGCTCCCAAAAGGGAGCATCCTCGCGAGGGCCGACATCGGTCGTGTACATCGTCGCGTTGTTCACCAGGAGATCAAGGTGTCCCTGCTCGTCCATGACGCGGCGGAACACCTCGGCAGTGTCCGCGTCGATGCTGTGGTCGCATGGCACCGGGATGCCACGGCCGCCCGCACCCGAGACCTCGGCCGCGGTTTTCGTGATCGTGCCCGGACGATCGCTTTGATCGTCTCGTACGGTCCGGCCGGTGAGGTACACGGTCCAGCCGGCCTCGCCGAGACCAATCGCCACGCCGCGGCCGATGCCGCGACTGGCGCCCGTCACGATCGCTACCTTGTTCTTGACCGTCTTAACCGCAATCCACTGCAGTCGCCAACGCCTCGCATATGGCCCGCATGGTCGTCGGCTTGACTCTGCCCACTCTGCGCACGAGTCGCGATCGAGCCACCAGTTGCACGTTGTCCAGGTTCGCGACCGAGCGGACACGAACGCCGTCGTCAGGCCCCACCGCCACCTCAGTCGACAGGTTGCGAACCGTAGAAGTGATGGGCGCTGCTATCACGGCATTGAGGATTGACGCGAGCGGGTCGCGAGTCAGGACGACAAGGGGGCGAATCTTGTCCAATCGGGCAAGCCAGACGTCGCCACGACGCATCGAGGCCGTCGTCACCCCTCGGCGTCCGCGTACAGGCTTTCCCAATCCGTCGCATCGGCCAGGGCGGCAGCGTCACCGACAAGGGCGAGATCATCCTCTTGCTTCGTAGGTGGGAGACGCCTGTACGCGGCCACGTCCCGGCTCTTGCGCTCGGCCCGAATCAGCCGCTCGAGAGCGATGTCGATGACTTCCGAGGTCGAGGATGCCCCAACCAGGGAGCGCGCGTCGTTCGCCTTCCTACGGTCGAGAGTGATCGTGACCTTATCTTTCGCCATACTCACCATACTACCCGCCGAAGGTAGTTATTGAGTTGAAGTTCGCGCGGATTCCGCCCTTTTGGCGCCAAAACCGTCAATCAGCGGACCTCGATACGCGTCTTTGGCGCCAAACCGAGTTTGCTGTTGGCGACGAAATCGATAACCGATGGTGGGCGGCGAGGGTTTCGAACCCCCGACCTCCAGCATGTCAAGCTGGCGCTCTCCCAACTGAGCTAGCCGCCCTCCGGGGGATCGTGGAGAGGAACGACTTATTGTAGGAGCGATGGCTCCCTACATCGGCCGGCGCATGCGCCGCGTCGAGGACGAGCGGCTCATCACGGGGAAGGGTCGCTATGCGGGAGACGTCAGGCTCGACGACCTCGTCCACGTCGTCTTCTGCCGCTCGGTCCTCCCCCATGCCCGCATCCGAGCCGTCGATGCCTCGATCGCGAGATCGATGCCGGGCGTCATCGCGGTGTGGACCGCCGACGACGTGCCCGAGGTCGCGGCGGGACTCAGCGATTGGGGCCCCGAGGACATGGACAGTCGCGGGCGCCCGATCCTCAACCGCGATGAGGTCAACTACGTGGGCGAGGCGTTCGCGGTGGTGGTCGCCGAGAGCCGCTACCAGGCGCAGGACGCGGCCGAGCAGGTGTCGGCCGAGCTCGATCCACTGCCAGGCGTCGGTGACGTCACCTCGGCGACTGCCGCGAAAGCGCCGACAGTGCATTCCGACATGAAGAGCAACGTCGCGCGCAAGGCCGTTTGCCGCCGACAGCGTGACAGCAAAGATTCGCCTCACCACATCGCGCGTCGCGGGGGCGGCGATGGAGCCGCGCGCCGTCACGGCCACGCCGCACGGCGGCGGCCTCGAGGTCTGGACCTCGACCCAGAACGTTTTCGGGGTCCGCGAGGCGATCACCGGCACGCTCGGTCTCGAAGAAGACGACGTGCGCGTGGTCGCGGAGGATGTGGGCGGCGGCTTCGGAGCCAAGGGCAGCCCCTTCGCTGAGGAGGTGCTGACCGCCCTGGTCGCGCACCGCCTGAAGCGACCGGCCCAGTGGGTGGCTTCGCGCAGCGAAGACGGCGCGACGACCGCCCAGGCGCACGGATCGATCATCGAGGTCGAGCTGGCATCCGACCGCGACGGAAAGCTGCGCGGCCTGCGCGGAAAGCTGCTGCACGACCTCGGCGCTTACGCCGGCTCGGGCGCCGGCCAGCCGGACATCATCGTCTCCCACATGCTCTCCGCCTACGTGCTG
>VBGP01000068.1 GCA_005880795.1 Chloroflexota bacterium | reverse complement strand
CCGGTTCACCCGAGATGCAGCAGACGATCGATGCCTTTGCGAGCTATCTGGACGAGCTCAAGGCGGCGGGCGCGTTTCACGACGGCGACCCCTGCCAGCCTTCGGCCGCAGCCTTCAGCGTCACGGCGCGCGACGGTCACGCCAAGACCACCGACGGGCCGATGCATGCCCAGTCGCCGTGGCTGAACGGCTATTTCGTTCTCAACTGCAAGGACAGGGCCGAGGCGGCCGCGTGGGCGGCCAAGAATCCGGCGGCGTGGGTGGGGACTGTCGAGGTTCACCCGATCCTGTCGCTCTCCTAGACTGCGGGAGAAATCGCCGAATTCTCAGTCCGCGAAGCCGCCGCGCCGGACCTTGACGCGATCGCTGGCATCAAGGTCCGGAGCTGGGCGGAAACGTACGGCCCCCTAATCGATCCGGCGGTCCTTCAGGGGCACCTCGACCCGGCACGTGAGCTTGCGGCCCTTCGCGAAGCGGCGGCGGAGCCGAACACGATTCTCCTCGTCGTACAGGACCCCGCGGGGCAAATCGCCGGCTTCTCGCTCGCCTTTCCCGCACGGGGGCCGGAGCCGCTGCTCGAGTGGAGCTTCAAAGCCGCGGCGTCGGGACCCTCCTTCTGCGCGCCACCGCCGCCGCCATTCAGAGTCGCGGATACACGAGCATGCGGCTCGGCGTGATCGCGGGCAACGCGGGCGCCGCCCGCTTCTACCAGCGACTCGGAGGCGCCTTTGCCGGGCTCGAACCGACAGGGTGGGCAGAGGGCGTCTGGCACGAGGTTTACCGCTGGCCGGACCTCTCGGTGCTTACGCGTGACGCCGCGTAACGGGGGCGACGCGCGTCCGTTTACCTGACAGATCTCTACTAAATCAAAAAGGAGGTGTTGAAGGTGGGGCGCTGGCTACAGGCCTTGATCATTCTTTCTGCGCTCGTCGGCGTGCTCGCTGTCCAGTCCGCCCGTCCTCGTCAGGGCGTGCTGACCAAGGTGAGCTGATTCCAATCGACCGCCGCCCGTGCAGCCCGGCGCGCAGGCTTCACGGGCCAACGTCAACCAAAAACCTGGCGTCCAACCCGATCCGTCTGGCGTTACACTCCCGCCCGTGAACAGCCCTGGCGACAGTTTCGCCTGGCCGTTTCAGGACCCTGGCTGGTTCGGCAAGATGATCGTCCAGGGGCTGATCTACATCATCCCGATCGTCGGCTGGATCGCCATCTACGGATGGCTGCTGATGACCATCGACAACTACCGCGCAGGCCGTCGCGAGCTGGCGCCGGCCGGCTTTCACCTCGCCCGCGGCATCGCCTTGTTTGTGGTCTACCTCGTGTACGCCGTCATCATCGAGATTCCGGGCGGAATCGTGCTTGGTCTTGCGGCCGGGAATCACAGCTCTGGCCTGGCGGCCATTGGCTACGCGATCGATTCGTTGGCTGCTCTTTTCATCCTCTTCCTGCTGCCGTCGATCATCCTCAGCACGTATCGATCGGGTTTCGCCGGCGGTTTCGATGTCGCCGCAGTTTGGGCGATGGCCACGCGCGACCCTGGCACGACCGTCGTCGCCGCGCTGCTCCTGTTCGTCGCGAACTTGATCAGCAGCCTCGGAGTAATCCTCTGCTGCGTCGGTCTGCTGTTCACGATCCCGTATGCGCAAGCGATCGGCGCCGGCGTCATCACCTGGTACGAGCGGCAGCTGGCCGGGCCGGCCCCCATGCCTGCTCAACCGGCCTAGAAGCGCAAGAAGGAGCGGAGCTTGCGCTCCGCCCCCTCGCTGCACCCCTACTTCGCCGGACGTCGACCTACCAGGTCATGTGCGTTTCAGCTGCCCTCGGCAGCTGACTGGCCGGACACGCACGCCGCAAAAGCCTTGTGCTCGGACTTGTCTTCGCTGCGATCCTTGGCTTTCGCGGCCTTGTCGCCCTTGGCGGGGGCGGTTTCCGTGGCGTTCTCGCTCGCGTCGGCCGCCTTGCATATTTGGGCCGGCGATTGGCTGCTCGCGCCGGTGTCGGTCTGGTTGTTGTCCTGGCTCTCGGACGAGGCGATGGCGCTCACGCACGCGCCGTGGACGCCGTTCGCGCCGTGCGGACAGTTCCGCGCCGCTGACGCGACCGCATCACCGTGCGCATCCGGGTCTCCCGTGCCGGTGCTCTCCTGCATGGCCAGGGCGCTGGCCGTACCGAGGGCAAGGGCCGCGGCTGCCCCTAGAATCGCTAATCGCAACCTGAACATTGAATCCCTCCTGAGTCGAAAATGACTGCGCACCCGACCCCTCGTGGAAAGCCCTAACGCCGAGGCCCGGGCGCCTAACCAAACTCTCTCCAGGCGCTTAGTTGCAGGAATTTTGGCGTTCCGCCGTTATCCCACTTAACGTCCCAGTAACCCCGGAGGAAACATGACACCACTACGTCGCAGAAAAATCCTTGCAACGCTGTTGAAATTGACTCGCAGAGGGCGGCGATTGTCGTCGCTTTCGGACGGTCCCGGCTGCACGTGCGCTAGCTGCGTGCAGGCCTGGGACCGCCATCAGGTCCCGCCTCGGCCGGCCATGCACGAACCACGCCGGATGCGCCTCGGGCTGTATTAGCGCGTTCTCGTTTCGGGCATGGCGGAGGGGCTGAGGGCAGATCAGGTCGTCCTGAGACCCAGCAAGCTCAGGTGGGCGGCGCTGCTGGCGGGCTCGGTCGCCTTCTGCGCAGGCGGCGTGCTGATGGTCTCCAGCGGAGAGGCGACGGGCTGGCTGGTCTTGTCGTTCTTCGGTCTGTGCGGCGTGGTCTCCATGACGATGCTCTTCAGCAAGAACAACTACCTCGTGCTGGCCCCGGCCGGGTTCACCATCCACAGCCTTTTTCGGCAGATGACGATCAGCTGGTCCAACGTCGAGTCTTTCGGCACGTACCGGCTCAGGGGCTCGTCGGCGGTGATGTTTCTTTACTCGCCCGACTTCCCGCGCAGCAGAGCCCTACGCGGCCTCAACCGGGCGATGACCGGCTTCGACGGTGGCCTGCCGGACACCTATGGCATGGGCGCCGAACGGCTGGCGGCGTTGATGAACGAGTGGAAGCAGCGCTACGGCGCTAGCCCTGGATCGAGCTCAGCAGCGCCAGGTTGCTGATGGAGGTAGCCGCGAGGCAGATCGTTACCGCCTGGACCGCCACCAGTGAGGCGCGAAACGTGATGCGCGAGATGCGGTGCTCTTGCCGGACCTTGCCCGCGGCTGCAAGCAGAGCGGCGGCGGCGGACGCAACGATGAGGAGCTTGATGACCCAGAACAGCGCGACTCCACCAACCTCGAGCACCTGGGCGCTGACGGGCATCAGCTCCAGCGCCCCCTGGGCGCGGTCGAGCGCTGTGGTGAGGGTGTCGGTCGCCTGACCCCCCAACAGCAAGCCACTCCAGAGCAAGGCCTGCCGTATCTCCACTCAACGACAACGCGCCGACTTTGCGAGGTGGCTTCATTTGCGCGATTGCGTTTCGTACTTTTTTCTGTCCGGCCACCGGGTCTAAGCGCCTCTACTGGCGTTCCTAAATTGGAGGTGACGACATAGATGGACACGGGAACTCTAGTCACGATCCTGGTCGTTGCACTGGTCGTCTTGGTGCTGCTCTTCCTCGTTCGCGCCGCCGGCATCGGTCGCCGCCGGCCGCAGCTGCGTGCCCTGCCCCCCGAGTCACGCGATCGATACATCAGCGAGAGGTCGAGATGAAATTCGTCGAGGCTCCAGAGCAGGCGGTACGTGAGGCGGAGGCGCTGGTCATGGCGATGCTGCGCGAGCGAGGGCATCCGCTGACCGATCGCGACCTGCCCGCCGAGGTGCAGCGCGCGCACAAGCTTGGCTACACGTCCAAGGACAAGACCGAGGGCATGCGCCAGGCGATCCTGCACTACCGCGCAGTCATGGAGCGCATGGTCGGGACCGAGGACCAGGCCCGCCGCGAACAGCGCCGCCGGGAGATGGCGTAACGATCCGATTAGCCCATGGCACCCTCTCCCCCTAGGGGAGAGGGATCTGGGGAGAGGGGCGTGCGCAGTATTCGCTTAGATGCCTGGCGCCGTCACGTGCGGCCACGCGTCGTACACACTCGCCAGCCGCGACGTGATCTCAGACGCGCCCGCGATGCTGTAGATGTAGGTGACGCCGGTGGGTGTCGGCTGCCCCGCGAAGCATGTCGAGCACGCTTTTTCGCCGACGTACCAGACCAGGTCATTGGTCAGAAACCTCACCCCGGAACG
>VBGP01000149.1:5678-6176 GCA_005880795.1 Chloroflexota bacterium | reverse complement strand
AGTTCATGTAGTAATCCAGTCGATCCTGGTGGCTGAAACAGGCCTCAAATCGCCGGAGGCAGCCTCGAAATAAGCTCAAAACCATCGAAAACGGTCTCAGTGGACGAGACCGCCTAGATTTCGGGACCGTGAGGCCCCGGGTTCAAATCCCGGGCCCCCGACCAGAACTCTGGTCGAGCGACCCCAACATACAGGCACATTGGCGCCGTATGTCCCAAATGTTGGGGATTGGCATCGTCCATCGCGGCTAGGGCAATGATCGTTTTCGGAAGGATCATTTCCAGGGTTGTGTCAAAGCATCGATTTCGAATCGCGCCAGTCCACCAGCCGAAAGCGTGGTGCCGGCGGCTGATCGACAAGGGTGGCAACAATCGAGAATTGGGACCATGGCCAAAGAACTAGAACACTCACGAGTCATAGCTGCGGCTGCTATGACTGCCCTGCGACCGCTTGGCCTCTATCGAAAGGGCCGGTCGCGCACGTGGCTTGATGACCGGG
>VBGP01000149.1:5044-5563 GCA_005880795.1 Chloroflexota bacterium | reverse complement strand
ACCACGTGGGGGGCAGAGTTGATGGATTCGGTCACGGCTTCGAGACCTACTCTGATGACGAGAGGTTCAAAGACGTTGCGGACAAACTCGCGCGAAAGGCCGCGGATGAGGTGTCGATGCTTCGAAAGATATTCGCCGATCCCAGTCGCTGCGCCAACTATTACGAGAACCTTGGCGAGGTCACGCCGAATTCATACTTTCATGCTGGCGTCTCGTGCGGTTTGTCAGGCCAGTCGCCAGCAGCTGAATCCTGGTTTCGGCGCTATCTAGCTATCGATGACAACAGGCCTTTCGTCCTGGAAAAAAAGGCTCGCGTTCGCGAACTTCTCGCAAAGCTCGTTGATGAGCAAGCCTTTAAGAGCAATGTGCGCTCTTCAATCATTCGAACCCGGGAGTTGCTGCGCCTGCCTTCGCTCGCGGATTGGCCCTTCTAAATTCGAGCTTGTGGAAGCTGCTTCGGCTCGACCCCGACTGTTGACTGCCTTGTCATACGTCCATCAGAAGGCACATTGCCTAAGG
>VBGP01000149.1:4361-4931 GCA_005880795.1 Chloroflexota bacterium | reverse complement strand
TGCCGCTCAAAGCGGATTCCTAGGCTTTAGCTGATCAAGCCGGCTGCAACGGGCCCTAATCAGGTCAAGGATGCCTCCGCCGAGTTCAGTTCGGGAGTTCAAATAGTGTCCCCTCCCCCCGACCACACTTCCCTTGTTTGAACTCGCGAGGTCGAGCTTTCGAACTCGACCGGTCTGAGCACAGCCAGCACCGAATGACGGCGCCGGCGGTCGTGGAAGATGTCGAGTACTCGAACACGGCGGTCGCCAGCTCCAGCTAATGGCGACTAGCCAAGGGACCGGATCAAGGAGGTGAGGGATCGGCGCGGCCTAGGCCCAGTACATTGGACTCATGGGACTTAAACGAATGGACAACGTCGGCATCGTCGTCGACGACCTCGCAGCGACAATCGAGTTCTTCAGCGAGCTCGGCCTCGAGCTCGAAGGGCGAGCCATGATCGAAGGAGAGTGGGCAGGGCGTGTCACCGGACTGGGCGACCAGCGCGTCGAGAGCGCCATGATGCGCACACCGGACGGTCACAGCCGGCTCGAGCTCTCCCGCTTTCTCGCGCCGCCAGTGGTCGCCGATCA
>VBGP01000149.1:0-4281 GCA_005880795.1 Chloroflexota bacterium | reverse complement strand
AAACACGGCGCGGAGCTCGTCAGCACCGAAGTGGTCCAGTACGAAGACGCGTATCGGCTCTGCTACGTCCGCGGGCCCGAAGGCCTTCTCATCGGGCTCGCTGAAGAACTCGGCTGAGCGACGCCAGTCTTCTAACCCCGTGAACCCCGCTTTGAACTGACAGCGGTTTGACAGCAGTTAGGGCGAACTTGGGCGAACGACGGCGAACAGACGACCGGGCCGAAAGGGTCGATTTGTATACGGGGCGAACCTCGCGAACGACCGCGTACGCGACGTGATCGAAAAAAAACGCCGCGTGAGATCCTGGCCGCTGGCCTCACTGCCTCGGTAACCCGCGCGGCGCACTTAGGCGGGCCGGGCAGCCAGAGCGATCTTGGGCGTCTTAACAAAAGTTGAAAGGTTCCTATTGTGTAAGGCTGGGTGCACCAAGCCCAGTCAGCTCGCGCACTTGTGGACCAAGCGCCCCGATCGCGTCGCAGCTCATTGGGCGGCGTCTCTGTGTGCGAGAAGCTGAGTGACGTCACGGACGCCGCCGCTCCAGGTGAGCAGCTTGACCGCGGATGAGCTCGAGAACGTCACCATCAAGGTCGCCTGATCGGTTCAAATAGTGTCCCGCCTCCCCGACCAATCTCCTGTTCCAGCCGGTTGCGCAGACGACGTGGCGAGCGCAGTGCCGAGGTAGCGACAGCTCAGTCGTTAAACCGCGCGATCGCGATCGCCGGGCCTGACATGTTCGTATGGACCAACCAGTCCGCAAGGTGCTGGAACATGACCACGACGCGCTCGGTGATCGCCGACCCGCCGGCGCCCCATTCGGTACTGCGATGTCGACCAAAGTTCGACTGAAAACGTCGCATGCTAGGCTCTGAAGTCGTTCGGCACCCGTTCGCATTCTTGATGCCAACAGTCCAGGGTGGCGACATCGGGCGGCTATGACTGTGGCGGGACGCTCATTACAGGCGGACGAGGCGGGCACATGAAGCCGAAGATCGTGGTCATTGGCGGCACTGGTTTGATCGCTTCTAAGGTCGTGGAGAAACTGAAGCAGGAGGGCAATGATGCCGTTGCCGCTTCCCCGGACACGGCCGTCTACACGACGAATGGCGAAGGCTCACTGGGGGCACTCGCCGGCGCTGAGGTAGTGGTCGATGTGGCCAATGCGCCATCTTTCGAGGATCAGGCCGCGTGGGACTTCTTCCAGATCGTAGGCGAGAACCTTGCGGCGGCTGAAGTGGCTGACGCGATCAATTTCTTCCGTACGGCGCACGAGAACCTCGCTGCCGCTGAGTTGGCCGCCGGCGTCAAGCACCACGTCGCACTTTCTGTCGTGGGGACCGAGCGCTTACAGGACCTCGCATACTTCCGGGCGAAGCTGATGCAGGAAAACATGATCAAGGGCTCGCCCGTTCCGCACACCATCATCCGCGCCAGCCTGTTCTTCGAGTGGATCCGCCCGATCGCCCAGGCCGGCACGGACGGCGACACGGTGCGCGTGTCGCACTCATTGTTCCATCCAGTGGCGGCGGACGACGTCGCGAGCGCGGTCGCCGAGGTGGCCCTCGATGCGCCGAGGAATGGCACAGTCGAGATCGCGGGCCCAGACAAGTTCTACGTCGACGAACTGGTCGCCAAGGTCCTTGAACATGACAAGGATCCGCGCAACGTGATCATGGGTGATCCCGCGGGCCTCTTCTACGGCATCCAGCTTGATGACCAAGCGCTCATGCCCGGCCGCGACGCGCGCCTAGGACCGACCACAGTCGACTGGTGGCTCACCCATTAGGCCATCTTGATTCTCGACACGATTAGGGCCCGTTTCACGGCGCTGATCAACTGGGCGGCGTCGTTCCTATTTCGGGAGCCGCTGAGGCTCGACGTCAGCGCAAAGCATCGCCAGGTGCCGGACTAAGCGCCGGTGGGATTACAAAGCGCCATCATCGATTGGCTCGACGCGCGCTTCGAGCTCACCGACGCGGTCGACGCAGAGGTATACCGACGGGTTCCGAACTACGCGGCCGCCACCTATCGCTATCTAGGCGGTGTGGCAGTGTTTCTCGTCACGATCGAGTTCATCACTGGTTTTCTGCTCGGCCTCTACTACGTTCCCGACGGTGCGGGCAACCCTGCGCCAGCCTACGCCAGCGTCGTCTTCATCCAGCAAGCCGCGTACCTCGGATGGCTCATACGCGGGATACATTTCTGGGGTGCCAACCTTCTTATCGCGGTTGCGTTCCTGCACATGACCTTCGTCTTCTGGAACGGAGGCTATCGCCCCCCACGCGAGCTGAACTGGATGGTCGGAGTGCTCGTTTTTCTGATCATCGTCCTCTTCAGCTTTACGGGTTCGCTGTTGCCGTGGGACGCCAACTCGTACTTGGCGCGAGCCCGCGAGATCTCGATCATCTCGGGAAGCGGAGTGCTCCCGGACGGTGTGAGTGGATTCATCAGGTACGCGGTGCAGGGTGGCCCAGTCGTGGGACCGACGACGTTGCTGCGCTTTTTCATGGCCCACGTATTCCTGCTGCCGGGGTTGATGGCCGTCCTCCTTTATGTCCACTTCCGACTTGTTCGCAAGCAGGGTCCCGCCGAACCAGGATGAGCGCGCCCAAGCCAAGCTCGAGCCGGCTGCCCATCACGCGCCGGCATGCCCTGTATCCGATCCTGACCATCTACGCGCTCGTCGGCCTCATGTTCGGCCCCATTGGCCATCAGGTCAGTGACGACATGCCGGAGAGCAATACTCACCCCTACTTTCCCGATCACATCTGGCCTTACCCGATTCTCGCGATGGCGGTCTTGGTCGGACTTGGTTTGATGGCGCTGATCGGGCAGCCCCTGCTGCAGCCCGGACAGCCGGCCGACCCGCGCGCCGCGATCATCCCCCTACCGGAGTGGTACTTCCTGGCGCTCTTTCAGTTCGCCAAGCTCGGGCCCGCGTTCATCACGAAGGCGGTTGTCCCGGGGGTGCTTTTCCTCGGGCTCATCTTGTGGCCGTTGCTCGATATTCGGCTCGGTCCGGGTATCGCGCGGTGGCTCGCCTGGCGGTCATGGCCGGCTCCCAAGCGAAACGTGATCACGGGCACGATCTGGATTGCCGGCCTCGTGATCATCGCTGCGCTCACGCTGTGGTCTGCGCTTGCACCTCAGCTCTGCATCCCGTGGCCGTACAACGGACCCGTGTGTGGCGCCTGACGCCGGCGGACTCTTCGGCCGCGATCAGGGAGAGGGAATGGGGGATGAGCACGAACGACTAGCCCAGCACGACGATCCCGCGACGGATGGCACCTGGGCGCCCATTACGGGGCCATAGTCGTTACTCGAGTGTGGTCTGGAAGGTAGTACAGGGCGACGAAGCCAATGACGGAAAGTGAAATCAAAGGACTGATGAACGAAGCCACCAATCCAGGCATGTAAGCGATGGCGCCAACCGCGAAACTGCCCTCGAGGCGCTAGAGCGCAACATTGCAAATCTGGCCGGCATGGATCTGGACCCGGACGAGCGAACTATCCGGGAGCGTTTCCCTCGTGCCGCCGGGTGAATCGGCGGTCGGGTACGAACCACGACAGCGCGACCGCTACATAGATGCCGTACGAGATCCAGGGGCTCACGAAGGCGAGGCCGATCGCCGCGGCGTACAGCACGAGCGACAGACGTCCCTTGACGTCCGAACCAATGGCTGCTGCCAGGCGTGACTCGCGGCCGTTAGCCTGAATTAGCGTCCGGCCGCGAGCGCCACCGTTCCGTAGGTGGCCGCCGGGAGCGCGTGGAGATACTCGTCGCGAACCCACTCGGTCAGGACCGGGATCAACGACAGCCAGAACAGCAGGAACAGGTTCGCCCACATCGCCGCACCGCTGATCCGGTCGGCGGCGCGGAGCAGGTGATGGTGATTGTTCCAGTAGATCCCGACGAAAGTGAAGCTGAGCACGTACACGAGCACGCCCGGCAACTGGTCACGCATCGCGTCCAGGCCTGCGCCTTGTGGAGGGCGCAGCTCGAACGCCATGATCGTGATGATCACCGCCATGACCGAGTCGCTGAATGCCTCGATGCGGGTGGTCCCCACCTCGGGAGATCGAGCCGAAGGCTCTTGTTCCTGTGCCGTGGTGTGGATCATATGAGGTGGCTGATTCGAGAAGGAAATCATCGGCTACCTTGCAGGCAAGAACTCAACTCGGGGAGGTGACCGATGAGGGCGATTGTGGTGACGGATCAGGCTGCGGGAACGGCCGGGATGAAGTTAGCGGAGCGGCCCGAGCCACAGGGGGCGTCGCTCGCCA
>VBGP01000148.1 GCA_005880795.1 Chloroflexota bacterium | reverse complement strand
AGGCCGCGTGAGAATCCTGCGCTGGATCACGGCCTGTGAGGCATTCGTGGACCAGGAGGAAACGGTAGAAAAGCAAAGGAGGCGAGGCGCGTGAAATTGTGTACTGGAGGACACAACAGGAATCGTTCGGATACGTAGGCACCATCTTCATATCGGTTCGGGTCAGTGCGCCGGCTTCCCGATTCCCGCGTGGGAAGTGACGACGGCTTTGACAGCCAAGCTGGCAGCCACTTCGCGAACGCCGGCGCACGGTCACGGATGTCAGCGGACGCCTGATGCGCCGTTTTGATCTGGGGTGGACGTCGGCGGACGGCAGCGGATGTGAAAAACCCGGTCTTCAAAACCGCGGGGAGTGGAGCCTCGCATCAATGTCACCCAAGGGGCTTGTCGTACAGCAAGGCCGATGGCAAACGGCGATATTTGGCGGCACTCAGCAGCACTCAGCGTGCCTGTACCGTTGCCTTCATCGATTCGAGACACGCAGTCGGCTTCTTTCTAGTTGGTGCGGGCGATTCGTTCTAGCGGTCTCGGCAATCGCTCGCGGCTCGGCAAGCTTCGGCGCTCTTGGCGTGATCGCGTCGCTGATCTCTTGTCGTCTTTTAGTTGGTCGGGGTACTGTTGCAATCTGAATTCCCAAAAACCGTCTTTATCGGAGGTGAGCGATTGCGCACCCCCCACTGTCGCTCGTGATGCGGCGTAATGACCACCGTATCTAACGACCGTGGCCGTACCTCATTTGTACGAAGACAATCACTCTGCGGTAAGCAAAAGTAAAGCGCAAGGGAAGCGCAACCGCAAAGGCTCAGCGAGGGGGGAATATGGAGACTGGTCCACGTGCCGGCCAGGTGTTTTCGCGTCGACAGACTGAAATTCTGCAACGCGTTGCAGCAGGGGAGACCGACAAGGAGATAGCCCAAGGGCTGGGTATTTCACATAAGACCGTAGAGAGCCATCTGGGTCGCCTCTATCGCCGGGGAAAATTCAAAAGTCGCGCTCACGCCGTCGTCTCGTGGCTACAGACCCAAAGCTTGACGACGACGGGCTCATAGTTTCCTAGCTAGGCAACTCCCTCTTCGATAGTCTCCTGCTGTCCGACTGATTGCACACCCATATCTCATTGAGCTACCGATTGGCTCCCCAAATTCAGCTGCCATCATGGCCAACATTATTTGCTTACCTAGCAACCTGCAGCGGGGTTATTCCTGACTTGTTTCTAGAGCCTTGACACACAACATTAGGTTCGTTTGCGCCAAGACGTGTGTAAGGAGGGACAAGATGGGAATGCGTGCACAATTGATCATTAGAGGGCCGGGTCGCCCTTTATTAATTGCTCTTGCTGTTGGCACATTGGTTCCCTGGCTCGCCATCGCAGGTGGGGTCATCGAAGCCCGCGCGGACAGTCCGTACACGGAGGTGGCGCCGTACAACAACCCGCTCAGGGATGCCAACGTCACACCTGCGCGGATTGATCAAGGCGTCGACTATCTGGGCTCCGGCCCGATCTATTCGATCGGTGATGGCGTGGTCGATTATGTCTGCACCGGTGGGTGTGGTTGGCCAGGGGGTACTTATATCGCCTATCACCTAACCAAGGGATTGGCGACGAATTATGAAGTGTATGTCGCTGAATGCATTTCGCCCAATGTTCAGCGACTCGACTTGATTCGATCGTACATGTACGTCGGCCAAATGACCGGGTGCGCAACTAGTACGGGCATTGAAACTGGTTGGGCCAACCCAAATACGTATCAGCCACTGGGCCATAGCCAATGGAATGGAAACGACCCGACCTGGTTCGGAAACAATTTCAATGACTTCTTGACCACTTTCGGCGCTCCCGGGGGAATACGGTATGGGCCAGTTCAAGGATCCCGCCCAGCGGGTTGGCCAAACATTAGCGGCGGGGGCCAATGCTCAGCGAAGTCGGGTTCACAGTATTGGAAGGCGGCCAGCATTACCCAAACGGTAGCGATCGGCTACGCGGGGGGCGGCGGGCACGAGCAGATCACGCTCGACTTGGAGCGGATCGTGGCCCCTGACCTCACGTGGTGCTTCCAGACCCACGCGACCTTGAGTTGGGTCGAGGGTTACCAGCCTTCGCCAACTGGGAGATTCGACCTGAACGTGCGCGTCGCCTGCAACGGCGCGCTCGAAGGAGTGGGTTGGGCGTTCGACTACTCGTATACGAATTCCAATCGGTACGTGAACAGCGGGTGGTGGGCTGACAACGGGCCCTGCAACAGCAGCTGGGGCGCCGATGACGCGGACGGATCGTACGGATCTCAAGTCGTGGACCAGTTCGGCAACACATTCAACTATGGACTTCCCACTTGGCATGCCACATATGTGACGTATGGCACGCTCTAAGTCGTAATCGCGATGTCTGGCCGCCGTGCGAGATAACATCGCCGGCGGTCAGGCTTCCTAAATATTGCCTGCAGCGCCACATATGGACTTTGGCGAAACCGACCTGCCACTGGCGTGCCGTCCAGCAACGCCGCCGGCAAACCGTGGCATTGGGCGATACACGGCGGCACGCGGCGAATTCGGTTCGCCATTTTTGAACGGGCCGCATCGATCTGTTAACCGCAAGGTTCAGGGTTCGAATCCCTGTCCAGGTGTCGGCCACGTTCGCGGCGAGCTATTAGCCCCAGAAGATGCCGGTAGGATCGCTATCAACCGCGCGCAACAGGCCAGCCAGCGTTTTGGCACCTGTGAACTGATAGCGATGCCACCTGTCGTCGCTGTCGGGCCAATCGAGGGTCCACCTGGAAGGGTCGACCGAATAGCGGAATCGAGCGATCGGGATTCTTAGCCACTCCTCGTCCAGCGTCTGGGACGGCCATGTCGGGCGCCGCTCGACGAGGACTGCTGTGAGGCCATGTACGTCGTACTCAAGACGAACCTGGGCGGACATGGCACGAGGGATGCGTTCCCGGCAGAACTTGGCCAAGACGAACTCCGCCTGCCTACGCACCCGCACCGGTAGACGCATCGTCGATGACCTTAGTGGCGCCGAGGAGCCGCTTCGCCGCGCCTCGCCTGGTCAGTCATTCCGACTGGAGCTCGGTTGGTCCAATCACTCTGACAACCTTCGTGCCCGCATTCTTCAGCTTCGCATCCGTCGTCAGCAACCGACAACGAAGGAGCCGCGCCAAAGCGAGGTACTCAGCATCGTAGGTCTTCGCCCAGCCCAGGCGATCAGCAATCCGCCAAGCCTCGTCGGTCAGGCCCTTCGGGCGTCTGGGGCTGATATCCGCCAGCGAAAGACGCCGAACCGCGGTAGCCGCGAGCTCGCTCGAGATCTCCTTTTGCCGGCGCAGCTCATGAAGCACAGAGGACGCCTCGGACCACATCAGGTAGGGGGCAACGAGTTGCTCCTTCGCCAGTGGGTCGAGTCCGGCCTCGGACAGACACGCTGTTACAACAACTGCGGCGTCGACGACGAGCACTCAGCGACCGGTACGCGAAGCGCGGATGGCGGCGATAACATCGGGCATCGGTCCATGTGTCGCGGTTCGACGCCAGCCAGACGGTAAGGGCAG
>VBGP01000119.1 GCA_005880795.1 Chloroflexota bacterium | reverse complement strand
TGTCGATCCTGACGCTTGCGGCCCTGCGCAGCACCGAGCTTTCCGTCGTCGGACTCTGCCACAGCGTCCAGGGGACATCGCGACAGCTGGCGGGGTACCTCGGCATCCCGTACGCCGAGATGGATTGGGATTGCGCGGGCATCAACCACAACGCCTGGTTCACCAAGCTCGAGCGTGAAGGTGTCGACCTGTACCCACTCCTGCGGGAGCGCGCTCGTGATCCGGATATCTATGAGAAGGACCCTGTCCGCTTTGAGGTCATGCAGCACCTCGGCGCGTTCGTCACCGAGTCGAGCGGCCACTTTTCGGAGTACGTGCCCTACTTCCGTAAGCGCCCCGACCTGATCAATAAATACACGCGGCCCGGCTACCTCGGCGAGAGCGGCTTTTACGCCAACAATTGGCCTCGGTGGCGGCGCGAGAACGACGAGCAGATCGAAGCCATGCTGCGCGGCGACAGGCAGATCCCTG
>VBGP01000118.1 GCA_005880795.1 Chloroflexota bacterium | reverse complement strand
GGCATTCACGCCCAGCGCTTTGGCCGGCTGCCCGAACAGCTCGCGGGCCTCAACCGATCCCACATGGCAGTCCACGAGCTGGTGGTCGAGGCGCTCGTCGAACGGAGCAAAGAGAAAGCCAGATACGCCTTGATGCTTGATCCGTTGACGGCTGCCATTTGTTCACTGGACGAGATCGCGAGGCTGTTCGACGAGATGTGGGAGGCCGAGCGCGAGAGCATGCCGGCTTTTAGCTAGGCACAAGGGCGGACCTGACGGCCTCTACCAGCCCTCCCGAATCACGGCGACGCCGCGCGATCCCAGGTGCACCAGGCCCGGATGAACGGAGCTGCCGTCGGCCAGGTTCACCCCTGCCGTGCTGATCGGGACATCGACGGCCACCTCGCGATGGTTGAGCAGGAAAAGGAACGACTTGCCGCCGGCCGTGCGCCGCACCGCCTCCACGCCGCTGGGCGCGTCGGCAGAAGCTTCGACGCTCGCGGAGGCACAGGCCATCTCGAGAAGCCGGGCCATGGTCTTGGGGTCGGGCTGGGTGGCCAGGTAGATGGCTGTTCCATTGCCGGCGCGATGCCTGGTGATCGCCGGCCGGCCGTCGAGGTGCGAGCCGGAGAAGGTCGCGAGGACCTCCGCCCCGTTCAGACGGATGTCCTCGCTCCAGATCTCACCTCGACCCTGGGCTCCGTCGGCGAACTGCAGGGCGACATCCTCACCGGCGCTCAGCGGATGGAAGTCGACGACATCGAGACCCAGCAGAGCCCGAAACGGTTGTGGATAGCCGCCCAGGCGGATGTGCTCAGCAGGATCGACGATGCCGCTGAAAAAAGACATGAGCAGGGTCGCCCCGGACTCGACGGCGCGCCCCACTGCCGCCGCGGCGCCGTCACCAACCAGGTAAAGGTTGGGCATGAGCAACAACCGATAGCCCGACAGGTCGTCGCCGGGATGGGCGAAGTCCACCAGGACGTTGGCCTCGAACAGCGCTGCGTAGTAGGCCTCGACCTGCTCCATCATGCGGACCCGGTTCGAGGGTTTGGACGGCAGCTCGAGCGCCCACCACGACTCCCAGTCGAAAAGGACGGCAACGTCGGCCGTGGACCGTGAACCGCACACGGCCTCCAGCCTCGCAAGCTCTCGACCGAGCGTGACCACATCGCTCCATGTCGGCGACGTTTCGACTGGGCCATGCGGCACCATCGCGCTGTGATGCTTTTCGGCGCCTGCTCGCGCCTGTCTCCACTGGAAGAACATCACCCCGTCAGCGCCGCGCGCGACTGCCTGGAAGCTCCACAGGCGCATCTGACCGGGCGCCTTTGCGACGTTCACATCGCGCCAGTTCACTCGATGTGTCGTCTGCTCCATGAGGATCCACGGGCGGCCCTGGCCGAGTGAACGCATCAGATCGCCCGCCATGGCCGCGCGCATCCCCGACCTCTCATCGGCAGGGTCGGGATATGAGTCGTGGCTCACCACGTCCTCGCGTGCCGCCCACTTCCAGTAGTCGAGGGGTTTGAAAAATCCCATGAAGTTCGTCGTGATGGGAACTTCCGGCGTGACTCTCTTCAGGACCCCGCGCTCGACCTCATAGCATTCGAGCAGAGCGTCTGAGGAGAAGCGCATGAAGTCGAGCTGCTGGCTCGGGTTCGGCCACGTCGGCGTGCGGCGGGGAGGAAGAATCTCTTCCCACGAAGAGTATCTCTGGGACCAGAAATCAGTTCCCCACGCTTCGTTCAGTCCGTCGATCGAGCCATAGCGGTGCAGCAACCAGTCGCGAAACGCCTGGGCGGACACATCGCACCAGCAGGCGGGAACATGGCATCCGTACTCGTTGCCGACGTGCCACATATTGAGCGAGGGGTGGTCCGCGTAATGGGTTGCCAACGCTTCCACCAGGCGGGCCGCCGCCGAGCGGTAAACGGGGCTGCTCGGGCAGTAATGCTGCCGCGAGCCGGGCCATAGCGTCACGCCGTCGGCGAGGACAGGGAGCATCTCGGGATGGCGATGCGAGAGCCATGGCGGAGGCGACGCCGTCGCCGTGGCCAGGTCGGCATCGACGCCGCCCTTATGCAAAAGGTCGAGCACGCGGTCGAGCCAGCCGAATTCAAAATTGCCCTCGGCTGGTTCGAGCCGGGACCAGGAGAAAATTCCAACTGACACGAGGTTGACGCCCGCCTCCCGCATGAGCCGGACGTCCTCGGGCCAGACTTCCTCCGGCCATTGCTCGGGGTTGTAATCGCCGCCGTAAAAGATGTGGGCCGTGGCGCTAACCCTTGGTCGAGCCGAGCGTAAGGCCGGCGATGAACTGCTTCTGCAGGAATATGTAGACCAGGATCGGTGGGATCGCAACGAGCATCGCGCCTGCCGCGATGAGGTTGTTGTTGACAAAGAATTCGCCCTGGAGATTGTTCAGCGCGCTCGTGATCGGACGTTTGGATCCCGTCGAGATCAGGATCAACGCCCAGAAGAAATCGTTGTAGACGAACGTGAACAAGAGGGTAGCCATCGCGGCGAGGGCGGGCCGGCACAGCGGCAGCACGATGTTCCACCAGATCCGAAGCACGTGGGCCCCATCCATGATTGCCGACTCGGTGATCTCCTTCGAGATCGTCTTCATGTAGTTGCTCAAAACGAATGTCGCGAAGCCCGCCTGGAACACGATGTGGATGAGCATGATCCCGATGTACTGGTCGTACAGCAGCGTGTTGTCGCTGAAGAAGGGAAATGAGAACTTGCCGATGTCGAGCGAGCCGAGCATCGGGATCGGTGTGTTCAGGTAGATCCGGAAGAGCGGCACGATGATCACCTGGGGCGGAAGGAGGTTGCCGGCGGTGAAGATCATCAGGGTGGCGAGGTTGAAGCGCCAGCTGAACTGGGTGCAGGCGAAGGCCACCATCGACGCCAGGAGCAGCGTCAACACCACCGCTGGGACCGCGATGACCAGCGTGTTCAAGTAGTAGTAGGGGAGCTCAGCCTGGTTCCACACCGTCTGGTAGTTCTCCAGGCTCAGGCCGCCGCTCGGCCAGGACAGGTAGCCGTGCTGGATCGTGTCGCTGATCGGCCGCAAGAGCCAGGCCACCACCATCGAAATCAGAAATCCGTGAAGAATCAATCGCGCGGGCCGGATTCGGCGCGAAGATGCGGCGGATAGAGCGCCGGTCCGCGAGGCAGTCGCGATCTCTCGCTCTCGGAAGTAATCAAAGAGCGGCTGAAGGCTCACGACTGCGTCCTCATGACGCGTGACAGGAACACGATGATCGGGCCTAACGAGATCAAAAGAAGGATGACGGCGATCGCGGATCCGAAGCCGACCAGGCTGGCCTCGCTGATGCTGTTGTTGGTGATCAGAATCGACAGCAGCTCGAGCCCGTTCTTGCCCTGGTTGATGATGAAAGCGATGTCGAACGCCCGGAGTGCTTCGATCGCGGTGATGACCGCAATCACCACATTGATGGGCGCCATGACGGGAAAGATGACTCGAAAGAACGTCTGGATTTCGTTGGCGCCGTCGACCTTGGCGGCCTCGCGAAGAGTCGGATCGACGCTCTTGAGGCCGGCCAGGTAGATGACCATGATGTAGCCGACGTGGCGCCAGCTGGCCGCGACCAGGATCGCGAACAGGTTGATTCGCGGATTCCCCAGCCAGTCGATGATGTTGCCCGACTTCACCAGGCCGAGCGCATTG
>VBGP01000021.1 GCA_005880795.1 Chloroflexota bacterium | reverse complement strand
AGGGCGGCCATGGCTGTCCTGTCTCCATGACCTACGCCGCGGTCCCGACCCTCCGAGCAGAGGCGAAGCTAGCAGCGGAGTGGGAGCCCCTCGCCACCACTCTCGAGTACGACCCGGGGCTCCGGTCCCCGACGACCAAGCGAGGCGTGCTGTTCGGCATGGCGATGACCGAGCGCCAGGGTGGTTCCGACGTCCGCGCCAACACAACGCGTGCGGTGCCGGCAGGCAGTGATGGCGCGCACCTGCTCACCGGTCAGAAATGGTTCTGCTCCGCGCCGATGTGCGACGCGTTCCTCGTCCTCGCGCAGGCGCCCAGCGGGCTTTCATGCTTCCTGCTTCCGCGCGTCCTGCCCGATGGAAAACGCAACGCCTTTCACATCCAGCGCCTCAAGGACAAGCTGGGCAACCGCTCCAACGCATCATCGGAGATCGAGCTCGACAACGCGTGGGCGGTCATGGTGGGGGAAGAGGGGAGGGGAGTAAGGACGATCATCGAGATGGTCAACCACACACGCCTCGACTGCGTGATCGGGTCCGCGTCCCTGATGCGCCACGCCGTCGCGCAGGCGACCCATCACACGGCGCACCGCAGCGCGTTTGGCAAGCTGCTCAGCGAGCAGCCGCTGATGGTCAATGTGCTGGCCGACCTCGCCATCGAGTCCGAGGCGACGACGATCCTCATGATGCGGCTGGCGGGCGCTTTCGACCGCGCGTCGGATCCAGCCGAAGCTCATTTCCGGCGCATCGGCGTCGCCATCGCCAAGTACTGGACGTGCAAGCGCGCCATCGCCGTCGTGGCCGAAGCGCTGGAGTGCCATGGCGGAAACGGCTACGTGGAGGAATCGATTCTGCCGCGTCTATATCGCGAGGCTCCACTCAACTCGATCTGGGAGGGCTCGGGCAACGTGAACGCGCTGGACGTGTTGCGGGCGATGCAACGCGAACCGGAGACGCTCGCCGCCTACCTGGGAGAGGTCGAGACTGCGCGCGGTTTGGACGCGCGGCTGGATCGTGCGGTCGACCTGCTCAAGCGCTCGCTCGCAAATCCGGACCAACTCGAGTCTCGGGCCCGGCTCCTGGTCGAACAGATGGCCGTCCTGCTGCAGGGGTCGCTGCTGCTGCGGCATGGCGATCCCGCTGTGGCGGATCTGTTCTGCGCTTCCCGCGTTGCTGGCGAGCGGGGACACGCGTTCGGTACGCTAGAAGCAGGTCCCGAACTCAAATCGGTGATCGCGCGCCACCGTCCCCGTTTGTAACCTGGAGGGATGATCCAAGAGACCGAAGAGATAACCCATGCCTGGGATCGGTCGCCTGTCGCACAGGTACCGCCAGGCGAATTAATCCTGGTTACCGACTTCGACGGTACCCTGGCGGACATCGTCCAGGATCCGGCCAGGACCCGAGCTCGGCCGGAGGCTCTGGAAGCCCTCCAGGAGCTGGTTCCGCTGCTGGCCGACGTGATCGTCTTGAGCAGCCGGCCGCCGGCCCAGCTAGAGACTCTCGTCCCGATCGACGGCGTGCGGCTGATCGGGGACAGCGGGTTGGCCATTCCGCGGCACGCCCAGAAGGAGGCGCTCGACCGGTTCAACGCCGAGACCGCCAGGCTCCTCGAGCGGATCCCCGGCGCGTGGCTCGAGGTGAAGCCGGCCAGCACGGCGATTCATTTCCGGAATACGAACAAGAGTGGCGAGGAGATGCTCGAGCTGCTTCGGCCCGCGCTCGATGGCGCGCGGCTGGCCGCGTATCTCGGTCGCAAGGTCATCGAGGTGCATGCGCCGAAGGCGGGGAAGGGCAGCGCGCTCGCGGCCCTGCTGCCGAGTGAAGACCCCGCCGGAGTCGTTGCCTTCGGCGACGATGAAAACGACCGCTCGATGTTCGAGTACGTCTGCGCGCTCGATATTCCGCACATGTGCGTCGGTGTCTGGTCGCCGGAAGCGCCGAAAGACCTTTTCGACAGATGCGACCTGGTCGTCCCCGGGCCGGAGGGCGCGACAGCAGTCCTGCGCGAGATAGTGGAGTGGGCTAAGCAGGCGTACTGAGGTCGCGGAGGTCCTGCACCTGGTTGCTGATCCAGCGCGCGATGTCGTTGGTGCGGACCACCCCTCGGGCGCGCTCGTTCATCGCCCGCCGGTCTTCCAACGCCATCGTCAATCCCATGTGCAGCGCCGCCGCGGTCGCCTCGACATCGAAAGGATTGATCGAAAGCACGTTGCCTCGGAGCTCCTCGTATGCACCTGCGTTTTCTGACAGCACGATGACTCCGTCGGACTGATTGACGAGCGCGCCCTCCTTCGCGACGAGGTTCAAGCCGTCATAGACGGGATTGACCAGCAGCACGTCGAAGTTCTTCAACGCGGCAATCGCCTTGCGCTCGCTCTCGGCGACCTCGAGCCGGATGGGCTGCCACTCCGCGGTGCCGAGCTCGCTGTTGATGCGCGCCGCCGTCTGCCGAATCAGGCGCAGGTAGCGCACGTACGCGGCAACGTCCTGCCGTGACGGTTGGAGAAACGCCCAGAACTGCACCTGGCCGCGAAGCTCCGGGTGGTACCGCAGCAGCTTTTCGTAGGCGATGAATCCGCGGACGATGTTTTTCGAAGGATCGGAGCGATCGATCCGCACGATGAGGCGCGGAGGACGCCAGGTCGCGATGTCGTCCTCCTGTCGCTTGACACCGCGCGACGAGGCAAGGCGCATGGTCGCGTTGACGTCGACCGAGATCGGATAGTGGCGCGCGTAGACGACGCGCCCGCCGGCCACGACGGCGCGCTCGTGCTCGTCGACCTGCAGGCCGAGGTTCTCTTCGCACGTCAACAGGAAGTTGCGCACGTCGAGGCTGGACTGGAAACCGACGACGTCGCATCCGAGGAGGCCCTCGAGGATCGGGTCGCGCATGTGCTTGGGCAGCACCTTCCAGTACTGCGGTGTCGGCCACGGGACGTGGATGAAGTGCTGGATGAGGGCGCGCGGAATGGCCGCGCGGATGAGCTGAGGCACCAGGTACAGCTGGTAGTCATGGACGAGCACCATCGGCGGTTCGGCGGCGGCGTGGGCGAGCTCGATCACCTTCTCCGCCATCAGCATGTTGACGCGGACGTAGCCGTCCGTCCACGCCTGGTGGATACGATCGTCGATGACGGGCTCGTTGCCGAGGTCCCAGAGGTAGTGTTGGATGAACCACAGCACAGGGTTGGCGATCACCGAGTAGTACATCTCGTATTCCTCGCGCGTTGGCGCCGCGTAGTGCAGGCGTCCTTTGCCGCGCGCGAGCCGGACCTGCAAACCGTCGCTCGAGCTTTCGGCCTGCTTGCGTTCCACGTCATTGCGCGCGCAGGCCACCCAGTCGGCCGCGGTGGCCTCGGCCAGGGTCAGGAGCGCGGTCACGACCCCGCCCGCGCCGCGCTTGAACGTGCCGTCCTCGCGTGGGTCTTGCGGCCCGCGATTGCTGACCAGTATTGCGTGGCGACCCGGCAGCGTCCGAGCCACGTAGCCTCGGAGGCTACTTTCCGTCTTCGGAACCCATGAGCAGCTTCCAGCGATCGATTGGCACTTCTCGTACCCGCACCCCGGCGGCGCGCGAGACGGCGTTGGCCAGGGCGGCGGTGCCCGGGATCGCGGGTGGTTCGCCGACGCCTTTCGCGCCCAGCGGCCCCACCGGCGAGGGCACCTCGATCAGCCGCACGTCGATCTCCGGGATCTGGTCCACAGCGGGAAGCTCGTAGTCGAGGAACGACCCTGAGCGCAGCTGGCCGTCGCGGTCGTACACGAGCTGCTCGCCGAGGGCCCGGCCAAGCGATTGCGTCGCGCCGCCGTGGATCTGGCCCTCCACCTCGGGCGGGTTGATGGCGCGGCCGACGTCCTGGATCGCGGCGTAGCCGGTCAGCTGAAAGGCGCCCGTCTCGCGGTCCAGTCGCACCCGCGCGACATGGACCGTGAACATCGGCGACGCCGACTGGACCGCGGAGCGCCCGGTTGCCTGGACTGGTTTGTGGTGGCCCATGAACTCGGTGCTCAGCCTGATCAGGTGGGTGATCTCGACCGAGCGGCCTGGCGCGCCCTTCACCGCGACCCTGCCGTCGATTATGTCCAGGTCCTCCGGCGCCGCCTCGAGCTCTTCGGTCGCGATCTCGAGGAGCTGGCGCCGGGCCTCCTTCGCCGCTTCGTAGACCGCGCCGCCGACGCTGTAGGTGACCTGGCTGCCGCTCGATGAGGGTCCGAATGGCGAGCTGACCGTGTCCCCGACCTCGACCCGCACCCGATCTGGCGCGACGCCGAATGCCTCGGCGGCGATCATGGCCAGGCCGGTGGCCGTCCCGCTGATGTCCGGCGACCCGACCGTGACCGTCACCGTTCCGTCGGGCTCAACCCGGCATCCCGCGGCCGACGGCGTCCGGGCGCCACCCCACGCGCCAAGCGCGACCCCCACCGCCTCGGCTTCGGCCAGCGGGGCCGTGTAAACGGGGTGGCTCCGGGCCTCCTCCAGGACCTCGATCGAGGCTATGCGCGGCCACGGCTCGCCGTCCGCCGCGAGGTCGCCCTCGCGCGACACGTTGCGCAGCCGCAGCTCGATGGGATCAAGGCCGAGCTCCACGGCGAGCTCGTCCATCGCCGACTCCAGGGCGAAGTAGGCCTGTGTCGCGCCCGGAGCGCGGTAGGCGTCGACCGGGGTTTTGTTGGTCGAGACCTCCAGTCCGCGGAGGTCGAAGTTCGGGATGCGGTAGGTGCCGCCGAGGAAGCTCGCGGTCAGGCCCGCGTGCCAACCGGCGCCGGCTCCGTTGTCGTAATGAAACCGAGCGCGGAGGGCAAGCAGCGTTCCGCCGCGACTTGCTCCCAGCTCCAGGTCGAAATGCGCGGCGGGCGCGGGATGGCCGACCACGAATTCCTGCGAGCGGTGGAGGGCCAGCCGAACCGGCCGGCGGACGCGCAGTGCAAGGAGGGCGAGCAGTGGCTCGAGGAGCTCGATCTTGCCGCCAAAGCCGCCGCCGACCGGCATGGGGACGACCCGCACCTTGTGGGGAGGCAGCCCGACGAGCCCGGCCACGGTGTCCCGGACGATGAAGGGTCCCTGCGTCGGCGACCACACGGTGAGGCCGCCGTCGGGCTCCGGACGGACGACGGCGACATGGGGTTCCATGAAGGAGTGATGCGCGCCCGCGATCCGGTACGTCGCCTTGATCACGACGTCCGATTTCTTCAAGGCAGCCTCGGCGTCGCCGCGCTTGAGGTGCGCGACGCCGCTGACGTTGCGCGGGCGTTCCTCGGGCGCATCGTCGGCCGCGGCTGAGGCGCCGTGAATCGAGGCGTCCTCCTCGCTCGCGCCCTCTTCCTCCTCGAGGACTAGAGGCGACTGTTCCTGCATGGCCGCCGAGGCGTCGACGACCGGCGGAGATTCCTCATAGTCGACCTGGACGAGGGCCGCGGCGTCGGCAGCCGCCGACTCGGTCTCGGCGACCACCGCCACGACGGGCTGCCCCACGTAAAAGACGCGCGACACCGCAAGCGGCAGGTCGGGGCCGGCGGTCTCGTGGGCCGGGAGGTCGGCGCCCGTGACCACCCCGACGACTCCCGGCACACCGCGGGCGGCGCCGGTGTCGATGGCGCCGATCTTTCCGCTCGGAACGTGGGACAGGACGAGTTGCACGTGGAGCAGGCCGGCCAGCTCCAGGTCGGCGGTGAAACGGGTCACCCCCGTGACCTTTTCGCCTCCTTCCTGGCGCCGCATGCCTTTGGCGGGTACGCTCATCACCCGAAGATGCTACGCAGGCGGTTGTGTACCGCGCTTTTGACGCTTCTGCTCGCGGCATGTTCGAACGGCGCGAACGGCGGGGCGCCGCCGACCAGCCTCGCCACCGACCAGACGCTGCGCTTCCCCATCCAGCACGATGTGAGCACCCTCGATCCCGCGATGATCGACACCGAGGCCGAGGCCGCCATCGCCCAGAACATCTTCGACGGCCTTCTGAAGTTCGACAGCAACCTCACCCTTTCAGCCGACATCGCATCCGCCCTTCCGACCGTGTCGGCCGACGGCGCGACCTATACCTTCAAGCTGCGCCAGGACGTCATTTTTTCCAACGGCGACAGGGTGACCTCGAAGGACGTCCTCTATTCCTGGAATCGCGCGGCCGCGATGCAGGGACCTTATGCGGTGAATCTCTCGGCGATCATGGGTTACGACCACGTCGCATCGAATCAGGCCGCGGGCGCAGCGCTCGAGGCCCTGCTCGAGAAGAACGACCCGGCAGTGACGCTCACCGGCCTCAGCGCACCGGATCCCTTCACGGTCGTGGTGAAGCTCACCGGCGCCGCAGGCTGGTTTGAGTCCGCAATCGCCCAGCCCGCCGTGGCCGGCATGATCGTGGACCAGAACATCGTCAAGGGCAATTTTGAAAACTGGTGGAGCAAGCCGGACACGCTCGTCGGCACCGGCGCGTACAAGATGTCTGCGCACACGGCCGACCAGTCGCTCGATTTCAGCTCGCTTCCCGATTGGTGGGGGCGGCCCAAGCCCACCCTGAGCAAGATCCACGTCGAGGTTGTCGCCGATCCGACGACCGCCCTTACGAAGTACGAGCAGGGCGGGTTCGACATCTACGGCTATGCCGCGTACGGCCCTGCCGCGGCGGACGTCGCACGCATCGAGACCAAAGCGTCGGAGAAGGCGCAGCTCGTGCTGGAGGTGAAGAACAAGACCTACTTCGTCAGCTTCAACATGGTCTCCGACGCGAAACGGTCGGCCGGAGGGCCGTTCACCCTTGACCAGGGGAAGGCGTCTCACGACATGCGACTCGCCTTCTCACTGTCGATCGATCGCACCAAGCTGGCCAAGGATCTGTGCGCCGACATCGCCTGCATCCCCGCCACCGGCGGTGTGATCCCCAAGGGCCTGGCGGGTTACCTCGGCGACGGCAACGATCCTCTCGCCGCATTCGACGCGGGCAAAGCGCGAACCCTCCTGCTCGCGGCGGATCCAACCGGGACCAAGAGCAAGAACCTCGTCTACACGTACGACCCGGAGAATCCGTTCAACGAGCCCACGGCCAAGCTCCTCCAGTCGCAATGGCTGCAGAATCTCGGAGTGTCGGTGGGGCTGCAGGCGCTTCCACACACCCGATTCATCACGGAGCGGCTGCGGGGGACCTACGTGCTTTCGCGCGATGGCTGGGCGGCCGACTACGACCATCCGCAGGACTGGTTCGACAATCTGTGGGGCCAGGCCGCCGGCTGCCCCGACGTGAGCTGCACCACCGGCTACGACACGAAGGCCTACGACCAGCTGCTGGCCAAGGCGGACACTGAGACGCTGAGCTCAGCAATTCCCGACTACAAGATGCTGAGCCGGCAGCTGATCGACGATGTGGCCTACATCCCGCTCTTCTATACCGTCGACCCCTACCTGTTCAAGCCGTACGTCCTGGGAGCAGGCTCGAACAACATGTTCGACTACCACTGGAACCAAATACAGATAACGTCGCACTAGCCACCCTCTCCCCCAGGGGAGAGGGGATCTTTAGAGCTGCCCAGCGAAGTGGCAGGCCGCGAAGTGGCCGTTTTCCTTCATCTCCAGCGGAGGCTCGACCTCGGAGCAGATCGGCTGGGCGATCGGGCAGCGGGTGTGGAAGCGACAGGCTGACGGCGGGTTGACGGGCGACGGGATCTCGCCCTTCAAGAGGATCGGTTTGCGCAACGCCTCGATGTCTGGGTCGGGCACGGGCACCGAGCTCTCGAGGACCTTCGTGTAAGGATGCAACGGCCTGTCGCGGATCGCGTCGCTTGCTCCGATCTCCACGATCTTGCCCAGGTACATGACCGCGATGCGGTCGCTGATGTGCCGGACGACCGACAGGTCGTGCGCGATGAAGAGGAACGTGAGCTGGAACTTCTCCTGCAGGTCTTCCATCAGGTTGACGATCTGCGCCTGGATCGAGACGTCGAGGGCGGACACCGGCTCGTCGGCGACGATGAACGTCGGGTTCAACACGAGTGCGCGCGCGATGCCGATGCGCTGACGCTGCCCTCCCGAGAACTCGTGCGGGTAGCGGTTGACGAAGTTGGGGTTCAAGCCGACGACGCGCATCACTTCCTGGACCTTTTGCTCCGCCTTGCGGCCTCGTGCAACGCCGAAGTTGCGCAGCGGCTCGGAGACGATGTCGCCGACGGTCATGCGCGGGTTCAACGACGCGTAGGGGTCCTGGAAGATCATCTGGATCTCCTGTCGCGTGCGGCGGAGCTTCTCACCGCGAACCTTGGTCAGGTCGGTGTCTTTGAAGTAAACGTGACCTGAGGTCGAAGGCAGAAGCCGGACGATGACTCTCCCGAGGGTCGACTTGCCGCAGCCCGACTCGCCGACCAGACCGAGCGTCTCGCCGGCCTGGATCGCGAGGCTGACGCCGTCGACCGCGTGGACCACGCTCCGGCCAAAAAGGCCGCTTCCGGCCGGGAAGTACTTGACGAGGTCCTCGACTCGAACGATGGGCGACTTGAGCGTCGGGTCGGTCGTCGGGGTCGGGGCGGCCGGGGCGCTCACGTCTGGGCTTGGGCTTCTGGGTTCGCGATGTTCTTCATGAGCACCCAGCAGCGGGCGCGCTGGCCAGGGTCGACCTCATCCAGCGGCGGCTCCTCCGTGAAGCAGCGGTCGACGCGGAACTTGCAGCGAGGGTGGAACTTGCAGCCTGGTGGCATCTTCCCGAGGTCGGGAGGCAAACCTTTGATCGAGATGAGCCTTTCCTTTTCCTTCTCGTCCACGCGCGGCATGGAGCGCAGGAGCGACCACGTGTAGGGATGCTGCGGGTTCTTGAAGATCGCCCGCGTCGGACCCTGCTCCACGATGCGACCCGCGTACATCACGATGACTCGGTTGCACAGGCTCGCCACGAGCGCCATGTTGTGGGTGATCAGGATCACCGACGCTCGCAGCTCGCGGCTGAGGTCCCGAATCAGCTCGATGATGGAGGCCTGGACGGTCACGTCGAGCGCGGTCGTCGGCTCGTCGGCGATGAGCAGAGACGGCTCGTTCGACACGCCCATCGCGATCATCGCGCGCTGGCGCATTCCGCCCGAGAACTGATGCGGGTAGTCGCGGACCCGGTCCTTGGCCGCCGGGATCCGCACGCGCTGCAGCATCGGGACCACGCGCTCCTTCGCCTGCTTGTTGCTGAAGCGCTGGTGGGCGATCATCGCCTCCTCGACCTGGAAACCGATGCGGAGCACCGGGTTGAGCGAGGTCATAGGGTCCTGGAAGATCATCGCTATCTCGTTGCCCCGAAACTCACGGATCTCCTCATCCGTCATCTGGGCGACGTCTTTCTCGCCGTAGAGAATCCGTCCGTTCGTGATCCTTCCCGGCTCCGGGATCAGCCGGAGAAGGGAGAGCGCGGTCATGGTCTTGCCGGAACCGGACTCACCAACGATGCCCACGATCTCACCGCGGTCGATCTCGAAGCTCACGCCGTCGACGGCGTTGACGGTGCCCCCGGACACGAAGAACTGAACCTTGAGGTCCTGCACGCGGAGTAGAGGAGCCAGCGCCTTATCTCCGCATGCGAGGGTCGAAGGCGTCGCGCAGCCCGTCGCCGACCCAGTTGAACGCCATCAGCGTCACGGAGAGGGCGATGGTCGGAGCGAGCACGATGTGAGGCGCGAAGTCCATACCGTGG
The DNA here is from genome assembly GCA_005880795.1 of Chloroflexota bacterium. Taxonomy (GTDB): domain Bacteria; phylum Chloroflexota; class Dormibacteria; order Dormibacterales; family Dormibacteraceae; genus 40CM-4-65-16. The sequence goes on along the minus strand of VBGP01000021.1, from coordinate 68,029 downwards.
TAGCCATCCGCCGCCATCGCGCCCCAGGACGGGGTGGGTGAGGGGAGGCCGAGGCCGAGAAAGCTGAGGAACGCCTCGAACAGCACGGCGGCTGGAATCGCAAACGTGGCCTGGACGATGATCGGACCGAGCGCGTTGGGGAGGATGTGGCGGGCCAGGAGGGCGAAGTCGCGCGCTCCAGACATGCGGGCGGCCTCCACGAACTCCCTTTCTCGGAGAGCGAGGGCCTGGCCGCGGACCAGACGCGCCACGTCCATCCAGCGGGTCAGCGAGAACGCGATGATGATGACCAGGACGCCGCGCGGTATGAGGTGCAGCGCGTCGGACAGCACAAACACGAGGATCAACGCGACGAGCAGGTCGGGGATCCCGTACCAGATGTTGATGAAGAACGAGATCACCGTGTCGACCTTCCCGCGGTAGAAACCGGCGAGCAATCCCAGCGGGATGCCGATCAGGCTCACGATGATCGCGCTCCCGACGCCGACCTGGACGGTGATCAGGGCGCCGCCCATGATCCGGCTCAGAATGTCGCGACCTGCCTGGTCCAGACCGAGCGGGTGCGCCGCGCTTGGCGGCTGGTACGTCGGGCCGACCGCCTGCAGCCACGTCGGATAGGGCGTCCACACGATGGAGATGAGCGCCGTGATGAAAAGCAACCCGATGATCACGGCTCCGACGAGCGCCAGCCGGTTACGGCGTAGGCGGCGCCATGCGTCCGAGAGCAGGGTGACCTGCTCGGGCATCTCGTAGCTGAGCTCGAGGTCGGGTTGTATGACCGGTGCTGCCTGCGCCATCAGTATCGAATCCTTGGGTCAAGAATCGGATAGATCACGTCGACCGTGAGGTTGGCCAGGCCGACCAGGGCGGCGTAAAAGGTGAAGACTCCGATCACGATGTTGTAGTCCCTGGCCAGGATGCTGGTGACGAACTCCTTGCCCAGCCCCGGGATGCCGAAGATGTTCTCGATCACGACCGAGCCGGTGATGATGCCGGTGATCAGCGGGCCCAGGATCGTGACGACGGGAATCAGCGCGTTGCGGAGCGCATGCCGCACCACGACCACGCGGGCCTTCAGGCCCTTCGCCCACGCCGTCCTGACGTAGTCGGTACGGATCGTCTCGAGCATGCTCGCGCGGGTGAGCCGGGCCACGTAGCTCGCGTAGGGCAGACCGAGGGCAAGCGCGGGCACAGGTATCTGCTCCAGCTTTCCCCAGCCGGGCACGTAATAGAAAGTGCCCTGCGTCCAGAGGTACAGGTAGTGCCCGAACACCAGGAGGCCGAAGATCGCGATCACGAAGCTCGGGATGCTGTAGCCCACGACTGCCGTGCTCGAGGCCAGGTAGTCGATCCAAGTGTTCTGACGTAGCGCCGCGACCACGCCGAGGAGAAGACCCAGCCCGACCGTGACCAGGAGCGCGAAGAATCCGACCGTGGCGCTGACCGATGTTTCCCTGACCAGAAGCGGCGTGATCTTCACCTGGCGGTTCACGAGTGACTCGCCAAGGTTCCCGTGCAGGACGCCCTGGACCCAGTTCACGTACTGGCTCTGCAAAGGTAGGTCTAGCCCGTAGCGGTGGAGTTCGGCGGCCAGCGCCTGCGGCGTCTGGCGGGTCTCGTTCAGGAACGCGTTGCCGGGAATCTGATGCAGGAGAAGGAACACGATCGAGGACACGAGGACGGTCGTAACCGCGATCAGGACCAGCCGCTGCCCGATGTAGAGGAGGGTTCCCCTCAACCGATCTCCTTATTGAGCGCCCTGCGAGCGCCCGACGACTTCCCTGTTTAAAGACTGACAAGGGGGCCCGCCATCGCGGACGGGCCCCCTAATTGTGTCGATATCGACCGGTTTAGTGCTGAAGGATCTTTACGTCGGTCCAGTAGTTGTCGTAGAGAGCGTTGCCGCCGACTCCCTTGACGTAGTCATGGGAAACGTACTGCTGGATGCCGTAGACGAGGTTGCCGGTCACCGTGTTGTCGACCAGGATCTTGTTCATTGCCTTGTAAGTGTCGAGAGACTGGCTCAGGGGCTTGGCGTTGGCGTCCTTCGCCATCTGGTCGAGCTGCGTGTTCGAGTAGCACGCGCCACCCGAGCCGGCGTCGGTCACGAACAGGAAGTCGAACCAGTCCTGGGGGTGGTCATAGTCCGCGCCCCAGCTGTGCCGGAAGATGGGATAGCTGCACTTGGTTCGAGCATTGAAGAACGAAGCTCGGTCCTGTGCGGTGCACTGCATGCTGACGTTGAGATTCGCCTTCCATTGCGATGCGAGGTTGTCGCAGACGGCCTTGTTGAACCCGCTCGTGTTGTAGGTGTAAACGAGGTTCTTGGTCTTCGAGCCATCCGGGTCCCACTGCTTGAAGAGCGACTGGGCCTTGGCCTTGTCGAACACGGCCCATGGGTCCGTGTTGTCGCCGAGGTAACCCTTCAGGCCCTTGGTGATCACGCCACCCGTGGCCTTGAAGCAAGCGGTGCCCTTGGAGCACGCGATGTCGACGAGCTGATCGCGGTCGACCGCCAGGCTGAAGGCCTCGCGGCCTAGCTTGCCGGCGTCACCCGCAAACGGGTTGCCCTTGGTGCAGTTCTTGGAGGGCTTACCAGCACCCTCGCAGAAGTTGAAGCCGATCCAGGTGGTACGAGCTGAGGGCAGAAGCTGTAGCTGCTTCTTCAGCTGCGGGTCTGAGTTGTAACGGACCACGTCGTCGGGGTCCAGGCTCTGGTTGGCGAACCCGACCAGGCTGAAGTTGCCCGACTCGTACTTGGTGAGGGATGACTTTTGGTCGGCGATGACTTCAATGTGGATCTTGGTGATGGCGCCTGTGGAGCCGCCCCACCAGTTGGACACCGGCGCAAAGTCGATTGACTGCTTCGGTGTTCGGGCCGTCATCTTGAACGATCCTGTGCCGATCGCGGTCGCAGGGTCGCTCGCCCAGTTGGATTCCGTCGCCTTGCCGGCCGCCATGACCACCTTCTTGTCGGTGACCCAGGCCGTCCAGAGGGCGACCTCGGTGAACCAGTAAGCGGCTGGTGCGGACAGCGTCGCGGAGAAGCTGTAGTCGTCGATCTTCTTCAGGCCGGACATCTCCGTTGCCTTGCCGCTGGCCACGTCGTCATAGCCGGCCACCGGCTGGAAGACAGACGCGTAGTCGCCTTGAATGGCGGCCGCCCGGTTCCAGCTGAAGATGAAGTCGTCGGCCTTGACGGGATCGCCATTCGAGAACTTGACGTTGTTCTTCATCTTGAAGGTGTAGGTCAGCCCGTCGGTCGAGATCTGCGGGGCTCCCGTAGCGATGTCGGGGACCTCGTTCAGCTGGTCGTCGAACTTGTAGAGGCCGGAGTAGGTGTTGCGGAAGATGTCGATGTCGACGGCCGCCGACATGGTGCCCGGGTCGAGGTTGCCGACGTCGTCCACGATCGGGAAGCTGAGGGTCTGGTCAGAGGCGAGGTTCTCGGACGTGGTGGGGTTCCCAGGTCCGCACGCCGCCACCATCGAAACTGCTCCCACCGCCACGGCGAGGGAACGAAACACTGCGATTCGCGTCATACCACCTCCTACGAAACACGGCTCGAGGAGGGCGCACTTAAACACTCCCTCCACGACATCCATCGCCCTCTTCCCGCGTCCGAGCGGGGCGAGAGTGCGCCGGCGACGGATATTTGCCACCTTCCGATGGCCCCGCTACTCCGTCCTCAGTCTTGAACTTTCCTTCACCGAAGTCAAGTTCAGATCACAAATCGGGCCAGCTCAGTGCTTGAATTGAGATCAAATGAGGCGGACGGCGGCCTTCCTGTCGGCCGGCCTGCTGGGGGTCGTGGCGCTGCTCAGCGGGCTGTCCCTCGACGCCTACCTCCACGCCCGAGATCCCTCGCTGGCCCACCGGGAAGGCATTTTCACGCTCGGCAATCCCGGTCACGTCCTGCTCGGGATCGGGATCGGCCTGGTGGTGGTGGGCGTCGTCGGGGCCGCCTACACGTCGCTGCCCTACGGCGTCTGGATCCGCCGCGGCCTGCTTGCGAGCGCCCTGGCCTTGCTGGTGGTATCCGGCGACATCGCGGGGTGGGCGGCCTCGGTCGAACGGTCGGGTTTGACCTCTTCCACGACGGCGACCCATAACCACACGAGTTCCACGCTCGAGCGGCAGCCCACCGCGACCGAGCTGGCGGCGGCAGCCAAGCTGGTCACCGACACGAAGGCGTCCGTCGCGAGGTATGCCAGCCTGAACGCCGCCATGGCGGCCGGCTACAAAGCGATGGAGCCGGAGGCCGACCAGGTCGTGCACTACGTCAACCCGGCCTACCTGACCGACGCCGACATCCTGAACCCGCTGCACGTCCAGTCGCTCATCTACTTCAACGCGAAGCAAGGCCCGGTGCTGATCGGTGCGATGTACATCATGCCCAGGAGCTTCGAGTCCGGCCCGCAGGTCGGGGGACCGCTGACCGTCTGGCATCAGCACTCCAACATCTGCTTCGACGACGTCACGGGAATGGCGGTCGCATTCGTGAACGATCCATCGTCCAACGCCAACGAGAAGAGCGGATCGTGTCCGCGTGGCAGCACCCACAAGACGACGCCGCAGATGCTGCACGTCTGGCTGATCGACAACCCGGACGGACCGTTCGCCTCGACGATGGCACCCGATGTTCTGGGTACGGCCGCCGCAGTCACCTAGTGCTTGAGGATTCGCACTCCGGTCCAATCGTTGTCGTAAAGCGCGTTGCCGCCCGCGCCTTTCACATACGGATGCACCAGGTACTGCTGCACCCCGTAGAGCAAGCCGCCGTAGATCGAATCATTGACGAGCATGAATCCCGCGACGCGGTAGCCCGTCGTTCCTGACGCCGGCGGCCCAGCGTCGGCGGAGCCAACCACCTGGTCGAGGTTGGGGTTCGAGTAGCACGAACCGGACGAGCTGGCGCCGGTCACGAAGAGGTAGTCGAACCAGTCCTGCGGATGGTCATAGTCGGCGCCCCAGCTCTGCCGGAACATCGGATACGCGCATGCGCCATTGCGCTGGTCGAAGAAAGTCTTGCGGTCGACTTCCACGCACGCGACCGTGACGGCGAGATTCTTTTTCCACTGCGCGGCCAGGTTCTCGCACACGGCCTTATTGAACGGGTTGGTGTCGTAGGTGTAGGTGAGCCCCTTGACCTTCGAACCGTCCGGGTCCCACGCCTGGTACTCGGTCTTGGCGGTCGCCTGGTCAAATTTCACGTTGTAGTCCGCGCCGTCGCCAAGGTATCCCTGCAGGCCCTTGCTGATCACGCCTCCGGTCGCGGCGACGCATGTCGTCTTCTGGTTGCAGACCGCGCCGGCCAGGGCCTGGCGGTCGATCGCCTCGCTGAAGGCGCGCCGCCCTGCTCGTCCGCCGTCGACGCTCGCGAAGGGGCCGGACCTGAGGTTGAAGCCGATCCAGAACGTCGTGCCCGCCGGCACCAGCGCCAGCTGGTCTTTGAGCTTCGGGTCTGACGTGTAGCGCGTCGCCGCGGCCGGGGCCAGAGGCTGGCGCCCGAAACCGATCAGGCTGAAAACCCCGGACTCGTATTGGGCGACCTGGGCGGCGGTATCGGCCATGACCTCGACGTGCACGCGCGTCAGCGAGCCTGTCTTGCCGCCATACCACCCGGCCACGGGCGCGAAGTCCATCGATTGTCCAGGAGTCCGGGCGGTCAGGCGAAACGGACCGCTGCCGACCAGCGTCTCCGCCTTGTTGAACCAGACAGCATCGCCGGCCGACGCGATGACCTTTTTGTCCACGAGCCAGAACGGCCACAGTCCGGTCTCGGTCTGGAAGTAAGCCGCCCGCTTGACCAGGGTGACCTCGAGCGTGTAGTCGTCGAGCGTGCGCAGCCCGCTCATCTGTGCGACCTTGCCGGACACGAAGTCCGAGTAACCGGCGATCACGCCGAACAGCCCGGCGTAGTCGCCTTGCTTGGCCGCTGCCCGGTGCCAGCTGTAGACGAAGTCGCTGGCGGTGATGGGGTCGCCGTTGGAGAAACGTGCGTCCTGGCGAAGGTGAAAGGTATAGATCAGGCCGTCCGCCGACAGCACCGGCTGGCCCACCGCCAGGTCGGGCACCTCTCGCAACTTCGCGTCGAATCGGTAGAGACCGGAGAACAGGTTGCGCAGGAGGTCGACGTCGGCGGGGTTCGAGATCAGTGCGGGGTCGAGGTCGGCGAGGTCCTGCGCGATTGGAAAGCTGAGTGTCTGGTCGGCAGCGAGCGGCGCCTGACCTGATCCTGAGCTGTTCGGCGAAGGCATGAAAACGACGAGCAGCAGCGCTATCAGGCCGATCGCTATCCCGGCACTCGCGGGCAGATACCGGCGAAGCCTGCGCACTCGGGGAAGGCTACTAGTTACGGTCTGCGCCGCTCAGCCCGTCGTGGGCGTCCAGTGGGCGGCCACCACCAGCAGCAGGACCACGGCCAGTCCGATGAGGGAGATGAAAGTCGTGATCACCTTGCTGGTGAGACTCCACCCCGTCATCCAGACGAAGATCGCCGAGATGGGTCCACAGAGCCAGAGCAGGACGATGTAGATGAGGATGCTCGTTCCGCCGACCTGCCAGCTCGCGTAGTTGGGATTGTGGCTGTAGTCGCTGTACTGCATCCGCTCGCCGACCAGGCGCCAGTCCTGCGCCGCCGGCACGGGCGGCGGCGGCTGGGCCGCCAGCATCGCTCGCTCACGTTTCTCTTGCTCGATGCGCTCGATCTCCGACGGAGCCACCCACGACGGCATGACGACCGCGGGAACAGCACCGGGTGGCGGAGGCGGAGGCGGGGGAGGGGCGGCCACGGCCGAGCCCGCCCAGGCGGGCGCCGGGGGCGGCGGAGGTGGCGGTGGCGGTGGTGGTGGAGTCGCTGGGTACAGCGGCTGGGCCGGCACCGTGGTCCGCCGGCCCGCGAACGGCTGCCAGCCGCTTCCGTCGAAGCGCCACTTCCCGTCCTCGGACAGGGCGTCGTTCCATTTCTCGCCGTCCCAGAACCAGTTGGCGTCTTGCGACCAGCCGGTTAGCGCTGCGCTCATCGCGGCGGGGACAATACAGCATCGGGTCGCCGCTTAAGCCCTCGGTAAACGCGCGACGGGAGAAGGAGGCGGCCGGTGCGCGCCGCCCGATGGCCTAAATTCGTAGCAGCGCCGGCGTAGCTCAGCTTGGTAGAGCAGCGGTCTTTTAAACCGAGGGTCCGGGGTTCGAGTCCCCGCGCCGGCACCAGTGTCATGACCTGCGCCGACACCAGCAGCACGGTCGATATCCGGAGGAGAGATTGGCAACCGGAGGCTTCTCGTTGAAGCGCCTCGCCCGGGTACGGGAGGCGGTCGGTCGTTACGTCGACGCTGGCGACGTGCCGGGTGCGGTCGCCGTCGTGGCTCGCCGCGGCGAGGTCCACATCGAGGCAATGGGCAATCTCGCTTTCGAGGGCCCAAGCTCGAAGACCCCGATGGCGGCCGACACGATCTGCCGAATGGCCTCGATGACCAAGCCGATTGTCGCCGCGTGCGCGATGACGCTGGTCGAGGATGGCACACTCCGCCTCGACGACCCGGTCGACGCGCTCCTCCCGGAGCTGGCGGACATGAAGGTGCTCGCAAATCCAAGCGGGCCGCTGGAAGAGACGATCCCAGCGACGCGCTCGATTACTCTGCGCGACCTGCTCACCTACACCCTGGGCACCGGCATGGTGGTGGGGGTCGAGCCGGGAACGGTCCCGATCGCCGACGCGGTTGATGCGCTGTATCGCGAAGATCCCGAGCCGCCGCCGGACGAGTTTATTCGCCGGCTCGGCGCGCTTCCGCTCGTCTACCAGCCAGGTGAGCGGTGGATGTACAACGCCGCGGCGGACGTGACCGGGGTGCTTGTCGCCCGGGCTACCGGCATGTCGTTTGGCGATGCTCTGCGCGAGCGCATCTTCGAGCCGCTAGGGATGAAGGACACCGCCTTCAGCGTGCCCGCCGCGAGTCTCGGCCGGCTGGCGACCGCGTACAAACGCGACGACGCCACCGGCGAGCTCGTCGTGGCGGACGCCCCCGATGGGTACTGGAGCCGGCCGCCTGCGTTCGAATCCGGCGGCGGTGGACTGGTCTCGACCGCCAACGATTACCTCGCCTTCGCCTCGGCCCTGCTCGCCGGCGGCACCTGGCGCCGCGAGCAGGTGCTGTCGCGGCCGTCGGTGACGCTGATGACGAGCGACCATCTGACGCCCGCCCAGAAAGAGGTGTCCGAGCACTGGCAGCAGGGGTACTTCGACGAAATCGGCTGGGGTTTCGGGATGTCGGTGCGCACCCGGCGTACGCACCTCGGACCGTCGGTTGGAAGCTACGGGTGGCCCGGCCTGTACGGCACCGAATGGTGCAACGACCCGACAGAGAAGATGACGATGATCCTCATGATCCAGCGGGCGCATGCGGCGGTCTCCTTGCCAGTTCGTATCGACTTCTGGACGGCTGCCTACCAGGCGATCGACGACTGACCGCCACGCTCGAGACGCCGAGTCAGCATCAGCTCTCGACGGGCAGCCTCGCGGCAAGCCAGCCATCGAATCCGTCGATCACGTCCGTCGCGTTGGCGAGTCCCATCTCCTACAGCGTTCGTTTTTTTACCCGGCCACATCGAGATCAGGCGGCGAACGCTAAACGGCCCAGTAGACTGTGGCGCTTGACATGGCAGTAGTTGAACAAGAGGTCCCGCCAACCGCTCCCGCGGCGGTCCCACCCGAGCCGGGCGAGCTTCTCGGCGAACCGGTCGGCATCGAGCTCACCAACGTCGTCCGCGTGCACCGGATGGGCGAGGTCGCGGTGACCGCCCTGCGCGGCGTTTCGCTCTCGATCGCGCCGGGCGAGTTCATCGCGATCATGGGTCCATCGGGTTGCGGCAAGTCGACCCTGCTGTCTCTGCTCGGCGGGCTGGATCGGCCGACCCAGGGCACCATCGTCGCCGGCGGCCGGAAGCTCAACGAGATGCGCGACCGCCAGCTCGCCGACTACCGGCTCCAGCACGTGGGAACGATCTTCCAGAGCTTCAACCTGATCCCGACCATGAGCGCGCTCGACAACGTCGCGCTGCCCATGACCCTCGGCGGGATCCCGGCCGCGCAGCGTCGCGAACGAGGTCGCCGCCTTCTCGAGAAGGTCGGGCTGAAGGACCGCGTCAACTTCCGGCCGACCAGGCTCTCCGGGGGCGAGCAGCAGCGCGTCTCTGTCGCACGCGCCCTCGCCAACCGGCCCGGGCTCATCCTCGCCGACGAGCCGACAGGAAACCTCGACGAGGAGGCCGGCCAGGGCGTGCTCGACTTGATCAAGGAGATGCACGGCCTCGGTGGCACGGTCGTCATGGTCACGCACGACCCGGAGGTCGCTGCGGTGGCGAACCGGATCGTGCGGATGAGAAACGGCAACATCGTCGAAGACCCGGGCGGCCGGAAGGTGCCGGAAAAACCCATGCAGCCGAAGGAGCACGTGCGCAGGCTCGCGTGGCTGGAATCCGCGCGCATGGGTGCGACCAGCGTGAGGCGTCGCAAGCTCCGCACCACGTTGAGCTCGGCGGGGGTGGCGATCGGCATCGCCGCCATGGCCATCATCGTTTCGTTCTCCACCGGCGTCCAGGACTCGCTGACCAACGCGTTCGCCGTGACAGGTCAGCTGAACCAGGTCTCGGTCGGAGAAAACGGATTCGGTCTGAGCGATCCGACCAAGCACCAGCCCCTCGACGCCGCCGCCCTGGCCAGGATGGCCGCGCTGCCGCACGTAAAGGACGCGTACGGGAACCTCGAGATCCAGGGCACGCTGGGCGGGGGGCAGTCCGACCTCTCGAACGTCTACCTGACCTCTTTCACGCCGCTCGCGGAAACGCCCCAGGCGCTGTCCAAGTTCCTCGCCGCGGGCAGGTTCCCATCCTCTGACACCGCCAACGAGGTCTTGATCAGCGGAGACACCGCGACCAAGCTTGGCTTCACTCCGTCGACCGCGGTCGGCCACAAGGTCACCTTTCACGGACAGTTCCCCGGCATCTACCTGCCGGGTTCCGGGCTGCAGCCGGCCAAGAATTCCCTGCCGCTCGAGATGACCATCGTGGGGGTCCTCTCGAGCGCGGGCAACATAGGCACTGGCGGCGCCTACTTCATCAGCGCCCCTTACACGACCGCGACCGGCTACTGGGAGCAGATGGCAAAAGCCAACCAGTGGACGGCGGACGAGTTCAGCAACATCACCCTCGTTGCGGAGACGCCGGGGAGTGTCGACGCGGTCGCCAAGGAGGTCAAGAATCTTGGCTACCAGGCGACGACCAGCAGCGACTTTCTCAAGGGCTTCAGCCAGTTCATCACGATCCTCGGGATCGGCCTTTCGGGCCTCGCCGCGATCGCTCTGATCGTGGCCTGCCTCGGGATCGCCAACACCATGTACACCGCCGTTCTAGAGCGCACCCGCGAGATCGGGATCATGAAAGCGCTCGGCGCCCGCTCCGCCGACGTGCGCGGGATGTTCATGTCGGAGGCGGGCATGATCGGGCTGATCGGCGGCGCCGTGGGCCTTGGCCTTGCGGCTCTGGTCGGGGTGGTCGGCAACATCGTCGTGAACAACCTCGCGGCGGGCCAGGGGATCCCGCTCGACCTTTCGGTCTTCCGCATCACCTGGTGGCTCGCCGTCGGCGCGCTGGCTCTGGCCACCCTGTTCAGCGCCTTGAGCGGGTTTTTCCCAGCCCTCCGCGCCAGCCGTCTCGACCCGGTCGCCGCCCTCCGATACGAATAGCGCGAAGCCGCGCAGGAATTCGATTTCGGGCCCGTCATCCGGGTCAAGTGAAGATCTCGTTAAGGAAAGTTGTCGGCAGGAGTTCTGTGGCGGCCGCGATTGCGGTGGTGCTGCCACTGGCCTCTGCCATCCCGGCGCAGGCCGCCGGCGATACCCCCGACCAGTCGCTGCTCATGAACCCCCCGCGCAGCCAGCAGAGCAACCTTCCTGTCCTGGCGCAGACCTTCACGGCGGGCGTCACAGGCCAGGTCGACCGCGTGTCGCTTCAGTCGGACTCCGCGGGCGGCTTCCCGGGCGTGACGGTCACGATCCAGAACGTCGCGGCCGACGGCACCCCAGGCTCGCAGGTCCTTGGCACGGCGGCCAACCCGGCATCGATCACGTGCTGCAAGCAGCCCCACGACTTCACTTTCAACCCCAAGGTCCAGATCACGTCCGGCACCCGCTACGCGATCGAGGTCCAGGTCTGGGCCGGCACCTTCACCTGGTATGACAGCGGCTCCGCGGACCTCTACGCGGGCGGCAGCGCGTACATCCTCGGCCGCACGTGGGCGACCAGCACAAGCCACCGCGACTTCGGCTTTGAGGACTGGGTCGCGACCAACGTGAACTCCAAGCCCAACGTCGCGGCGGGCAAGAGCGCAGTCAGTGTGGCGGAAGGCACCGTCGCGAGCAACACGGGAACCTGCTCCGATCCTGACGGGGACCCCGTGACCCTCTCAGCCTCGTCGGGCGTGGTGTCGGCGTGCACCAACGGCACCTGGTCGTGGATGCAGCAGCCCGGGCCGGACGACGGCACACAGACCGTCGTCATCACGGCCAGCGACGGCCAGGGCCTCACCAGCGCGGCCCCGTTCACGCTCGATGTCGCCATGGTCAAGCCGATCGCGCAAATCCTCACCGACCCGCTGGTCGTTCCCGAGGGGACCGCTGTTCCCTTCACCGGCGGAGCGACGATCCCCAATGCCGCGGATAAGGCGGCTGCCGTGTACACCTGGACTGTTTTGAAGAACGGCAATCCGTACACCACTGGATCGGGCACTGCGTTCAGCTTCACGCCAGATGACGACGGCAGCTACTACGTCACCTTCGGGGTGAAGGATGACAGCGGCTTGGCTGACTCCACATCGATGACCGTGACCGCGACCAACGTCGCGCCGAAAGCCACGATCGTCGGCGTGACGCAGCCCCTTCCACTCTTCATCGCAGCCGAACAGACGCTGACCTTCAATGGCACATTCAGCGACGCGGACACCGCAGACGCATACACGATCACCTGGAATTTCGGCGACGGAGCGACGGCATCCGGCCCGATGGTCACGCACCATTACGCCGGCCCCGGGAACTACCCCGTGACATTCCAGGTGAGCGACGGTGAGGGCGGAGTCAGCACCGCCACAAGGACCGTCACCGTGGTGACCACACAGGTCGCGCTGAGCATGGTCGCGGGCGCGGTGCAGAACCTCTCCGGGCTCAACGCGGGCCAGAAGAACAGCCTCCAGGTGAAGCTGAACGCGGCGTCTGCCGCAGCCGCGCGCGGCGATTCCAAGGCCGCTCACAATCAGCTCAACGCGTTCCTCAACGAGCTGCAGGCGGACGTGAACACCGGCAAGGTGTCACAGGGCGACTATCAAGTCCTGACCAGCGAGGTGCAGGCGGTCCAGGGCGGTCTCGGCACCTACAACCGCTTCCTGGAGTGGTGGCCTCTCGAGGCTTAGACTCGCGGTGCCGTGAGCACCGCGAACGTCGCCCTACCGGCCGCCGATCTTCTGCCCGTCGGCCCGCGCGCCAACCTGGCGTACCGGATCATCCGCCTGCTCGGCGTCCCGATCCTTCGTCTCCTGTTTGCCTTTGACGTGGAAGGGCGCGAGAACATTCCTCGGACTGGCAACTACGTCGTCATCGCCAACCACCTGAACTGGCTCGACGAGTTCACGCTGCTAATCCTGTTCCCGGTCGAGCCGCACCTCCACTTCCTGGCCGATCCGACGATCCTCATCACGCGCAAGCTCCAGTGGTGGCTCGTCCGAACCGCCGGCGGCTATGTGCCCGTCGTGCGCGAGCGCCACGGCGACACGACCCTCTACCGCCATGTGGATCGCTGCCTCGAGCTCGGTGGCGCGGTCGCCATCTTTCCGGAAGGCAACTACGGGCCCAGGGAGGGCGAGCTGATGCCTTTCCACAAGGGCTTCGCGCACTTCGCCATCAAGGCCGGCGTCCCGGTGATCCCGGTCGTCCTCTCGGGCACCAAAGACCTCTGGCTGCGCAAGCGGATCCGAGTGGTCATCGGAGATGCCTTGCCATCGGCGGACCAGGACCCCGCCGCCCTCACCGACCTTGCCTTCCGGAAGATGACGGCAATGATGCCGGCTTACGCGGAGCCCGCCGGCCGGAAACGTCTGAGGGATAAGCTGACCCACCTGTTCTGAACGAGGCGGTTCGGTACTGGGGCGTACGGCTACGGAACGTTGCCGGCCATGTGGTAGGGTGTCTCCTTTCCCGGTACCTGAGCGCGTCTTCTCTACGTCTCGCTCCTAGCTCAGGCCTGACACCGCCCCAGGGTAGGGCGAGTCCAAGGAAGGAGCGAAGAGAAGGGGTTGCTGCCGCTATTTCGGGCGGTGCTGGTGTGGGTCGTGATCCTGGTCACGGTGATCCTGCCGCACCTCACGCCGCATCAGCAGCAGACCGTTTCCATCGCCGTCACGCAGCTGAGCGCGTTCGATCGGAACTCCGTGGTGAAGCAGACCGTGGACCAGCGCGTCCAGGCTGCTCAGATGGCCCAGGTCCAGTCGTGGTCGCTGGAGCTCAAGCAGGGGCTGGCGAACTACGAGGCGGAAAAGCAGGCTGAGGCGGCCGCCCAGGCGCAGGCCGCCGCGATCGCCGCCCGCAGCAACCATCCCGGTCCGCCGGCTGACATCGCCAAGGACATCACCGACGCGTTCAGCCCGCTGGGCCCCGCCGCCGTGCAGTGGGCGATGAACGTCGCTTATTGCGAGTCGCGCTATCACCCGAACTCGGTCAACACCGACAGCGGCGCCTCAGGGCTGTTCCAGTTCCTGCCGAGCACCTGGTCAGGGACGCCCTACGCCAGCCAGTCGCCCTTTGACCCCCGCGCCAACGCTTTTGCCGCCGCGTGGCTGTACTCGCACTACGGCCCTGGGCGTTGGGTCTGTCAGGGGTAGAAAGCACACCCACCCCCCTCTCCCCTGGGGGGAGAGGGAAATCTATTCAGCTGTTGTGACGCTGATTGCTAGCTCGAAGATCGGCTGCGGCATTTTTCCGCCTTTCAGGACCATCGGCTCGTAGTCCGCGACCGTGATTCCATTCGGCAGCCGGGCTCGAGTCGTTTCCGACATCAGGACCCGGGCCGGCCGGACCTTGGACAGGTAGGCGCTGTTGTTCACCGGCACGCCGATCAGCGTGAACTCCATGCGGTCGTCGGATCCGACGTGACCCGCCACCACGTCGCCCGTGTCGAGGCCCATCCCGACGGCGATCGCAGGCTTGCCGGAGCCGATCTGCTCGCGGTTGAATCGGTCGACCTCATGCACCATGGCCAGCGCGGCGTGCAGCGCCCGCTCGGCGTGGTCGTCCATCGGGTTCGGGGCTCCGAAGACGACCAGCATGCCGTCGCCTTGGAACTTATCGATGTTGCCGCCATGGTCCAGGACGACCCGGATCATTCGCTGGAAGTAGTCGTTCAGGAAGCGGACCAGCTCCTCGGCCTCCATGCTCTGCGACAGGGTTGAGAACCCCGCGATGTCGGAGTTGAGCATGGTCACCTGGCGCCGCTCGCCGGGCAGGAACCGCAGCGTCCGGTCCGAACGCCTGATCACGTAGTCGGTGACCTGCTTGTTGACGTGAGCCTCGAACAGCTCGCGCAGAAACTCCGACCGCTCGTACTGGCGCGCGTTGTCGATCGCGATGGCCGCCAGGTCGGAGATCGCCTGCAGGAGCTCCTTGTCCTTCTCCTCGAAGATGGCAGCGCGGAACGGGCTGTCGACGTAGACGGCGCCGATGACCTTGCCCTTGGTGACAAGCGGCACCGCGATGATCGACCGTAGGTTCTGAAGGATCACCGACTGCTGGCCCTTGAAGCGGTCGTCCAGGCTGGCGTCGGTCGAGACCACAGCCTGGCCCGTCCTCACGACCTGCTCGATGACCGTCCGCGAGCCGAGGAACTGACGGGCCTTCTCGGGGTCGGCCTCGCCGCTCGACATCTGGACCGAGAGGCTGCCGTCGACGGGGTCGATCAGCACGATGAAGCCACGGGCGGCCTTCATCAATGTGATCACCCGGTCCATGACCTTCTCGAGCACCACGTCGAGCTCCAGGGATGAGCTGAGGTCGCGGGCGAGCTCGTAAAGAAGGTGATCACGCATGCCGAGATCGATTTCGCGAGCCAAAGCCATGTGGAGCATAACGGCCGGATGTGGCTTTTCCAGCCACCGCTAAACTCGATTCTCCGTGGTTCTGGATTCAGCCCAAGCTCAAATCGACGCCCTGCTTGCGCGCCTCAATCCGCCCCAACAGGAAGCGGTCACGCACGGTGACGGCCCGCTGCTGATCTTCGCCGGCGCCGGCAGCGGCAAGACCCGCGTGCTGACGGCCCGGATCGCCTACCTGATCGCGTCCCATCGGGTGTGGCCGGACCGGCTGCTGGCGGTGACTTTTACGAACAAGGCGGCCAGGGAGATGCGTGGTCGGGTCGAGGCGCTGGTCGGCGAAGCGGCCCAGAAGATGTGGGTCGGGACGTTCCACTGGACGGCGGTACGAATCCTGCGCCGCGAAGCGCAGCGGATCGGCATCATCCCGAGCTTCGTCATCTTCGACGAGGACGACACGAGGGCGGCCCTGAGGCGGGTGCTCGACGAGCTCAGGCTCGACCCCAAGCGCTACCCGATCGGGTCATTGAGCAACGCGATCTCGCAGGCCAAGAGTGAGCTGAAGCGCCCCGCCGACATCCCCAACCGGAGCTACCAGGACGAGGTCCTGCGCCGCGTCTACGACTCCTACCAGGAGGTGCTGCGCCGCTCAGGCGGCCTGGATTTCGACGACCTGCTGATGAAGCTCGCCGAGCTCCTCAGCACCGACGCCGAGGCGCTCGCCAAGTGGCGCGACCGCTTCCGCCACGTCCTCGTCGACGAGTACCAGGACACCAACCGCGCGCAGTACGTGCTCGTCAACCTGCTGGCGGCGGAGCACCGCAACGTCGCGGTCGTGGGCGACGACGACCAATCGATCTATCGCTTCCGCGGCGCAGACATCCGCAACATCCTGGAGTTTCGCAAGGACTACCCCGACGCGCATGTGGTCCACCTGGAGCAGAACTACCGCTCCAGCCAGGCCATACTCGACACCGCCTACAGCGTCATCCGCAGCAACCCAGAGCGCGCCCCCAAACGCTTGTGGACCGAGCGCGCCGGGGGCGAGAAGGTGATCGCGACCCAGGCGTACAACGAGGTCGAGGAGGCCGAGTTCGTCGCCGACGAGATCGAGCGGCTGCGCAAGACAGAAGAGCGCGGTTACTCCGCCTTCGCGGTCCTTTACCGCACCAACGCCCAGTCGCGCGCCTTCGAAGATGTGCTGGCCCGACGGCGCATTCCCTACCGGCTGGTCGGCGGAGTTCGATTCTGGGAGCGGCGCGAGGTCAAGGACCTGGTCGCCTACATGCGCTTTTGCTTCAACCCGCGGGATGCGCTGAGCTTTTCCCGAATCGTCTCGGTGCCTTCGCGCAAGATCGGCAGCGTCACCGTCGATGCGGTGAACTCTTTTGCTCGCGAGAGTGAGGCGGACATCCTCTCGATCCTCTCCGAACCCGCGCGTGTGCCCGGTCTGCCGAAGACCGCACTTGCTCCGCTCCAGGGTTTTCGTGCACAGATCGAGTCGGTGCGGGCGACGATGGGCGTGCTGCGGCCGAGCGAACTTGTCGACCACGTGATCGAGGTGATGGACCTACGCCGCCACTACCTCGACGGGACGCCGCAAGGCGAGGCGCGAATCGAAAACCTGAACGAGCTCCGCGGCCTTGCGGAGAGCTTCGACGACCGCGACCCGGCGCAGGGGCTGGAAGATTTTCTCGCCGAGGTCGCGCTGGTGTCGGACGTCGACGCATACGACGAAAACGGCGAGGGCGCGACCCTGATCACTTTGCACATGGTGAAAGGCCTCGAGTTTCCGGTCGTGTTCATGGTCGGGATGGAGGAAGGTCTGCTGCCGCATCAGCGTGCCCTCGACGAGCGCGAGGAAAATCCCACGGCGGTCGGCGCCGCGACCGAGATGGCCGAAGAGCGCCGGCTCTGCTACGTGGGGATGACGCGCGCGAAGGACCGCCTCTATCTGAGCTGCGCGTTTCGCCGCCACCTTTACGGCCGCTCCCAGCCCGCGTTTCCGAGCCGGTTCCTGACTGACATCCCGCAGTCGCTCCTGGCCGCGCCGCGAGGCCGCGCACCCGTCGCCCCGCCGCGCCAGGGCTACAAGGAGCGATACATCGAGCGGCAGGTTGAGGCCGCGCCTGCGCCGCCTCCGGTGCAGCGGTTTGCGAGCGGCGACCGCGTCCAGCACCCCGCATTTGGCGCCGGCACGGTGGTCAAGAGCACGCTGACGCGGACCGACGAGGAGCTGCTGATCAAGTTCGACAAGGCCGGACTGAAGATCCTGAGCGGCATGCTCGCGCCCCTCACAAAGTGACCAGGTCGCATGCCCCTCTCCCTCGAGGGAGAGGGGCCTACCGCTGCAGGGTGAGGGTGTGAGCAAGGCGAAAAAGCGGAAGGTCGACCCGGCGGTCCGCGTGGAGGAACTGCGGGAGCTGCTTCGACGCTACGAGCACGCCTACTACGTCCTCGACCACCCAGAGGTCTCCGACTCCGAATACGACGCGCTGTTCCTCGAGCTGCGCCGGATCGAGGAGGAGCGGCCAGACCTCTTGACGCCGGATTCGCCGACTCAGCGCGTCAGCGGCGAGGCCGCGGATCAGTTCGCCAAGGTCCGCCACCGCTCGCCGATGCTCAGCCTGCAGAACGCCTTCGACGAGGCGGAGATCCGGGCTTTCGACAAGCGCGTGCGCAGCGCTGTGGGCGAAAAGGTCGTGTACTGCGCCGAGCTGAAGATCGATGGCCTGGCGATCAGCCTCACCTACGCGAAGGGGAGGCTGCAGCGCGCGGCCACGCGGGGCGACGGCACGATCGGCGAAGACGTCACAGCGAACCTGCGCACCATCCGCAGCGTGCCGCTCGCCATGAGTCCCGCCAAAGGATTGCCCGACGTCTTCGAGGTACGCGGCGAGGTCTATTTTCCGATCGCGGGCTTCGAGCGTCTCAATCGCGAGATGGAGGCCGCGGGGAAAGCGCGCTTTGTCAACCCGCGCAACACCGCGGCCGGAAGCGTCCGCCAGATCGACCCGAACGTCACAGCGAGTCGAGACCTGCAGACCTTCATGTACACGCTCGATCCCGCTGGACCAGCCAGGTCGCAGTGGGACGTCCTCAACACCCTGGAGGCGATGGGCTTTCGGGTCAACAAGAACCGGCGCCGCCTGGACTCGATGGACGAGGTGATCGACTACCACGCGGAATGGCAGCGCCGCCGGCACGAGCTCGAGTACGAGATCGACGGCATGGTGGTCAAGGTCGACGGGTTTGCCCAGCAGCTCGAGCTCGGCTTTGTCGCCCGCTCGCCGCGATGGGCGATCGCCTTCAAGTACGCGCCCGAGCAGGCCGAGACCGTGGTCGAGGAGATCGCGTGCTACGTCGGCCGAACCGGCGTCCTCACGCCGGTCGCGCACGTCAGGCCGGTCGTCGTCGGAGGGGTCACGATCCGCAACGTGACGATGCACAACGAAGCCCAGGTCAACGAGAAGGGCGTGTACGTCGGGGCACGCGTTTTGATTCACCGCGCGGGCGATGTCATCCCGGAGATCGTCAGCGTCAAGAAACCCAAGGCCGGCTGGAAGATGCCCGCCAAGTGCCCGGTCTGTGGGGGAGAGGTGGTGCGCGAAGAGCCATACATCGCGCATCGCTGCATCAATCCGTTCTGCGGTGCGCAGCGCCTGGAGCGGCTGCGGCACTTTGCGGCGGTCATGGACATCGAAGGCCTTGGCTACGCAACGCTCACCCAGGTGATTGATCGAGGCGCGGTCGAGGACCCGAGTGATCTCTACCGCATGACCAAGGACCAGGTCATCGAGCTCGATGGATTTGCCGACAAGTCCGCGCAGAACCTCGTCGACCGGATCGCTGCGAGCGCGCGGCCGGAGCTGTGGCGTTTTCTGTTCGCGCTGGGCATCCCGCAGGTGGGCGAGGCGACCGCGCAGCTCCTGGCGGCCGACTTCGGAAGCGTCGAGCGGGTGGGCGGCGCGAGTGAGGATGACCTTCGTCGTGTCGAGGGCATCGGGCCGAACATGGCCCACGAGGTGCAGGCCTACTTCCAGGGTCCCGGCGGTCAGCTGGTGAAGAAGCTCCTCGCCGTGGGGATCGCTCCGCAGGCCGTCGAGGCCGCCAGCGACGGTCCTTTCACTGGCAAGACGTTTGTCTTCACCGGCACCCTCGAGTTCATGAGCAGGCCCGACGCCGAGGCGCTCGTCCGGAAGCTCGGGGGCAAGGCCGTCGGGGGCGTGAGCGCGAAGACGGACTACGTGGTTGCCGGTCCGGGCGCGGGCTCGAAGCTGGAGAAGGCGCAGAAGCTGAAGCTGAATATCCTCGACGAGGAGCAGTTCAAAGCCCTGCTCCCCAAGTGAGGGTTCCATCCTGGGTCTCCGGTGTCCTGATCGGGGGCTCGGTGATCGTTCTGGTGTGGGGCATTTTCGTGCTCGGCTTCACCTCAGAGCCGTCTGCCGTCGGTCGGATGGGCGTCGCGCTGTTCCTCATCGGCGGAGCATCGCTCGGGACCGCGATCGTCGGGGCCGTGGCTTCGGTCGGTCTGTACCGTCACTCCCGGTGGGCGTCGTCCACCGCGTGGTTCGCCGCGGTCCTCATGATCCTGACCTGCATCAGCAGCTGGGCCGGCGCGCTCGCAATCGTCGGACTCGTGTCAAGCCGGCGAACCCCGAGAATGTGAAAGCGGCCGGCCGACTGCCTCACCCCGGATAGTCCGGACTATCCGAGGTTGGCTGTGGACTTCGTGCGGCTTCGTCCGGACTATCCGAGTGCATGGGACCTCGCGCTCGGCGTGACGCCTGGGTCCTCCGGTGCGGGACACTAGATTTCGATGCCGCTTTCGAAAGAAGAAGTCCGCCATGTCGCCATGCTCGCGCGGCTCGGCCTCGAGCCAGGCGATGAGGAGTTCTACGCCGACCAGCTGAGCGGCATCCTCGGCCACATCGACCGGCTGCAGCAGCTCGACACGGAGGACATCCCGCCGACCGCGCAGGTCGTCGCGGTGGCGAGCAGGCTGCGCGATGACGAGCCGCGTCCCTGTCTGAGCCAGGAGGAGGCGCTCGCCAACGCTCCCGCTCCGGTCAACGGGTTCTTCCGCGTGCCCGCCATCCAGGAAGAGACTTGACCTCCGACGATCTCACCCGGCTGACGATCACCGAAGCATCGCGGCTGCTCCGACTCGGTTCGATCTCGTCCGCCGACCTGGTGACCGCACACGTCGACCGAATCGAACGCCTCGACAAGCACGTCAAGGCTTACCTCCGTTTCACGCCTGAGCTGTGGGAGAAGCAGGCGGAGGAGGCCGATCGCCGGATCAGGCAGGGCGACGCGCCGGCGCTGGCCGGCATTCCGCTTGCGGTGAAAGATGTGTTGTGCGTGCGCGGTGTGGAGACGACCGCCGGTTCGCAGATCCTCCGCGGTTTCAAACCGCCCTACACCGGAACCGCGGTGGGGCGCCTTTTTGAAGCCGGAGCCGTGATGCTCGGCGTCACCAACTGCGACGAGTTCGCGATGGGCAGCTCGACCGAGAACTCCGGCTACTTTCCGACCCGCAACCCGTGGGACCTGCAGCGCGTCCCGGGCGGGAGTTCGGGAGGCAGCGCCGCCGCCGTGGCCTCGGGCGAGGCGATGATCGCGCTCGGCACGGACACCGGTGGATCGATCCGGCAGCCTGCCGCGCTGTGCGGTGTGGTCGGGATGAAACCGACCTACGGCCGTGTCAGCCGTTACGGCCTGATCGCCTTTGCGTCGAGCCTCGACCAGATCGGTCCCTTCGCGCGCTCGGTCGACGACGCCGCGATCGTCCTCTCGCTGATGAGCGGACTCGACCCGCTCGACGCGACGTCTTCCGACCGTCCGGGGATGGAGGTTCTGAACAACTTCGGCGCCGGCGTGAAAGGCATGCGGCTCGGCGTGCCGCGCGAGTACTACGACGTGAAGGGGATCGAGCCGGGCGTGAAGGATGCGATCGACGCGGCCCTGTTCATCCTGCGTCAGGCGGGCGCGGAGATCGTCGACGTCTCGCTGCCGCACACCGACTACGGACTGGCCGCGTACTACATCATCGCGCCGGCCGAGTGCTCCTCCAACCTGGCGCGCTTCGACGGCGTGAGGTACGGCCTCTCCGAGATCGACGCCCCGAACATCACCGAGGAATACCTGCAGACAAGGCGCAACGGGTTCGGCACCGAGGTGCGACGGCGCGTGATGTTGGGGACATACGCGCTGTCGAGCGGGTACTACGACGCCTACTACCTCAAGGCGCAAAAAGTGCGGACCTTGATCAAGCGCGACTTCGACCAGGCGTTCCAGAAGTGCGACGCCATCGTCAGCGCCACCTCGCCGACCGTCGCCTTTCCCATCGGGGCCAAGACGCAAGACCCGCTCTCGATGTACCTGTGCGACGTGCTGACACTGGGCGGCAACCTTGCGGGGCTGCCGGGGATCAGCGTCCCCTGTGGAACGGCTGACGGGTTGCCGGTCGGTCTGCAGGTGCTCGGCCCGCAGTGGGGCGAGAACGTAGTCCTCCGCGTCGCGCGAGCGTACGAAGAGGCGAGCGAGATGAAAGCCGAGGTGGCTGGGGTTGTCTAGCTGGGAAGTTGTCATCGGCATGGAGGTGCACGTCCAGCCGAAGACGAAATCGAAGATGTTCTGCGGCTGCTCGATCGCGGGTCTCAACGAACCGCCCAACACACACGTGTGCGAGATCTGCCTCGGCATGCCGGGCGTCTTGCCGGTGCCGAACAAAGCCGCTGTCGAAGCGTGCATCAAGACCGCACTCGCCCTGAGCTGCGAGATCCCGCAGCACACGAAGTTCGACCGCAAGAACTACATGTATCCCGACCTGCCCAAGGGCTACCAGATCAGCCAGTACGACCTTCCGATGAGCGTGAACGGCTATCTCGAGGTCGGTGCGAGCAGGGTGCGCATCCGTCGCGTGCACCTGGAAGAGGACACCGGCAAGCTCATCCACGCCGGCGACAAGCTCCACAAGGCGTCGGAGTCGTACGTCGACCTGAATCGCGCGGGTGTTCCGCTGATGGAGATCGTCAGCGAGCCGGACCTGCGCTCAGCCGATCAAGCTCGCGACTACGCGATGGAGCTGCGCGCGCTGCTGCGCGCGATCGGCGCTTCGGAAGCGGACATGGAGAAGGGCCAGCTGCGGGCGGAACCCAACATTTCGATCCGCCGCGTGGGATCGCAAGAGCTCGGCGTGAAAACCGAGCTCAAGAACATCAACTCGTTTCGCGCGCTGCATCGCGCGATCCTTTATGAGGTCGACCGCCAGCAGCAGGCCCTGGAGTCAGGAAGGGCGGTGGTGCAGGAGACGCGCGGCTGGGATGAGACCGAGCAGCGCACCTTCTCGCAGCGGAGCAAGGAGTTCGCCGAGGACTATCGGTACTTCCCGGAGCCGGACATCCCGCCGCTCGAGCTGGACCGAGCGTGGATCGAGGAGCTACGGCGCGCGCTACCCGAGCTGCCCAGCGTGCGCCGGGCCAGGCTGCTCGACCAGCTGCCGGCGGCTCAGGTCGCGGTGATCGGGGCGGATCGGGACCTCGCCGACCTCTATGAAACGGCCGTTGCGAAAGGCGCGCCCGCGTTGGCCACAGCGAACTGGATCGTCAACGAGGTCGCGCCCACCGGCAAGCTGATGTCGGGGGAATACCTCGCGGAGCTCATCGACCTCTTGCAGCAGGGCGCTGTGACGCGCGACCAGGCGCGAGAGGTCCACCTCGAGTCGGTCGAGACCGGGCGCACGCCTGCGGAGATAGTCGCCGAGCACGGCTACTCGCAGGTCAGCGACCCCTCAGAGCTCCGCGTGCTGGCCGAGGCGGTGATCGACGCCAACCCCAAGGCGGCCGCTGACTACCGCTCAGGGAAGAAGCAGGCCATGCAGGCACTGATGGCTGACCTGCGCAAGCGCGCCCCCCAGGCCAACCCGAAGGTCGCGAACGAGCTGCTGCTGAAACTGCTTGCCTAGGCCGGGCGGCGGGACAGCCAGGTGCTGAAGACGAACAGCGCCAGCCCGACGACGTAGGCGGCCAGCGCAAGCACCACCAGAAGCCCAGCGACAACCTCCGGGGCAACTGTCGTGAAGACGATCGCCAGGACTGAGACGCCGAGGCCTATGGCGGCCCAGCCCTGCAGGTGGGACACGGTTGGGGTCACCCGGACCAGCGGCCACATGAGCCGTCGCCGCCACCAGGCGGGAAACGTGCCCCGCATCACCAGGTACAGCCCCGCCCCGATCAGCACGGTGCCGAAGACATAGGCGAACCCCTCCGCCACGTACCCCACGGAGTCGGATTGTAGCCTTACAAGGTGGCCCTCCCTCCCGATCTCCACGTGCACACCGAGTGGTCGTGGGACGCCCCGCGCGGCTCGATGGAACAGAGCTGCGAGCGCGCACTCGAGCTCGGCCTTCCCGCACTTGCCTTCACCGAGCACGCCGACTGGGCGATCGTGCACGAGGGTCAGCACTCCGTCGACCTCGACGGCTACTTCGACTCGATCGAGCGGTGCCGCGCCAAGTTCAGCGGCCTACGGATCCTCACCGGGGTGGAGCTGGGCGAGCCGCACTGGTTTCCCGAGGAGACGGCAGCCGTGCTCGCCGCCGGACCGCTGGACCAGGTGCTGGGATCGATTCACTGCATCCGCCTCGACGGCGGGATGCTCGACGCGAGCCAGTTTCGCAAGAAAGAGGGCATCGACTTTCCCGCCGCGGTGCGCGAGTACTTCCGCGAGCTCCTGGCCATGGTGGACAGCGGCCAGGCGTTCGAAACCCTGGCCCACCTCGACTATCCCAAGCGGTACTGGCTCGACGGCGTGGCGCCCTACGAGGAAAAGGACTACGAGGCGGAGATCCGAGCCATCCTCAGCGCGGCCGCCCGGACTGGACGCGTCCTCGAGGTGAACACCACCCGCGGCCACACCCTTTGCCCGGACCTGACGGTCGTTCGGTGGTGGCGTGAGCTCGGCGGCCAGGCGGTGCAGTACGGGAGCGACGCCCACCAGCCCGACAAGGTGGGGGAGGGCTTCCGGATCGCCACCCAGATGGTCGAGTCCGCGGGCTTCAAGCCGGCGCGCGACCCGGTCTCGCTTTGGCGCCGCTGATCCTCAAGCCCACCTCGCCGGCCCACGGCGGCGCCGCGGTCGCCAGAGAGGACGGCAAGGTCTGGCTCGTGAGCTACGCGCTGCCCGGCGAGGTCGTGGAGGCCGAGCCGCGAGGACGCCAGGGAGGGGTCGCGGTCGCTGCCACCACGCGCGTGATCGAGCCGTCGCCACGCCGCGCGTCCCCACCGTGCCCTTACTTCGGCGTGTGCGGAGGATGCCAGCTCCAGCATGCTGATTACGCGTATCAGCTCGAGCTCAAAAAGCAGGTGGTCGAGGAAGCGTGGGCACGGGCCGGCCTGCGCCTGCCACCGGACACCCCCGTGCTCGGCATGGATGAACCCTGGCGCTACCGGATCCGGGGAGAGTTCGAGGCGGTGGCGGGCGCCGAGGGATGGAGGTTCGGATTCCACCGCATGCGGTCTCATTCCGTGCTTCCAATCGACAGCTGCCTCATCCACGACCTGCGCATCGAGCGAGCGCTGCCGATGTTCGCCCAGGTGGCGAACGAGATGCACCTCGACAGCCTGCAGAACATGCTCGTGACCGTCGAGCCAGGAGGGAGCGGGTTGCTCTGGAGGTTGCGGTTTCGCGGCCGCGAGCCGAGGTGGCCGCGCGACGAGTTCGCGCACCGCGTGGCTGAGCTGCTCCCGGAGCTGACCCTGCTCGACGACACGATGTCGCTCGAGTTCTGGGGTCTGACTTTCCGCGCCCGCAGCGACACGTTTGTGCAGACCAACTACCGCCAGATGCTCGTCCTCTATCGAACCGCGCTCGACATGCTGGCCGCGAAGTCCGACGAGCGCGTGCTCGATCTTTACGCCGGAATCGGCACCATCTCGGTGGCCGTGGCGCGCGACGGCGCGGGCGTGACCGCGATCGAGGAGAACCCGCACGCGGTGCAGCTCGGGCGCCTCAACGCGCGGATCAACTCGGCCCGCATCGAGTACCTGCCGGGCAAGGTCGAGACCGTGCTGCGCGGTATCCGCCTGGGGCAGCACCAGGCTGTGATCCTGGATCCACCTCGGGCCGGCTGCGAGCCGGCCGCGCTCGCGGAGCTGATCCGGCTGGGGGCGGACCGAATCGTCTACGTGTCGTGTGAGCCCTCAACTCACGCGCGCGACCTGGTCGGCCTGGTTCGGGGCGGCTACCGGGTCAGGCGCGCCGCGATCGTGGACATGTTTCCGCAGACCTATCACATCGAGTCGGTGGCGTTATTGGAGCGGAGTTGAGGGTGCGAGTCTCCCCATCCGGCGCTGCGCGCCACCTTCCCCGGCGAGCGGGGAAGAGGAGCTGAAGCGTGGGTCCAGGCCCCTTCCTCCTTCGTGTCGGAGCCGTATCGTTCCTGCTTTCGGCCACGGCCTTCGTGACAGGCGTCGCCGCCCTGTACAGAGCGGAAGGACCAAATGCGCCGAACCTGTGGGTCTACCTGGCCGACCCCTCGGGCCGAGCGGTGCTCGACCTGGCCAGCAAGGCCCTGACCGTCGCGGTGCTCCTGTGGTTTGTCGGAATCGCGATCATCTCGATGACGCTTCCGCCTGCCGCGGAAAGCGCGGCGCGCCTCGCGCGGTACCTGGCCGCGATCGCAGCTGCCGTGTTTGTCGGCTTTCTATCCCTCCAGTTCGCGCTGGGCGCGGTCCTCGACGAAGGAGTCTCGCCTGAGTCTCCGGAGTTCCGAGCCCTTGTGCTGCAGGCGCATGCCGCCGCCGACTGGGGAGGATGGACCGGCATCGTGCTGCTCGCCGCCGCGCTTCTCCTGTTGGGAGCGGCGCTTGCCCGTCAGGCCGCCCGGCGCGCCACCGGTTGGTCCGCGGTCGTCCTGGGAGGACTTGGTTTGGCCCTGATCCCGATCGGCTTCGGGTTCCTGTTCACGATCCTCGCCGCCATATGGGCGGTGATCGCGGCGATCGACCTGTTTAGGGGCGGTCGAGCTTCTGGGCGAACTTGACCACGACGAGGCGCAGTCGCCCTGGGCCGAGCGACCTGACAACCATCGTCAGGATCGGCCTCAGCAGCTGCATATCGGGCCAAACGAAGCGTAGGCGGGAACGGTTACGCCCGAGATCAACCTCGGCAGGATAAACGAACGGCGCGGGATTACGTACGCGTGTGTACGAATTCGGCCAGCCGCCCAACTCCCTCTCGGAGATCGGCGTCCGAGCTGGCGAGGCTGATCCGGACCGCCTCGCCGGCCACCTGGCCGAAGGCCGTCCCTGGGGCGACGCTGACGCCGCGCTCGCGTAGGAGGGCGAACGCCAGGTCGCGGGAGGCCATTCCGGCGGGTGAGACGTCGGCCATGATGTAGAAGGCTCCGGTGGGTTTGGCGATGAACAGCTCGGCGTCCTCGAGGATGCCGGCAACGATGTCCCGGCGCCGGCGGTAGGCACCGACCATCTCGGCGACGCAGTCTTGCGGGCCCACCAGCGCCGCCTCAGCCGCGACCTGGCTGATCGTCGATACGCAGGACGAGTTCGACTCGAGGACCTTGGTCGCGGTGTCCACCAGCTCGACAGACCCGGCCAGGTAACCGAGGCGCCAGCCGGTCATCGAATAGGTCTTGGAGAAGGTGAAAACCGTCGCGATACGAGCGTCGTCCGGCGCAAGGCTGGCTGGGCTTGTCCAGCTGCCGTCCAGAAGGATCTGGTCGTAGCACTCGTCGCTGAGCAGCCACAGGTTGTTGCGCTGGGCGAGCTCGATCATCGCCGCGATGGTGGCGACCGGATAGACCGCGCCGGTCGGATTGTTGGGGCTGTTGACGACCATGACTCTCGTACGCGGCGTGATCAATGCCGCCAGCGCCTCGAGGTCGGGCTGAAATCCGTCTGATGGCGGGCAGGGATACAACAATGGGCGGGCGCCGAGCCAGGGCAGCATCATCCGGTAGTTCGGCCAGCCAGGGTCGGGGAGCAAGACTTCATCGCCCTGCCCGAGGACGGCGGCGAACATCGCAGCGATCGCGCCCACGCCACCTGGCGCGCACGCGATCGCCTCCGGCGAGGACTTGATCCCGTTGACCCGGTCCAGCTTGTCGACGAGCTTTTCCCGCAGCGACATCAACCCCTGGGTGTGCGTGTAGAAGGTCTTGTTCTCGTCGATCGCACGCTTACCCGCGTCTTTGACGTGCTGCGGAGTGGGAAAGTCGGGCTGCCCGACGTCGAGCCGGATCGCGCCCGGCGTCCGCAGCGCCTCGTTGGCGATCTCGCGGATGCCGGAATGTGCGGATTCGGCGGGCCCGTTGGCCAGCGAAGGCAGGGCGATTCGGGCCATGGCAGTGCTTAGACTATCCGAGGGGTCCGCCACACCCAGTCCAAAGAATGCAGCACGCCCCTGAAACCTTCGTCCACCTCCACAACCACACCGAGTACTCGCTGCTCGATGGCGCCAGCCGTATTCCCGCGATGGTCGCCCGCGCCGCCGAGCTCGGGATGCCGGCGCTCGGTCTCACCGATCACGGCGTCATGTACGGCGCGATCCATTTCTACAAGGCGTGCAGAGAGGCCGGCATCAAGGCGATCATCGGATGCGAGGTCTACGTCGCGCCGCGTTCACGCCTGCTGCGCGAGGGGCGCGTCGACCGTGACCCCAACCACCTGACCCTGCTCGCCGCTGACCACGAGGGCTACGTGAACCTCATGCGGTTGTGCACCGTCGGCCAGATGGAAGGGATGTACTACAAGCCCCGCATCGACAAGGAGATCCTGGCCGAGCGCTCGAAGGGCCTGATCGCGCTTTCCGGTTGCCTGCAGGGAGAGGCGGCAAGCCGGATCGTCGACGGTGACGTCGATGGAGCGCGTGAATCGGTCGCCAGCTATCGCGACATCTTCGGCAAGGACCGATTCCTCCTCGAGGTCCAGCGCCACGGCATCGACAAGCAGGTCGAGGTCAACACCGTGCTGGCGCGATTCAGCAAGGAGTTCGGCCTCCGGGTCTGCGCCACCAACGACCTGCACTACGTGCACCGCCACGACTCCGAGGCGCACGACGTTCTGCTGTGCCTGCAGACCGGCGCACGGTTCAACGATCCCAACCGCTGGCGGTTCTCGACCCAGGAGAACTACCTCAAGACGCCGGCCGAGATGATCGAGGCGTTCGCGGACATGCCCGAGGCCCTGGCCAGCACGCTCGAGGTTGCCGATCAGTGCGATCTCAAGCTCGAGCTCGGTGTCTCGCTTCTGCCGCCCTTTGACGTTCCCGACGGCCTGAAGCCGGACCAGTACCTGAAAAAGCTCGTGGCCAAAGGCATGGAGTGGCGCTTCGGACAACCGTCGCCCGCCGTCCGGGAGCGCGCGGACCAGGAGCTGTCGGTCATCAGCCAGACCGGGTATGCGTCCTACTTCCTGATCGTGTGGGACTTCTACAACTTCGCGCGGCAGAACGGGATCATGGTCGGGCCCGGCCGAGGCAGCGCCGCCGGCAGCCTGGTGTCGTACTGCCTGGGGATCACCAACCTCGACCCGCTGCAGCACGGGCTGATCTTCGAGCGGTTCCTGAACATCGATCGCGTGTCCATGCCTGACATCGACTGCGACTTCTCGGTCGAGGGTCGCGAAAAAGTCATTCGATACGTGTCCGAGAAATACGGCACCGATCGCGTCGCGCAGATCATCACCTTCACGACGATGGCGTCCAAGGCCGCGATTCGCGACGTGGGCCGGGTCCTCGAGGTTCCGCTGCGCGACACCGACCGGCTGGCCAAGCTCGTGCCGGTATGGCAGGGCCGGTCCAAGACTCTCGAGGACACGGTCAAAGAGATCCCCGAGTTCCGAGAGGCCTACGAGTCCAGCGAAGAGGCCAAGCGATTGATCGACGTCGCCAAAGCGCTCGAGGGCGTGTCACGCAACGTCAGCACGCACGCCGCGGGCGTGGTGATCGCGCCCGAGCCGTTGGTGCACTACACGCCGCTGCAGTTCGGACCGGGACGCGAGGCGGTGATCACGCAGTACGACATGAAGGCAGTCGGAGACATCGGGCTCTTGAAGATCGACTTCCTGGGCCTGCAGAACCTCGACATCATCGCCACGTGCCTGCGCCTGATCAAGGAGCGCACCGGCGCGGTCATCGACATCGAGAAGATCCCTTACGACGACGCGAAGACGTACCGGCTGATCTCTGACGGCGACACCCATGGCGTGTTCCAGCTCGAAGGCGCGGGCATGCGCCGGATGATCATGGACATGCGGCCGTCGCGATTCGAGGACATCATCGTCACGATCGCCTTGTTCCGCCCAGGGCCGATGCAGGACATCCCGGCCTATGTGGCGCGGAAGCACGGGCGCGAGCGCATCGAGTATCCGCACGAGTGGCTCGAGCCGATTCTCGAAAGCACGTATGGCGTCTTCACCTACCAGGAGCAGGTCATGGAGGCGGCCCGGGTGCTGGCCGGCTTCAAGCTCTCCGAGGCCGACATCCTGCGCTCCGCGATGGGCAAGAAAGACCGGGTCAAGATGGCCCAGCAGCGGCAGAAGTTCGTCAAGGGCGCCGTCGCCAAAGGAATCGCCGACCAGGCCGCCGAGCACCTCTTCGACCGCATCGCGGCCTTCGCGTCGTATGGCTTCAACAAGAGCCACTCAGCCGCGTACGCGGTGATCAGCTACCAGACCGCTTATCTGAAGGCCAACTACCCGCTGGAGTACATGACCGCGCTGCTCGTGAACATGGAGGGCAACGCGGAGCGGGTGGCGACGGCGATCGTCGACTGCCGGCTGCGTGGCATCGACGTGCTGGCTCCCGACATCAATAGATCGCGAACCGACTTCTCAATGTCCGACTCAGAGGTACCCTCTCCCCTCAGGGGAGAGGGCCAGGGAGAGGGGCGTGGCCGGATCCTCTTCGGACTGGCTGCCATCAAGAACGTGGGCCGGCACGCGGTCGAAAGCATCGTCACGCTGCGCGACGCCGACGGAGCCTTCAAGTCGCTCGAGGATCTTTGCGAACGCACGTCCGCGGTGCAGGACGTGAACCGCCGCGTGCTCGAATCGCTGGTCCAGTCGGGCGCCTGTGACTCGCTCGGCGAGCGCGCGCGGCTGATCGCGGCGCTCGACCACGCGGTGAGCCGGGCCGAACGTGCGCGGCGCGACCGCGAGTCGGGCCAGACCTCGCTGCTCGACATGGTCGGTTCGCCGGAAGCGGTGCCGGACGACTACGGGTTGACGCTCGATGTCGCGCCGATGGCCGGCGACGAAAAGCTTCGGCTGGAAAAAGAGCTGCTTGGTCTTTATCTGAGCGATCACCCGCTGCGGCGGATCACGGCCGAGCTGGCGAAGCTGTCCGACACCCAGGCCGTCGAGGTGACCAGCGCGCTGCAGGACACCGAGGTGCGGGTGGCCGGCCTGGTGCGCGAAGTCCGCCGCGTCGTCACCCGCAAGGGCCAGATCATGGCTTACGCGACGCTCGAAGACCTCACCGGCTCAGTCGACGTCGTGCTCTTCCCGCGCGTGTTCGAACAGACGCGTCTGCTGTTCGAGCCGGACAAGGTCGTGGTGGTCCAGGGCAAGGTGGACGCGCGGGCCGGCAGCACGCGCGCGAGCGGCGCCGCGTCATCGCCCGTCGATCCCGAGCTGGAGGCAGAGGTCGAAACCGCCTCGGTCGTCGCGGATATGGCGTGGCTGTGGGACGACCCGGATTGCTTACCCGTCGCGCGCCGCCAGCTGGTCCATGTACGGATTCCAAGCAGCGACGCCGGTCTCGCGGAGCGGCTGGAAACGGTGCTGGCGCGGCACCCGGGGACCGACGAGGTCGTGCTCCACGTCGTGGTCGGCAGCCGCGAGGTGGTGGTAAACGCCGATCGCTATCATGTGCTCGCCGGTCCGGCGCTCATGGCCGAGATCGATGAGCTGGTCGGCCAGGCGGTGACCAAGCTCGAGATGGTGCGGCCGAAGGTGCAGTCCAACGGCAACGGACGGGGAAATGGTGAGCGAGGAAGAAGAGGGTAGCGGCCGTTACATCGTGGTCAAGGCGCTGGAGGACGGCGTCGTGATCATGGGCTTGACCCGCGGCAAGGACACCCGCTCCCATCACTCCGAGCGTTTGGACGCGGGCGAGGTCCTGGTCGCGCAGTTCACGGAGCTGACGGCGGCGATCAAGATCCGCGGCAAGGCCGAGGTCATGACCGACGTCGGGAAGGTCGAGTCGGGCGCCTAGCGCTTCACCGGCAGGCCGGCTGCCTGCCAGGCCAGAAATCCACCAATGACGTCGGTCGCGTTGACCAGGCCGAGGTCCTGCAGCGACGCCGCGGCAAGACTCGAGGAGTAGCCTTCGGCGCAGATCACGATCACTCGAATCTCGTGATCTTTCGCTTCTGGGACGCGCGATTGCGAGCTCGGATCCAGCCGCCACTCGAGCACGGTGCGATCGATGACCAACGCGGCCGGGATCTCTCCATCTCTCGTTCGCTGCTCTGGCGTTCGGGTGTCGACCAGCAACGCGCCATCGGCCAGTTCCGCCGCGGCCTGCTGGGCGGTCACCCGCCGGAGCCGCCGCCTGGCCCTTTCGACGACCTCGTCTACGGTGGGCATGATTCGGACCCTAACTATGTAGCAGATAAAATCGGACTGAGCCCGCCCACGTAGCTCAGGCGGTAGAGCATTTCCTTGGTAAGGAAAAGGTCCCCGGTTCGAATCCGGGCGTGGGCTCCAAATCATCTCCACTCGGAGTTCCGCGCGTTTTGCTCAAAACGGGCCCTTGGGTCACACGCCATCCGTTCCTTTGCGCAAGGTGCGCCGAATCAAGGCGGAGGCGGCGTCTGAGACCAACACCCGGGATCCGCATGCGTTCCGGCGCGCGCAACGCCTCCGTTAGGTGCCCTCAAGCGACACGTAGACCTTCCGCTTGTTCCTCTTCACGATCAGGTCGCAGATGTTGCTGTCGAAGTAGAGGTTCACGGCAAATTAATGATCACCGCGAGCGTCCTGCACAATTCCTCTGCGGTGCAGCCTCCGCCTCCGGTCAGGACTGAAATTGCCGCGCTGTACGTCCGGTTGCAGCGCGATTACGACGGCCGGTTCGGACAGCTGGGCGGGGGCTTCGACATGTGGTGGAACCGGACCAAGATTGGCGTCGAGTCGCTGTTTCCTGGCCGGGGACGTCTAGGTCCAGCCTGGGGCACAGCCACGACGTATGCCCGTCTGTCCTGGTGGCCGTTCGGCGAGTGGACACAGACGAAGCAAATCAGCGATGCCGAAAAGGATCTGCGAACGGAGATCGAAGGCTTCCTGGCGCGGGGCGTCGCGCCTACGCTGCCTGGATTCAAGCCGACGCTTGCTGGCTGGACGATAGTTGGTGTAATCGGCGTCGCGATATTCGTCGCCGGGCATGCGTTTCTCAACGACGGTGTTCAAGGGTGGGGAATCTTGACTGCTGGCGTCGGATTTGTTTTCGCCGGGGCCGCATTGCTCCGTCGTGCGTTCGGTGGGTGGAGATAGGGAGTGGTCTCGCCAAAAACCGGAGCTCGGCAGGCCACAAGGCCTGCGTACGTTTTGCGCAAAAGGCACCTTTGAGTGCCCTGCGATACGTGCGGTTTGCGCAAAACGCACCTATCGCTGCGGGTCGATGGAGTTCGTCGACTAACGTCTATCGCGGCGTTGGCACGGGCTCGGACTTGTAGGCGGTCGTTGGAGCAACTCGCCGGCCAAAAGCCCAGTTGCGGCCGGTCAGGTAGCCGGTCAGCCCAATCAGGACGAGCGCGTTGATTCCGTGGAGTGCCGACAGCGCCGCGATCCCGGTATGGGCCAGCACAAACTGGGCGATATACAGCACCAGGAGGAGGCCGTTGAGTCCAATGGTTCTCCTCGGAAGCCGCGCCGCCAACGAAATGGCGAAGAAGGCGATGATCAGGATTCCGACCAGCCAACCGTTGAAGGCGTGAAGGCCCATGAAGCTGTCTGCATTCTTGAAGGCGGAGTAGACGGATTTCTGGTTGTCGTCGGCGTTTGCGATGGTGAAGATCCCTGCGGCGATGAAATAGAGCTGGAGAACGTACTCGGCCATTAGGAGGGCCCCGACCACCGAATAGACCTTCCGAAAGATGTTCGCCACGGCTACCCTCCTGTCGACTTAGCGAGTGAACCTGTTTTCAACCCGGCAAGGTTACCCCGAGAAAGGCCGGCTTTCGATCGGTGATTTGGGCTCGACGTAGACGCCGGATTCGACGCGTGTAGCCAAAACCCGGACCCAGTGCTAACGTGTGGCGGCTTCGTTGCAGAACCGGGTTCGGGAGGAAGGCGTGACCGTACCAATGCTTCGGCGATCGCTGCTGCCGGTCATGGCCGGGATCGCGTTTGTGATGGGCCTTGCGCCCGCGGTCGGGGCTACGGCCGCCGCTCCGCCGCCGCCGCCCGTGCTGCACGGCGCGCAGGTGTCACCCGCGGTCCACATGGACCTCTCGCCACCGCTGCGCGAGATCCTCGGGAATCAGCAAGACCAACGCGGCGGCCACGAGAATCAGCGGGCCAAGCCGTACCACAAGGCTGACTTCGGCCAGAGCGCCACCAGCGGCCGGCCCTCCGCAAATACCGCGGCAGCCGCGCCGGCGACCACGCTCAACTTCGAGGGTGTCGGCAACGG
This sequence comes from Chloroflexota bacterium, assembly GCA_005880795.1. Taxonomy (GTDB): domain Bacteria; phylum Chloroflexota; class Dormibacteria; order Dormibacterales; family Dormibacteraceae; genus 40CM-4-65-16. The sequence continues at coordinate 34,242 of VBGP01000021.1, read as the reverse complement.
TTTCACCGGCCCTCAGGGGACCTTCAGCGTCAACTCGGCTCCTCCAGACACCAACCTCGCCGTTGGACCTGGCCACGTGCTCGAGATCGTGAACACCGACTTTGCGATCTTCAACAAATCGGGCTCCACGATCTACGGTCCAGTCCCGATCAACACGCTGTGGAGTGGCTTCGGAGGCAACTGCCAGGCGGACAACGATGGCGACCCGATCGCGAAATACGACTCGATCGCCAATCGCTGGGTGATCAGCCAGTTCGCCATCACGTCACCCAATCCCGACTTCCTGCAGTGCGTGGCGGTGTCCCAGACCGGGGACCCCACCGGTGCCTACTACCGCTATTCGTTCAGCTACGGGAACCAGTTTCCGGACTACCCCAAGATGGCGGTCTGGCCTGACGCCTACTACATAACCTTCAACATGTTCAACTCCGCAGGCAACTCGTTTCTCGGTGGCGAGGCCTGCGCGTACGACCGCACCAGCATGCTGACCGGCGCCGCCGCCACGCAGCAGTGCTTCAGCCTCGGCGCGAACTACGGAGGCCTGCTGCCTTCCGACTTCGACGGGACACGGCAGCCGCCCGCCGGCTCCCCCAACTATCTGGTCGCCGACGGAGCGGTCTCCAACCAGCTGGCTTATTGGGCCTTCCACACGGACTGGGCCAACTCGGCCAACACGACGTTGACTGGGCCCACGACGCTGGCCACCGCCGCGTTCACATCGCCTTGTGGCGGCAACGTCAACGCGTGCGTGCCGCAGTCCGGGACGAGCCAGCGGCTGGACACGCTCGGCGACCGCCTCATGTACCGGCTCGCTTACCGCAACTTCGGAGACCACGAGGCGCTTGTGGTCGATCGCAGCATCGCCGCCGGCAGCTCGGTAGGCATCCGCTGGTATGAGCTGCGCACGGGCGGGGGCAACAGCCTTGGCATCGTCCAGCAAGGCACATACGCGCCCGATGCCAACTATCGATGGATGGGCAGCATCGCCCAGGACTCCTCGGGCAACATCGGGCTGGGTTACAGCGTCAGCAGCAGCTCGATGCACCCGCAGATTCGATACACGGGACGTCTCGTGGGTGACCCCGCGGGCACCATGACGCAGGGCGAGGGAACGATCATCGCCGGAGCAGGCTCGCAGAACGGCAACTTGAGCCGGTGGGGTGACTACTCCACGATCGCGGTCGACCCGGCCGACGACTGCACGTTCTGGTACGCAAACGAGTACATCCCTTCCAACGGCTCCTTCAACTGGCGAACCCGCATCGCGTCATTCAAGTTCCCTGGATGCGGCACACCGCCCGCCCCTGACTTCACCATCTCGGCCTCGCCGGCAAGCCAGACGATCATCCAGGGCGGCAGCACGAGCTACACGGTCACGGTCACCGCGCAGAACGGATTCAACAGCGCGGTCAGCCTGAGCGCGGGCGGATTCGGCAGCGGTGCTTCTGGCGTCTTCAATCCCACCAGCGTCACAGGTGGAGGAGTGTCAACCCTCAGCGTGACCACGACGAGCGGGGCCGCCATGGGCAGCTTCCCCATCACGATCTCGGGAAGCAGCGGCAGCCTGACCCACAGCACCAGCGTCACGCTGGTCGTCAACTCCGCCACCGGCGGGGTCGTCAACGGTGGATTCGAGACCGGCAACTTCACCGGCTGGACGAGGAGCGGCGCCACATCGGTCAGCACCACTCCTCACACCGGCAGCTTCTCCGCACAGGTCGGAAGTACCTCGCCTTTCAACGGCGACAGCACGATCGCGCAGACCTTCACGGCTCCCACCCCGACAGGGCCACTTACGTTCTGGTATCAGGTCCATTGTCCTGACACCGTCACATACGACTGGGCCACGGCGAGCCTGACCGACAACACCGCCGGGACCACGGCCACGCTCCTGTCTAGAACCTGCTCGAACAGTGGCGCCTGGGTGCAGAGCAGCCCGGCCTCGCTGACCGGCGGTCACAGCTACACGCTGAACCTGCTCAACCACGACGACAACTACCCGGGCGATCCCACCTACACGTTCTTCGACGACGTTGCCCTGGCGGCTCCGCCCGCCCCAGATTTCGCCATCGCCGTGAGCCCATCCAGCCAGAGCGTCGTGCAGGGCAGCGGCACCAGCTACACCGTCACGGTGACGGCGCAGAACGGGTTCGTGGACACGGTTAGCTTGAGCGCCTCGGGCTTCGGTTCGGGCGCGTCCCCAACATTCAGCCCAACCTCAGTCACGGGCAGCGGCACCTCAACGCTGAGCGTGACGACCACCTCGGACGCGGCCACGGGATCATCCCCGATCACGATCACCGGCACGAGCGGCACCCTCAACCACAGCATCGGCGCGACCCTGGTCGTCACCGGGCCGCCTGATTTCGCTATCTCCGCCACTCCCTCGAGCCGGACCGTGACCGTTGGCAACAGCACGACCTATACCGTCACAGTGACCGCGACCAACGGATTCGGCAGCGCGGTCACGCTTGGGGCCATCGGCTTCGGCGCGGGCGCGTCAGGGTCGTTCAGCCCGGCGTCGATCGCAGGCGGTGGCTCATCGACGCTGACCGCGACGACGGGCAGCACAGCGACGACAGGCACGTACACGATCACCATCACGGGCAGCAGCGGGAGCCTGAGCCACACCGCAAGCGTCACGTTGCTGGTCAACCCGGCCCCCGCCAGCGTGATAGTCAACGGTGGGTTCGAAACCGGCGACTTAACCGGCTGGGCGACCAGCGGCGCCACCTCGGTCAGCAGCACAGCTCATACCGGCACACACTCGGCGCAGGTCGGCAGCTCCTCGCCGTTCAGCGGCGACAGCTCGATCTCTCAGACCTTCACCGCGCCCACCGGGACCGGGCACACCTTATCGTTCTGGTATCGCGTCGTTTGCACTGACACCGTGACTTATGACTGGGCCACGGTGACACTGAAGGACAACACGACCAACACCACCACGACGGTGCTCGCGAGGACCTGCACCAACAACGGAAGCTGGGTCCAGAGGTCGGTCACGTTGACCGGTGGCCACTCGTACACGCTGACCCTTATCGACCACGACGACAACTGGATCAACCCGCCCGATCCGACCTACACGCTGTACGACGACATCTCCGTCAACTGAGGCAAATTGGAGAGGCGCCCGGCGCGGGCGGGCGCCTCGATTTAGAAGGGCTTGAACACCATCAGAAATATCAGGGCGGTCAGTCCGAGCGCGCCTATCCAAACGGCTGCGAGCGGTCTGGTGTGGCGGAGGCGCTCTGCTAGAACATCATCCGGGTGTTGGGCGGCGTCCCGGGCCATGTAATACGGCCGCGAGATGAAGCCCATCGCGGCAAGCACCGCGACGAGGACTACGAGCGATACCCATAGCCAGCCCCGGCCCCACCAATGCCCTGCGAAGGCCATCCAGACTCCGGTGATTATCACGACGACCAGGCCGGCATTGGCGACTATCCCCGCCCGCTGCGAGAGCCAGAGCAGCCTGCGACTGGCGACCGAAACCGGTGCGCGCAGAGCAAGGGATGCGCCGCCGGTGACTCCGTGCGCGAAGAGAAACACCGCAAGGCCGAACAGATGGAGGAACCGCAGCCAGACATACAGGTTCGTCACCTGGTGATTCCTTCCACCATCTCGGTCATCAGAAGGGCGGCCTTTTCGTCGTCCAGGCCCTGACCCTCAGTCAAGGAGCGCCACGTCCAGAAATCGATTGCGTGGCCGACAGCCGCGATCAGCGATTCTCGCCGGTCGGCGGAGACTTGCCAGCCCTCCGCGAGAACCCGGCGCCGCCCCTCCATCTGTTGCGCCTGTACGGCCCATAACGCCTCGAGCCCAGGCACGCCCTCGAAGTTGGGCATGTCGAGATAGACGGCGCGGCGCCTTCGGTACGACGGGTACAGCTCGCACAGGGCTATGCGCAGACGGTCGCAGGGATCTTTGACGCGCTGCCAGGCGGCCGGATCGGGCGGGGGATCGAGCTGCATTCCGTGCAGGCTGCACGCCATGAAAAGGCTCGCGAGGTCAGGGAAATGGCGCTGGACGGTGGGCCTCTTTACTCCCGCCAGCCTCGCAATCGCGCTAGTGCTCGCCCGAGAGGCGCCGATGGTCATGTGAAGCTGATACGCGGCCTCGACTATCCGACGACGGTTGTCGTCCTGACGCCGCCCGCGAGCTTTCAGGCGGTAACGGCGGGCCATTCCTCTACTTTCGCGTGCACGGGTGCAATTGAATCTTGACAGATCGGCCCGGATGGATTTTCATGTGCGTGGGTGCACATGAAAAATGAGCACCCGTGGGCCTCATCCCGGACCATTCCTCGTCAACCGAGAGGCCCAATTCGCAGGGAGGGCCAAACGATGGCTGAAGACTTGAAGGAACTCACTCGCACGTACGTCGACCAGGTCTGGAACCGGGGCAAGCTCGAGCTCGTGGACGAACTTGTCGCTCCCGGCTGCAGAACCCATGATCCAGCCGCGCCGGGTGGCGTGTTTGCCGGGCCGGAAGGTGTCAAGCAGCTGGTCGGGATGTACCGGAGCGCCTTTCCGGACACCGAATTCGAGCTCACGGACCTGATCGAAGAAAGGGACAAGGTGGCCGCGCGCATCACGGCTACGGGCACCCACAAGGGGACGCTGATGGGCATCGCACCGACCGGGAAGCGAGTCTCAATCGGCGGCATCATGATCACCCAATTCCGCGATGGGAAACAGGTCGAGAGCTGGTCGAGCTACGACCAGCTCGGCATGCTGCAGCAGCTCGGCGTGGTGCCGTCCATGCAGGCGACACCGAAGACCTAGCTCTTTTAGCGCCGGCGCCGGGGCGGCGACCGCCGCCGCCCCACATTTTCGCGTGCACCTCGGAACTTGAATCTTGACAGACGAGCCTTGAAGGTGAATCATGTGCAGGGATGCAGATGAAATCTGTCTACGCAGGCCGCTTCTACTCGTCGGGCGTGCAGGGCAGGCTGCCGCGTCTGCTGGAGAGGCTCATGGTGAAGCGATTGGGAGCGGTTCCCGGGATCGCGCGTGTCCAGCTCGCCGACCTCCGATTGGCCTACCGAATGAGTCGCCTCTTCCAGCACATCTACATGGGTCGCCGGGTCACATTGACCGTGGTGCAGCGAGAGATGGTGGCAACGGTCGTCAACGGCTTGATCGGCGGTGCACCTTGACTCGGTCTCCACTCGGCGGCCTTGCGCCGTCTCACGGGCCTGGACCATCTGGACCACGAGTTCGCCACAACCTGGCCGACCTACGAGCTGGATCCGAAGACGCGCGCCTTGCTCGGTTACGCAAAGAAATTGACGGAGACGCCCGGGGCTGTAGACGACGCGGACTTTGACGCTCTTCGTGCGGCCGGCTGGGACGAGCGCGGGATCTACCAGGCGAATGCGTTGATCTCTTTCTTCAACTTCAGCGGCCGGATGGAGGCCGCGTCAGGACTTCCGATGGACGGACCACAACTCGCCGAACAGCTCGTCAAGATGCTTTGAGTGGGGCAGTCTTCATCGGACTACCTCGGATCGGAGTCGGCTCGAGCCCGACCACAAGGTCAGTGCGATCGCAATCGCGACGACGATCAACGTTGCGCCACCCGCTTCCGCACCCGCCGCCCCTCCGCTCAACAGCTCGTTCCCTGACAACCGGGCCTCGAACAGCCGATGGTGCGCGCTCGGAATTGCGCCCAGGATCTCGGCGAAGGCGAAGTTGATTCCCCACAGAATTCCCATCGGGAGCCATAGGCCCTTAGTGGCGATGTAGCCGACCGCGAGAAGCACGCCACCGGACAAACCGACCACCACGGCGCTGAAGGCGCTGGCGTCTGGCCCCGTGAGGTGGATGGCGCCGAACAGGACGACCGCCAGCGCAATGGCCGGCCATCGCCCAAGCCATTCCGCGAGAACCCTGAAGACGATCCCATAGAAAAGGATGGCCTGGAGGGCCGCCGAACCGAGCTCGAAAACCAGGAGCAGCAGAAGGTTGCCAGTGGAGCCCGAGAGGTCTCCGTTGCCGACAACTGAATACGAGCCGATGGCCGCCAGGATGCCGATCGAGGCCCCAGCAATTGCTGCGCCGATCCCAAATCCCATCGGGAGAAAGGCGGTGCCTCGGCCAAAAGGCAGCCCGACCTCAGCCAGCTGGCGCTTCTCGATCAATCGCGCCACCAGCCATAGGGCAAGGCCCGCGGCCAAGCCCGTGTAGACCTCGGTCAGCGCACCGCGAATGGTGGTCGAGCTCGCTCCGCCGGCCAGTAGTTGGGCGGGCACGAGCAGCGCCCCGGCCGCCACGATGCCGGCGGCGATGCGAGCGAGCGGAAACTCAAGGGCGCGTAGCAACCCCGATTTCGATCGGGCGCGGGCCGCCTGGTCGCTAGTAAGGTCGATGCTCATCTCTTGTTCTCGCCCTGCGGCGAGTAGCCAAGACGACCGCGTGTGGCAATGACGATGATCACCGCGGCCGCGGCGAAGGCGAACACCGGGCCAACCTCATTGTTCTTTGCCCCGGGAAGGATGGTGGTCGTCAGTCCTTGGGAAAAGTTGATGCACTGGTGGATCAAGATCGCGATCACCAGGCTGGCTTTTGTGTGATTGAAGGCCCAGGTGATGATCAATGAAAAGCTGACCGCCGCGACCAGGAAAATGGCAACACCAGAAACAGTGAGCCCACCGTTGGTTGCCGAGAAGACGGGCGTGAAGTACTGGGGACCGTGCCATCCGGCCCAGAGCACGCCAAGGATCAGGGTCCCGACCAGCGGACCCCAACGCTGCTGCAGGCGAGGCAGCGCGAAGCCGCGCCACCCAGGCTCTTCGAGCAGCGGACCGCCTGTGACCAGAATCACCACGAAGAAAGCAGGCAGAAGCAGCAAGGTCGTGAGGGGAAGGCTGATCGAGCTGAACGCGCCGGGCACCAAGGCCAGGCCGAGCAGGTAAAGCGCGGGCATTCCGACAACCGCGAGCAAATACCAACGCGGACTGACGCGCCACAGCACGAGCCTGCGCAGAAGCTGCTTGACTCCGGCCCGGCCGGCCACCACGGCCGTCATCACGAATCCCGCCCCCACCGGACCGAAGAGCAGCGGCACGTCAGTGACGATCGTGTCCGGTAGCGGCCAGACGATCTCGAACACGATCACGTAAAACCACGAGATCGCGTAAGCCATCACGAAGTAAGAGATGAGCGGATATCGACGGAGCAGCTTCACGAAACCCGACTGTGTCTGCGAAGTGGAGGCGACCTCGATTGCTTGCATCTCGGAACTCATGCCCGCACAGGCTGAGGCGCCAGTGAGGCAGCAGCAGCGTCTGCCTCGGTGTGATAGCCCAGGTGTCCGCGAGTGAAGACAATCGCCGCGACGGCAACCACGGCGATCGCGACGTACAGCAACCGGCCGTCGATGCCTGGGTAGAACGTAGCCAGCACCACGCCGGAAGCGGTGGTGTCGATGGAAGCGTGCATCAAGGCCACGACCGGCAGGCTGCCTTTCGTCGAGTTGAAAGCCCACGTGATCACGATCCGGACTGGGATGGAAAACAGGAGCAAGAGGTAGATCGCGTACTCGAGCACGTGAAAGCCCTGCGGTCTGGCGTTGTCGATCAGGCCGCCGGTGATGAAAAAGAGGGGCAGGTGCACGAACCCGAAGCACGGAGCCACCACGATGCTGGCCATCACTGGCCCCCAGCGCTCTTGCAGCCGCGCTGTCACAAATCCCATCCAGGCGCCCTCTTCCCACACCGAGATGAGGATCGCGATGAGAGCCACGTTCAGCAGATACGTGGTGGGGATTCCCGACACGTGATTGCCGAACGGGCTCAGCGCGCTGCCGCCACGGCCAATCAGACCGACGATGACCAACAGGACGGGGGCACCGAACACGGCCATGAGGTACCACTGGGGCGCCGCGCGAAACTGGTAGTAGTGACGGCGAAGCCGCCTGACCCCTTCCTTACCGTCGGCGAGCCGGGTGACGAGGTACGCAACGCCGGTCAAACCGAAGATCGTGACCAGCAGGATGCCTGCCTGGGCCGGAATGTCCACTGGCAGGACTCCGAGCCCCGATTTGCCCAGCACAGCTGGAAGAAAGAGGATCCAGCTGACCGGATAGAGAATCAGCAGGAAGGCGCTCACCGGGTGCCTGGCGATCCTCTGCTTGATTGAATCCACGGCGGCCACCTCCACGAAGTTGATGCAGCGAGCATCCGCAGTTTCGTGCGACGGCGAAAGTGCCCGAGATCAGGTCTTGGCCATGACTGCGATCACGGTTGCTATCTACCCGCGATCACTTGGAATGCGAACTCGCCGGCTGTACTCTCGGCCCTAGTGATGAGCCTGGGCGAGAGATGGGGAAGGTACGTCGCGCTGACCGCGCTCGCGCTGATGTGGCCGGCAGTCGAGGCCTACCTGCAGGGAATCGTGCGTGGCGCAGCTGTCCCGATCTTCGGTGTCGCGGCGGTGGTCTACTCCGTGGTTTACGTCTGGTACTGCTTCTCAGGCTTCAGATCGCACGGCCTGGCGGTTCCATCCGCCACCGTGGGAGCACTAACGCTGCTCGCTGTGGCTCTCGATCACCTCTCAGGCCAGATGTCAGCGAACTACTTCCTGATTCCCCTCCTGGTCGCGGGCTTCAGCTTCCCGCCGCGGCGCGCGCTGATTGGGCTTGGCCTGGTGGGAGCCACGACGCTGATGGAGGTGATCTTGCTGGCCCGGCTGCCGATCGCCGAGCTCGTGCTTCAGGCTGTTCTGGTCCTGCCGGGTGTGGTGCTTTTCGGGGGCAGCGCAATGGTGCTTCGCTACCTTCTCGACACTCTGTCTCAGCTGCGCGCAGCGCGGGCCGAAATCGCCCAGCATGCGGCCGGCCAAGAGCGGTATCGGATCGCCCGCGACCTCCATGATCTGCTAGGTCACAGCCTCTCGCTGATCACCCTGAAAGGAGAGTTGGCGACACGACTGCTTCCCGAGGGAGTGCACGGAGCCGACGAGGTCCGCGACATCGTTGTTCTCAGCCGGGACGCGCTTCAGCAGGTGCGAGAGGCGGTGTCAGGTTATCGGCAGCCGACTCTCGCCACCGAACTCACGGCGGCTCGAGTCGCGCTCCAGGCTGCGGGAATTGAAGTCGACGTCAAGCAGAGCCTGGGAGCCCTCGACCGCGAAACGGAGGCGGTGCTGGGGTGGGTGGTGCGCGAGGCGACGACCAACGTCATCCGGCATTCCGGAGCCAAGCATTGCGGGATCACCCTGAATCGAATTGACGGCCGGCTGCAGGTCGAAGTCCTGAACGACGGCTGGCGCGTGCCTCAGGCGCCGGCCGGCAACGGCCTGCGTGGGCTCGACGAGCGCCTTGCCCTCCTGGGCGGAACGCTGGAAGCTGCGGCGCTGCCTGAAGCGGGATTCCGGTTGCGAGCGACGATTTTAGGTACGGCCCACCCACAGCCGAATGCCATCGATGCCGAGGCGTCTAGATGATTCGCGTCCTCCTCGCGGAGGATCAGGCCATGGTGCGCGGGGCGTTGCGTGCGCTTCTCGCCATGGAAGAGGATATCCAGGTTGTAGGGGAGGTGGCCAGAGCCGACGAGGTAGTAGCTGCGGCGATGGCCCACCGTCCTGACGTGGCCTTGATGGACATTGAGATGCCTGGCGGCGATGGAATCTCAGCAGCGGCCGCACTGCACGAGGCGCTGCCCCAGTGTCGCAGCCTCATCCTCACGACATTCGGCAAGCCGGGATTCTTGCGTCGCGCGATGACCACGGGTACCTATGGGTTCTTGCTCAAGGACGCACCGCCAGAGCAGCTTGCCCTCGCGATCCGTCGGACAGCGCGAGGCGAGCGCGTGGTCGACCCTGGCCTGGCGGCGCTGGCTCTGAGCGAAGGTATCAGCCCATTGACCGAAAGAGAACGGCAGGTCCTCGCAGCTACCGACCGAGGCGCCGACCTGGAGGAGATTGCCCGAACGCTCTTTCTTTCCCACGGCACCGTGCGCAACCACCTCTCGAACGCGATTCAGAAGCTGGGTGCGCGCAACCGTTCGGAGGCGGCAAGGATGGCCGAGGCGAAGGGGTGGTTGTGAGGAGTGCGCGCTTTGTCGCGTGGGGCTGCGTCGTCCTGACGGCTGCGTGCATCCCCCTCGCGAGCCTCATCATCTCGCAGCCGCACGGCCTGCCGCTGAGCATCGAAGACGAGCTCAGCTCGCCATTTGCGTGGGTAGGGGTGCTCGCTTTCTCGATCGTCGGCGCCCTGGTCGTGTCGCGCCACCCGCACCATCTTGTCGGCTGGATTTTCTCCGTTTCGGGACTCTCAGCCGGCATATCCGCGGTTACGGCAGCCTACTCACAGATCGGGCTGGCGGTTCCAGGGCTGGTGCACGCCGCCGCGGTCGTAGATGCCGTTTCCAGCCTGACGTTCATCGTCGGGTTCCTGGCCCCGACGACGCTCGGCCTGCTCCTCTTTCCTGGTGGCCATCTCCCATCGGCGAGGTGGCGCCCGATCGTTTACCTTGCCGTGGCTTCGTTGGCGCTGCAGTTCATCGCAGCACTCATTGGACAGGGGAGCTTCGCTCAAGCGTTGAATGCCGCGGGCATCATTGGCAGCGTGGGCACGGTAGCGGCGGCGGTGTCCTCGCTGGTCGGCCGATTCCGCGGCGGATCGCATGAAACGCACCAACAGGTCAAATGGGTGGCCGTCGCCGGCGCCGTCGTGGCGGTGGACCTTGCCTTCGAAGTCGCGGTCTTTCTGATTCGGCCCGCCTTCTCCATCGATGCGTTTCTCGTTTTCAACGTGGCCTACACCGCGGTACCAATCGCGGTCGGCGTCGCCATCCTGCGTTACCGCCTGTACGACATCGATCTGCTCATCAATCGAGCGATCGTCTACGTCTCACTCAGCGCCCTCCTCGCGGGCATCTACGCAGCTTTGGTGACGCTCCTCCAGAAGGTGTTTCTGGCCATTACGGGACAGCGCTCGGATGCCGCCATCGTGGTCACGGTGTTTTTGCTGGCCACGATATTCACCCCCGCCCGCAACTCGGTGCAGTCATTCGTCGACAAGCGATTCAAGGATTCGCGCGATCTCGAGCGCCTCATGAAGGCTCTGGAAGACGAAGTGCAGACCGTCGTTGGCGTCTTGAGCCCGCCGCGCCTTGCAAGCAGGCTGCTCGACGATGCGGCTGAGGGGGCGCGCTCGACGGCCGCCCTGTTCCTGGACAGAAACGGTTCGGAGGAACCCGCTATGACACACGGGAAGTGGGAGGGGTCTGCCGTCCTTTCCATCCCGCTGCACGCGGGAGCTCGCGAACTGGGCACGCTGGCGCTGGGACCGCGGTTGGGCGGCGCACCTTTCAGCCCTCGCGAGAAGAAGCGACTGCAAAGGACAGCAGATCTAGTGGCGATCGCCCTTGCGATGTCGGCGGACCCGGAAATCGATGGCATACCGCCCCGGCTCCCGTTCCAACTGACCACGGATTCGCGCAGTCAACAGTAGCCACCACCGCAGAGACCTCTCACCAGTGTCTTGTGCGTCCGGCCTGCCGGTGTTACGTTTTCGGGTGGCGTCGGGGGAACGTGTAAGTCTGGGAGGGTTTACATGCACAGGTGGCGACCTCGTCTCTTTTTGGCGGCCATGGTGCCTCTCATCACCGGCACCCTTTTCGTTGGCGTGACCTTCAGTCAGGTCACCGCGAGCGTTCCACATCGGGTCATCAATTGCCAGAACGATGCCCGTTGTCTCGAGGTACAGGACTGGAAGGACGCCGGATTCGAGTACTACGTCGGCCACGATGAGCCGAGCATGCTTTTCTACTCGAACCGTCCGGGCGCTGGCAACAACTCGACGTATCAGCTGACGTTGCCGACGGAGCCGGCGGCGATGCCCGACGCGGCAGGCAGCACACCGGCAACCTGGGACTTCCAGCTTCACCCAGCTTTCTGGTTCGGGATGATCATCTGCAATCCTGGCTCGTATCCGGAGCAGACGAAGACCTGCACCCCGGACAGCGACAGCAACATCAAACCCCTCGCGCAGGCTCCGGGCCAGGCTTTCCTGGAACTCCAGTTCTATCCACCGGGCTACTTTCCGACCAGCTGCACCGCCAAGAGATGGTGCGTTGCAATGGTGCTCTGGAGCCTTGCGGAGGACCCCATCAACGGGACAACGCTGAACCTCACGTGCACTTCGCAGATCGGCGGGCTCGAGTATCCGAACCTCGCCTACCTGACCAAGAGCGGCAAGCCCACGGGTCCGGCGAACCCGATCGACCTCAACGGCAGCTCGTTCACAGTCACCAACGACTGGCTGCTCATGAACCAGGGTGACCGCCTCACGGTGTCCATTCACGACACCAAAGACGGGTTGCAGACCGTGGTCAAGGACCTGACGACGCAAACCACCGGATCGATGACCGCCAGCGCGGCCAACAGCTTTGGTTATCCGGATTACCAGCCGAACGGGACTGCCTGCAACAACGTCCCATTCAACTTCCACCCAGAGTATTCGACCTCACGGCCGCCGGCCGATGTCACCTGCCCGACCGGCGTGTATCCGAACAATTCAGCGGGCGGTTTCTCTCAGGCGAAGGTCTGCACCGACCAGGGCGGGACCCGCGTGCAGTGGGCGGCCCACTCCTACAACATCTCCTTTTCCGACGAGATCGGCCACTGGGACTGGTGCAACAACGTCACAGAGCCCAACGCCGGCAGCTCGTTGGCGCCTGGAACCGGAATTGGCTCCGGGCACTGCAACGTGGCGGGCCGCGAGGGTCCCGGTCTGACGGTGCACAACGACGCGGACAGCACCTACGGCTGCTTCACAGGTGAAGAGGGCTCGGCGTTCGCCAAATACGGCGGCGGAGTCGCCGGCTCCGACGGAAGTGGGGTGGCCATCCCCGGCTGTTTGACGCAAAACGATGGCTTTGACGGAGCTCCATACATCGCGGGTCGCTGGGCTCCGGCTCCTACAGCACCGACGCCGATCACCTTCTCCAGCCCCGTGACGGGGCAGGGAGAGGACGGTCATCCCTACCAGCAGGTGGCCTTCGAAGCCGACCTGCCGCGCATCACCGCCGTGAACGTCACGGACTACGACTGCAGCCGCAACACCGGAACACGCTGGACGAAGGATTCCGTGACCGGTACCTGGACGAACACCGGAGAGCCTTGCGCGGTGCCGCCCAAGAATGACACAGGTACCACGGCGTTCTATCCGACGTTTGGCCAGAGCGTGTCCAGTGGCAAGTGTGCGTGGCAGTTCGGCAACTACTCGGCTTCAACCGGCGGTGCCGGGGTCCAGTTCGGGCACGACTTGTTCAAGCTGGCGTACCTCGTCTTCGGCGGAGGTGGAGCTCTGACATATCGATTCAATGACGTCCGCCACTTCGGGCCGTCCGGCTGCGGTGTAAGTGCCGCCGGCGGCGGAGACGACAGCAACAGCGGCTAGGCGATCCACACGCAGTTCGGAGAATGGAGGGGCCACGGCGCGCGGCCCCTCCATCGTTGGTTGCAACCGAGGTACTCTGGAGTGGTCATGACTGCCCGCGCACCGGGCAAGATCGCCCTCATCCCACTGGTGCTCGTGATGGCCCTGGTGGTGGTTTATCTGGCGCTCCACGCTGGGGTCGTTTCGATTTCCGGCAATCATGGCCGGGACGCAGCGCCGGTCGCCGCGCCCGCGTCGACCCAAGGCGGCGCCACGAACGCGAATCAGGCGTCATCCGGCTCCGGAACAGAGGTGCCATCGACCGGCGCGGGTCACTCGTCCGGAACGGTCACGTCTGGTGGGCCAGAGGACGCCGGCCCTGACGTCGTCAAGCAGGGATCTGGGGGCGGAGTCTGCTCGCCGAAAATCTGCCGGCCCTGACCCTCCTCGGTCCCTGACCTACCTTCGAGGGTGAGCTTTTTCTTTCGGGCCGCTTACCTGTTCGGGTTCAAGCCATGGGATTCTGGCGTCCCGCCCCCCGAGCTCGTCTCGGTGGTCGAGGGCCCTGGGCGGCTGGAGCCCAGCAAGGCGCTAGACCTCGGCTGCGGCACTGGGACCAACTGCATCTACATGGCGCAACACGGTTGGGACGCGACCGGCGTCGACTTCGTGCCGCGAGCCATCGAGCAAGCGCGGCGAAAGGCCGCCGCCGCCGGCGTGTCACCTCGATTCGTTGTTGGGGATGTCACGCGTCTCGCCGAGGTTGGCGTTGGTGAGGGTTACGCGCTGTTGCTTGATCTCGGATGCTTTCACAGCATCGCGGACGCTCGCCGAGATGCCTACGTCGAGGGTGCCACTGAAGTTGCCAGGCAGGATGCGACGATGCTGCTGTTCGGCATGGTGAGGCGGGGCGACCCCGGTCGCGTCGGCCCGCGGGGGATGGCCCGTGGGGAGGTGGCGCAGCGGTTTGCCTCCGGCTGGGAGATCGTCTCGGAAGAAGCGGGCCGACCGATGTTCGGAAACGACACCGCCTGGTATCGCTTGCGACGCCGCTGAAGGTTATCGACTCGTGAGCCTGCCGGCCTTCTCCAGCAATCTCAAGCCGACCCAGAAAATGAACAATGCGTTGACGACATGGAGGCTCGCGATAGCGCGGACCCATCCTGTAGCGGCGTTGCGGTACGGAGCGATGAGAAGTGATTGAAGCACCACAAGTCCGAAGACCGCCGCGGTAAGCCATAGAGTTCGCCCGGGCACTCGTCCGAACCAGCCGACCGCAACGAGTAACAGAGGCAGCAAACCGACCACGGCTCCGTTTACGTTCACGTGCCAGTAGAAAAAGGACGAGTTATCCAGCACCCCCAGGCCGGCAAGAAAGAACTGAACGATGATCGATGCGAAGAGCAGCCAGAGTCCGTAAACGTAAGCCTGGCGCGCGATTTCTCGCGGACGGGAGACGGCTCCCTTTCTCATCGCCTGCTCGGCTGGGTTCATCGACCGAGATCATTGTCCACGCACTTCAACTCTGCGCAAGGGGTCAGATAATGCGACGTATGCTCCGCATTTGGCGGATTGCCTATCCAGCTAGTTTTGGCGCCAAGCGCAAGGAGCCCTGAGCCATGAAGTGGGTGACCCGAAAGAACGCCGCTGTTGATCGGATCGCGTGCCCGTGGCTGATCCGGCGGTTCATAGATCCAGGCGCGGAATTTCTCTATGTAGACGAAGACGACGTTTCAAGGGTCGCGCGAGAAGAAGGAGCAGAACCCTTCGACGTCGAAGGTGCCGAGCTCGGCCACGTCGATGGGCGCTGCTCGTTCGAATCGATCCTGGTGCGCTATGGACTGAGGGATCCTGCCTTGGGCCGTCTGGCTGAGATCGTCCACGGGGCCGATATCCAGGCCGACCTCGGCCAGACGCGCGAGGCGGCGGGACTCAAGGCAGTCGCGATGGGATTTCGACGCCTCTATGGCGATCGTGACCTCGAGAAGCTCGAGGCTGAGATGCCGGTTTATGACGCTCTGTATGCGTGGTGCACCGCAACAGTCGAAACGGTTTCCTGACCTACGGGATGTTTGGTCGAGGTCGCGATCCGGTAGACTGACCGAGACGCACGGGTGCGTCGCCCGCTCGGGTCCTCTCTTCCTGTCTCAGCACAGAGTCCTGTAGATCGCGGCAAATAAGAAGAAAAAGAGAGGCACCCTGGAGCTTCGTTGCAAACATTCGCCGAAGCCGGCGTAAGCGCGCCTGTCGGAGCCGCGCTGACCCGGCAGCAAATCAATACCCTCAACCGCGTTCAATCCGAGTCGATCCCCGCCCTCCTCGACGGCCGCGACGTCGTCATTCAATCGCCGACAGGCAGCGGCAAGACGCTGGCCTTTCTCGTTCCTCTCCTGGACAGACTCGAGCGGGGCAAGCCCGGCCCCCAAGCCTTGATCGTCGCGCCCACACGCGAGCTGGCGATCCAGGTCCAGGCCGTCTTCCAGTCGCTCGATTCGGGCTGGCGCACCGCGCTGCTGTATGGCGGCGTGGGCTATCACACCCAGACGGCCGCATTGAGGCGAGGCGTCGACGTGGTCATCGGAACGCCGGGCCGCATCCTGGACATGATCAGCAAGAGACTGGTCTCGCTCAGCCGCCTCGAATACATGGTGCTCGATGAGGCGGACCAGATGTTTGACGCCGGCTTCGCAAGAGACGTCGAAAAAATCATCGGCCTCACCTACTCGCCGCAGACCGTCCTGGCGTCCGCGACGATGCCCGAGTGGGTGTCGAGAATGATCGCCAAGCACCTTCAGGACCCGGTCTTCGTGAAGGTCGTGGCTGAAGGACCATCGCTGCTGGAGCACGGATTCGTGCGTACCCAGCGCGGTGCCAAGCTGCGCGTGCTGAGCGACATCCTGCGCAAGCAGGGAGCCACGATCGTTTTCGGCCGAACCAAGCACGGGGTGCGAAAGCTGAACCGCGACCTGCAGAAGCTCGGCCATCGCTCGGTCGAGCTCCAGGGCAACATGGCCCAGAGCGCTCGGGACCATGTGATGCAGTCGTTCAGGAACGAACGAGCCGACGTGCTCGTGGCGACCAACGTCGCGGCCCGCGGCCTTGACGTGAGCCACGTCGACCTGGTCATCAACTACGACCTTCCTGACAGCGCCGACGCGATGACCCATCGCATCGGACGGACCGCCCGCAACGGAAACTCCGGCCGCGCGCTCACCTTCATCACAGACGAGGATCACGACAACTGGGCCAAGCTGCGCCGCCAGGGCGCCCCGCTCCTCAGGACCGTGGACACCTCGGGCCTCACGCGCGATGGCGGATGGTCATACGTGGAAGAGCCGCCGCACCAGAACAGGCCGGATCAGCGCGGGGTGGTCTCGCGCAGGCCGAATCCATCACGGCAGCGTCGGCGCCGGTAGATGCGTCTAGACTGACGGCGACAGGCTGGCGTTCCTCCGCGAACCTGCCGTCCCACGGCAGAGGATGTAACAAGGGGTCCGCAGTGAACGCTGTCCGTATCGCATCCGCTCTGTTGGTCGATGACGACGCCGCCTCGAGCCAGGCCAATCAGCAACGCCTGGAGGGCGATGGCTACAGCGTGGTCACGGCCCGCGACCGGACCGAGGGTCTCGGCCGAGCGAGGCAGGGCGCTCCGAACGTGATCTTCATCCATCTCGGGGCCAACGGAGCGGGCAGCCTTCCGCTCATCGAGGCTCTTCGCGCTGACGATGCCTGCCGGCACATACCGGTCGTGGTTCTGACTGGTCAATCGAGCGCCACAGCAAGCGCGAAGCTTCGGCCCGTGAACCGAGACCTCTGGTAGAGCTCGCGCCGCCCACCTAACAAGAAGAAGGTCGGATGGACCTTTCAGCGGCACCGTCCCGGCATATCGACAGGGCGGTCGTGGCGTGGGCCGTCCTCGTTTTTGCGCTGCTGTTCCTCGGCCTGCTGCCCCTTTATGTCCTCCACCTCGACCTGGCCAAGCTCGCAGCCAACTCGTCCGGTGCGCCCCCGATCGCTATCGTGGGCATCCTCTTCACCGCCTATACGCCCACCGTGGCCGCGCTTCTGGTGGCCTGGCGCTGGCCTGGCGCCGGCGGGGTACGCCGCCTCCTGAAGCCGCTGGGTCGATGGCGTATCCACCCCGGCTGGTACCTGGTGGCGCTGCTGGGTCCGATCCCGCTGCTGCTCCTGGGCGATCTCGTCTACGTGCTCCTCGGGGGCAACGCACCGCGACACTGGCTGGCCCTACCCACTGGAACCGCGGAAGGAGGGATGTCGGCGCTTCTGTTCACGATCGGCGCAGTCATCGCGGGCGCGGTCGGCGAGGAGCTGGGGTGGAGAGGCTTCGGCCAGCGCCGCCTTCAAACCGGAATCGGTGCGCTGGCGGCGGCCATCGTGATCGGATTGCTGTGGAGCACATGGCATCTGTGGCCGGTCGCGGTTCCGGGCGGGCTGTCGCTCTTCGACTGGACCGACTTCCCGCAGACCTACCTGCGCCTGACTTCGACGGCGATCCTGTACGCGTGGCTCTACAACGGCTCACGCGGCAGTCTGCTTCTGGTCCTGGTGGCGCATGGCGCATACAACATCGACAACTCGATCGTTCAGACCCCGGACTCGGGCCTGCATGCGATTCCGATCATCGTCGCCGTTTTGCACGGGCTGGCAGCGTTGGGTGTGGTCCTCGGCACCAACCCCCGCACGCTGACTCGGGGCGTCAACCAGTTGGAAGCTTAAGATCCCATTAAGGATCTCCCCGTTGAGTGTCATACTCGACGGAGTCGCCTAACAGGGAGACAGAAGCCATCTGGGGGTGTCGATGAGGAAAAAGGTATTTGGTGTGATAAGTGTTGTCGGGCTGCTTTGCGGCGTGGGCCTGGTGCAGGTGAGCGCCAACGACGACGGCTACAACCAGCCACCGGCGGCGGCCGCCAACTGCGACGCCGGACACGGCGCGTTCGGAGCCTTCTCGCATCATTTCGCATCCAACGGCGGGGTCAACTGGATCGCAGCCGACGCCAAGGAAGACGGTGGCCTCGGGCACGACACGGGACCGACCAACTCGGGCTTCTCGCAGTTCTGCCAGGCTCAATAACGACCACGGGTCGATAGTTCGAAGCCCCCGGACGGTGTTTGTCCGGGGGCTTCGCAACGCCTGGCGATCACATTCTCTGCGTCAGAGCAAGATCTGAGCATGGGAAGTCGCGTGCCGACGCGGTTTGGTGCCCGCACCAACCTGGGGCTGCTCCTGTTGCTGCTCGGCGCTTTTCTGACCGGCTGGCTCGCCTTTGCCTACGCCACGGCGCCGGCGCGATGGTCCCTCGTCGTGCATGCAACGAGCGGAATTGCCATCCTCCTCCTGCTGCCCTGGAAATCGATGATCGCGCGGCGCGGGATGAGCCGCAACCGGCCGCATCGGTGGGCCTCTATCCTCCTGGGCCTGCTGGTGATCACATCTCTGCTCGCCGGCCTGGCCCACTCAACCGGCTTGCTCGTTTACGCGGGACCTTTCAGCGCCATGGAGGTTCATGTCGGCGCCGCCCTGGCCGCGGTTCCGTTTGTGGTCTGGCACGTCGCCGTCCGGCGCATTCGGATCCGCGGCACTGACGTGTCACGACGCAATTTCCTGCGCGGCGCAGTCGTGATTTCGACGGCCGCGGTAGCCTACGGCGCCGGCGAGCTCGTCGTGCGCGCGACCGGGCTGCCGGGCGCGGCGCGCAGGTTCACCGGCTCCTACGAGGCCGGTTCGTATGCGCCAGGTCTGATGCCGGTGAGCTCGTGGATGTTCGATTCCATCCCGCAAGTCGAAGCGAAAGACTGGAGACTTCGAATCGGCGACCGCGCCCTGAGCTACGAGGAGCTCGCGGCCTTCGACGATCGTGTCGTCGCGACCCTCGACTGCACCGGGGGTTTCTATTCGACCCAGGTCTGGTCTGGCGCGCGACTTGATCGACTCGTCAAGGACATGCGCGGCGCGAGCATCCGAGTCGTCTCTCACAGTGGCTATGACCGGCGTTTTCCGATCGACCAGGCGGTGAGCCTTCTCCTGGCCACCCGTTTTGGCGATCAGCCCCTCGACGCAGGGCATGGCTTTCCCGCGCGCCTGGTCGCGCCAGGCCGCCGCGGCTTCTGGTGGGTGAAGTGGGTCACCGCGATAGAGGTCGATGACCTTCCGTACTGGTGGCAGTCGCCCTTCCCGACCCAATAAGAAAGCGCGCGCCCGCGTCGGGCGCGCGCACCGGGTGTTCAGGCCGCTTCGGGCAGCGCGGCAGTGGACGGTTTGGGCGAACGGACGCGGATCACCAGCAGCGCGATCACGAATCCGGCGAGCGCGATCACGACACCAATCTCGAACGCCGTCGTGAACCCCGCCATCAGCGCCTGGCCGATCAGTGCGCGAGTCGGACGTACGTTGGCAAGCTGGTCCTTGCTGACGTTGGCGGCAACAGTGCCGAGAACGGCCAGGCCGATCGACCCGCCCAGCTGCTGACTGACGTTGAGCACGGCCGACGCGAGACCCGACTCACGTCGCGACGCGCCCGAGACCGCGACCACCGTGGTGGGAAAGAAGATCAGGCCAAGCCCGACCGACAGGACGATGAGGGCCGGGAGTATGTCGGGGACGTAGCTAGCGTGATCGGATATGCGAGACAGCCACGCGAGGCCACCCGCCACCACGAGCGCGCCGACGGTGATCGGCACTCTCGGACCGATGCGTCCGACCACGCGCGAGGTGACCTGGGCCGTGATGACGACCCCTGCGCCTAGCGGCAAGAATGCGAAGCCGGCCTGGAGCGGGCTGTAGCCCAGCACGTTCTGCACGACCTGGGTCAAAAAGAAGAGGACGGAGAGCGTCGTCGCCCCCGCCACCATCCTCAGCAGGTAGGCGCCGGTGCGGTTCCGGTTCGCAAAGATTCGCAACGGCATGAGGGGTTGCTCGCTGCGGAGCTCGATCAATATGAAGAGCACCAGCAGCGCGGCGCCAAAGCCGAGCGTCGCGACGGTCACGCTGTCGCTCCAGCCTTGCGTCGCCGCCCGCGACAGCCCATAGACGAGGAGTGTCATGGCGCTCGTGACGGAGATCGCGCCGGGCAGGTCGAGCCGGCCTGACCGCCCGTCCGACACCGCGAGCACCCGCGGCGCCGCGAAGGCCAGGACGAGCGCGATCGGGACGTTGACGAACAGGACCCACCGCCACGACAGGTAGTTGACGATCAGGCCACCCAGGATCAGTCCGACGGCTCCGCCGCCGCCGGCCGCTCCGGCATAGATCCCCAGGGCGCGGTTGCGCGCCGCCCCCTCCTGGAACGTGTCCGCGATCAAAGACAGCGCGGTGGGCGCGACGATGGCGCCGCCCGCGCCCTGGACGACGCGCGCAACGATGAGCCAGGTCGATGTGGTCGCGAGACCGCCGGCAAAGGAGCCGGCCGCGAACAGCAGGACCCCGGCGATGAACATCCGCCGCCGCCCAAACAGGTCGCCGGCCCGGCCACCGAGGAGAAGCAATCCGCCGAAGGCGAGCGCGTAGCCGTTGACCACCCACTCGAGGTCGGTGGCGCTGAAGCTCAGCGCGCGCTGGATCGACGGGAGCGCGACATTGACGATGGTGGTGTCCAGCACGACCATGAGCTGGGCGAACGCGATCACGATCAGCGCGAGGGTGAGGTTGCGAGACTTTTCACCTCCCCGCTTGCCGGGGAGGTCGGCGCGAAGCGCCGGGTGGGGAGGGGTGCTCAAGGAAGTTGCCATTTTCAGTCTCTCCTTTTGGAATTCACGCGGGTGCCGTCAGGCGGGCGTGTTGTGGATGCCGGTGCCTGCCTCATGCGCAGGTACTCGTTGATACCGACCAGGCGGAACTGCAGCAGCTCGTAGCGGGGGAAAGCCGGTGCGGCGGTCGCGTAGTCGATGACCTGCGGTTCGACCACTGTGTAGTCGTGGCCCTTGTAGGTGACCACGCCCCAGCCGGCTGCCTTGACGTTCAGGTACCACGCGGCGTTCTCGCCGAACGTGCGCGGCATCACGAACGTGTCGCCCAGCGGTCGCATGCCAAGCGGTGTGTCGTACATCCGCCCGGACTTGCGTCCGCGGTGGTGGATGACGCCGACGATCGGCATCCAACGCCTCCCCGCGATGACGAGCGTGAGCGGGTTGATGAAGCCCGCGAAGAACCGGACCGCGCGACGAGCGCGAGCTCCGAGCTGGATGCCTCTTGCGGCGGCGTTCATTTGATTGCCTCCTTTGATGGCTGAGTGATTTGCCGGCCGGGATTCGTCAGCTCCTCGCTGACCGCCCAGAGGCGGGCAGCGATCACTGGGTCGTAGGTGATCGCCTTGCTGCGAGCAGGCTTGCCGTGGAAGAAATAGAGGCCGCTCGCGCCGTCCAGCTCAGGTGACGTTGCGAGGCGGACAGCAATTCGGGCGCCTCGCTGCGGGCTGCCGCCGATCAAACGCACCGCCGCCGACATCAGGCCCATCGCACCGCCGGTTCCTCGGCCGAAGTTGGTCGCAGAGGGGCCTGGCGTGAAGCAGTTGGCGGTGATGGCGGTGCCGGCCAGGCGCCTGGCCAGCTCGTACGTGAACAGGATGTTGGCGAGCTTGGAGCGCGAGTAGGCGGAGAAGAAGTTGTATCCGCGCTCGCCCTGGAGGTTGTCGAAGTCGAGGCGTCCGGCGTGCGACTCGGAAGTGGTGCCGACGACGCGACCGCCGTGCAGTAGATCCAAGAGGAGATGGGTCAACAGGAACGGCGCGAGATGATTCGTCGCGAAGGTGAGCTCGATGCCATCGACCGTGAGCTCTCGGCGTGTTGCAGCCGTGCCTGCGTTGTTGACCAGAGCGTCGACCGAGCTGAAGCGATCGTGCAGCCGGACCGAGAGGTCGCGGATCGAAGCCTGGCTCGAGAGGTCGGCGGGAAGGAAGCTTGGTCCCGGGCCGGTCGCATCTGCCGCCACGCTGGAGAGTGCCTGGGTGCCGCGCGAGGTTTCACGCGACACCATGACGACCTCATGGCCTGTGGCAGCGAGTTGGCGCGCCGTGGCGAGGCCGATCCCGCTGCTCGCACCGGTGACGAGTATCCGTCGGGGCGTCGCGTTCATGACCGACCAGAAGCCAGTCGACGCGCGAGTTATTCCCTTAAGCGGATGATTTCTTTAGCTGAGGATCGGCTGAGGCGATGATGCGTCGCAGCATGTCCGTCAGAGCCTGCTGCTCGCCTGATTTGAGGGGGCCGAAGAACTCGTCCGCCGCGGCGTTGAAGGCCCGGGCCGCGCGCTTCTGCACGGTCCGGCCGCGCGGGGTGAGGCCCAGCGCGTAGGAGCGCCTGTCGGCGGGGTTGCGGCGGCGCACGACGACCGCCTGCTGCTCGAGCTGGTCGATCAGCTCGACCATCGTCGTCCGGTCGATTCCGAGCTGCTCGCCGAGCGCCTGCTGAGAAACGGGCCCCTCCGCGAGCAGGTTGAGCACGCCGCAGAGCTGGACGCTCAAGCCGAGGGGGCTGAGCCGGCGTTTGGCCAGCTCCTGCCCGGTCCTGGCCGCGATCACCAGGAGCGCCCCGGGTCGATCGGCGAGTGAGGGCGGAATCGGCATGTGGCGATTATGCCCGGATTTTCACGAATCAACCGCTCAACCGACGGTCTGCTCGAGTGACGATCTGGGGTAGGTCAGGCTTTCGGCACGTCGAGGGCGCTGCGCTGGTCGAGGTAGTAGAGAAGAGCCATGGCGGGGGCGATGACCAGCACGAGAGCGGCTCCGACGATGAGCAACAGCGCCTGCGTGCCGGGAGGCGCGGCCGCCTGCGCGATCGTCAGCTGTCCGGGGAGGAGGTACGGCGACTGGGCAAACCCCCAGGCCATGACCATGGAGCCAACGGCGCCCACTGTCAGGACCCGGTACCAGCGAAAGATGCCTCGCCAGTGCAGGAAGGCAACGAGCGGAGTGACGATCATCGTGATCAGCGCGAACGGCAGGCCTGGCCCGGCCAGCATCGACCTGAAGAGCGTCGGGGCCTGAAATCCGATCGTGACCAGGGCCACCGAGCCCATGGCGATCAGAACCAGCGCGGCGGTCACGGCTCGACGACGGAAATACCTGACGAGCTCGTCCGCGCCGTAGCGGCGTGCGTCGCCCACCAGGAACGACGCGCCGCTGAAGGCGGTCGCGGCCAGTGAAACGAGTCCGAAGCTGATCGACATGGGGCTGAACGAGGCGGCGAGCACCGACTGGCTCGGTCCGGCGATTCCGACGCGGCCGGACGCGATCGCGCCCAGGGAGGCCGCGAAGAAGAATGGCGTCAGCACCGAAGACAGGCCGAACACAAGGTCGGCGATGCGGTGGGCCCGAGGTTCGTCCGCCACGTGCCGGAACGCGAAGAAAGCGCCGCGAAGGATGAGACCGATCAGGGCCAGGCTGAACAGGGGATAGAGGCTGGTGAAGGTGCTTTGAAAGAAGATTGGGAATCCGGTCCAGCACAGGACGATGGCAAACGCCAGCCATACGTTGTTGACCTCCCACACCGGCGCCATCGCATGGTCGATCAGGGCGCGCGCCTCGCGGCCGCGGGCCGACGTGCCCGCGAGCAGGTCCCAGATGCCCGCGCCAAAATCGACTCCGCCCGCGGTGCTGTAGGCCGTGATCGACAGCAGCAGCGAAAGTGCGATCAGGTTCACGAGCCGGGCTCGGGGAACCTCGCCGGTCGCGGCCCGTAGGGCACGCCCTCTTCCGGCGCGGTAGGTGTCTTCAGGTCCTCGCGCCTCCAGCGCGCAGCGAGCCTCAGCAGCAGGGTGACGAAGAAGTACGCGATCAGGGCGTAGACGACGACCAGCGTGGCCAGCATCGTCCATACGAACGAAGCCGGCGCGGAGGTGACCGCGTCAGAGACTCGCATCAGCCCGTACACGATCCACGGCTGGCGACCGACCTCGGTCGTGACCCAGCCCGCCTCGACCGCCAGGTAACAGCCGACTCCCCCGAGCGCCGCCAGCCGGTAGAACCAGACCGACTCGGGCAAGCGCCGCCGGCGAAGCAGGACCCAGAAGTACCAGGCGGCCAGCGCCGCCCCGGCGGTGCCGAGCCCCACCATGGCGTCGAAGGCGAGGTGCGTGATGTTGGCCTCGACCGTGCTGGGCCTGGCGTTCGCGGCGAAATCGGTCAGGCCGCGCACCACGGCGTTGGGCGAGTAACCCACCAGGATCGAATCGAGGACCGGCACGGCGATGCCGAAGCGGACGTCGCCGGAGTCGTCGATGAGCCCACCGATGACCTCAGGGTTGTGGTCGCGCGTCTTCCAGGTGACCTCCGTCGCGGCGAACTTGGCAGGCTGGTCTGTGACGAGCGCCCGGGCGGACAGGTCGCCGACCACGAGCTGGACCGGGGTGAGGGCGGCGGCGACCGTGAAGGAAACCAGGAAGGCCAGCCTCTGGTAGTGGTCCCGCCGCCCGCGCAGCCAGGCCACCGCGTAGACCGAAGCCACGGCGAAGCCGGCCGTCATGTAGATCGCGATCAGGAAGTGCCAGAACTCGTAGCCAAGCGCGTGCGTGAACAGCGCGGCGATGACGTTGACGTCGACGAGCCGGCCCGCTTGCAGCGTCACGCCGCCGGGGGTGTTCATCCATGAGTTGGCCGACAGCACGCCGAACGCGCCGAGCAAACCCGCGGGCGGGAGGACCAACCCGAGCATGAAGTGCGTTCGCCGCGGGAGTCTTTCCCATCCGTACAGATAGATGCCGATGAAGATCGCCTCGAGGAAGAAAGCCAGGCCCTCGATCGCGAAGCCAAGCCCGATCGCGGCGCCGAAGCGCCCCATCATGCGTGGCCACAGGATGCCGAACTCGAACGACAGGATCGTCCCGGTCACCGCGCCGACCGCGAACTGAACCGCCATCACGACCGACCACCGCCGGGCGATCTTGAGAGCCACCGGGTCGTTGCGCGCGATACCGATACCCTCCATCAACAGGGTCAATGAGGGAAGGGCTACGCCCAGAGGCACCAGCAGCACGTGAGACGCAAGGGTGAACGCCATCTGGATGCGGCTCGGCAGAAGAGCCGACTCTCCCGCCAGCCATACGGTCGAGGTCATCGCGTCTCTTCCATCGTCCTCCGATGACGAGTGTCACGTCGGCGTATAAGAAGGACGCGTGGCTGCGAGCAGGTGCACTCACTTCACAAGCGACACGAGGATCCCCGAGCCAAACACTCCCAAGGGTTGTGAGGAGTGCCTGGCGACCGGCGACAGTTGGGTCCACCTACGCCTGTGCCTCGAGTGCGGTCACGTCGGCTGCTGCGATTCATCTCCGAATCGGCACGCGACCAAGCATTTCCACAAGACCAACCACCCGCTCGTCGCCTCATATGAGCCGGGTGAGGCGTGGGTCTGGTGCTACGCGGACGAGGTCCTTTTCGAAACGGTCTCGAGCGTACGCTGAGAGGGCTCGGGCCCCTCGCCGTTGCCCGACCACGACTCGGCGAACTGGCTGTTATAGAGCCTGAAGTAAAAGCCCTTCCGCTGCAGCAGCTCAGCGTGGCTGCCCTGCTCGACGATCTTGCCGGAGTCCATGACCACGATCGCGTCCGCGTTCCGGATGGTCGACAACCGGTGGGCGATCACAAAGCTCGTGCGGCCCTGGCGGAGCTGTGCCATCGCCTTCTGGATCAGGACCTCGGTGCGCGTGTCCACGTTGCTGGTCGCCTCGTCCAGGATCAGGATGGTGGGGTCGGCGAGGAAGGCGCGCGCGATTGTGAGCAGCTGCCTCTGGCCCGACGAGAGGTCTGACGCGTCCTCATCGAGGACGGTCTCGTAGCCCTTGGGCAGCGTGCGGACGAAGGAGTCGACGTGGGCCGCTTGCGCGGCCGCGATGATCTCATCCTCGGTCGCGCCTTCCTTGCCGTAGGCGATGTTGTCCCGGATCGTGCCGGCGAAGAGCCATGTGTCCTGCAGCACCATCCCGAACACCCTGCGGACCTCATCGCGCGGGACCTCGCGCGTGTTCACGCCGTCGATGCGGATGCGTCCCGAATCGATGTCGTAAAAGCGCATCAGCAGGTTCACGGTGGTCGTCTTGCCCGCGCCCGTCGGTCCCACGATCGCGATCGTCTGGCCCGGCCGGACCTGCAGGTTGAAGTCGGCGATGAGCGGCTTGTCCGCCTCGTACCTGAAGTTCACGCTCTCCAGCGCGACCTGGCCGCTCACCGCATCCGGCTGAGCGCCGGTGTCGACGTCGGACGTCTCTTCCTCCGCGTCCAGCAGCTCGAAGACCCGCTCCGCCGACGCCAGGCCGGACTGCAGCAGGTTCATCTGGCCCGCGATCTGCATGATCGGCATGGTGAACTGGCGCGAGTACTGGATGAAGGCCTGCACGTCACCCAGGGTCATGGTTCCCGAAGCCACGCGATAGGCGCCGATCACAGCCACGGCGACGTAGTTGAGGTTGGCCAGGAACTGGATCGCCGGCTGGATGATCCCGGAGAGGAACTGCGCCTTGAAGCTCGCCTCGAAGAGGCGGCCGTTGTGCTCCTCGAATACTTTTTGCGCGCTGGCCCTTCGGCCGAAGACCTGCACCAGCGCGTGGCCGGTGTGCATCTCCTCGACGTGCCCGTTCAGGCTGCCGGTCCATTTCCACTGGGCGGCGAACTGCTTTTGGGAGCGCCGCGCGATGAGCAGGGTCACAACGACCGACAGCGGTACGGTGACCAGCGCGATCAGCGCCAGGAGCGGGCTGATCCAGATCATGAACGCCAGAACGCCGACCACGGTCAGCACCGAGGTGAGGATCTGGCTCAAGCCTTGCTGCAGCGTCGTCGTGATGTTGTCGATGTCGTTGGTGACCCGGCTGAGGATGTCGCCGTGGGAGTGACTGTCGAAATACTTGAGCGGAAGCCTCGACAGCTTGGCTTCGACGTCGCGGCGCAGCCCGTAGACGGTGCGCTGCGCGACCCCGGCCATGATGTAGCCCTGCGCCCACATGAGCACCGACGACAAGAGGTAAAGGGCGACGGCAAGGAGCAGCGTCATCCCGAGGGCTGTGAAGTCGATCCCCCGTCCCGGTGTGACGTTCATTCCGGACAGCATCTGAGCGATCTGTCCCTGGCCGTGCGCCTGGAGGAGGGCTATGGCCTGCGCCTTGGTCAGGCCCGCGGGCAGCATCTTGCCGACGATGCCGTTGAAGATGATGTCCGTCGCGGTGCCGATGATCTTGGGTCCGATGACCGAAAAGGCCACGCTCCCGATGCCGAGCACGGCAACCGCGCCGATCAGGCGGAGCTCGGGTCGCAGGCGGCCGAGCAGCTGCCGCAGCGTCTTGCCGGGATGGCTGAGCTTGGACGCGGGCGGGCCCGCCATGCCACCCATCCAGCCCCCGGGCTGCCGCCGCTGCTCGCGGGCCGCTCCTGGGCGGTTGATCATGCGACCGCCTCGCCCAGCTGCGAGTCGACGATCTCCCGATAGGGCTCGCACGAGGCGAGCAGCTCGTCGTGCGTACCCATGCCCTCGACCCGGCCCTCGTCCAGGACGATGATCCGGTCGGCGTGCATGATCGTGCTGACGCGCTGGGCGATGATCAGCACCGTGGACTGCCGCGTGTCTGAGCGCAGCGCGGCCCGGAGACGGGCGTCGGTGCCTGCGTCGAGCGCGGAAAAGCAGTCGTCGAATAGGTAGACGGCGGGCCGCTTGACCAGCACCCGCGCGATCGCGAGGCGCTGACGCTGGCCGCCGGAGACGTTGGTTCCGCCCTGGTCGATCGGCGCTTCGAGGCCTCCCATCTCCTCCACGAAATCCCTCGCCTGGGCCACCTCCAGCGCGTGCCACAGCTCGTCGTCGGTGGCCTGCTCGTTGCCGAACCGCAGGTTGCTGGCGACGGTGCCGCCGAACAGGTACGCGCGCTGGGGGACGATGCCCATCCGGCTCCACAACCGCTCCAGCGTTTGCTCCCGCACGTCGACGCCGTCGACCAGCACGCCGCCCCCGCTGACGTCGAAGAAGCGGGGGATGAGGTTGAGCAGGGTGGTCTTGCCGGAGCCGGTGCCGCCGATGATCGCTGTCGTCTGGCCGGGCCGCAGCTCGAACGCGAGGTCCTGCAGCACGGGCTTCTCGCCACCCGGATAGCCGAAGGTGACGTCCCTGAACTCGACCACTCCCGTGAGCCGCTCGGGCTCGATGGTCCGCGCAGGCTCTTCGATGGAGGGGACGGTGGTGACGACCTCCTGCAGCCGCGCGGCGCTGGCCTCCGCGCGCGGCACAAGGATGACCATCGCGATGGCCATCATCAGCGACATCAGGATCTGCATGATGTACATCAGGAAGGCGGTCATGTTGCCGATTGGCATCTGGCCGCTGTCGACCAGGTGGCCTCCGAACCACAGCACCGCGATGGTCGTGATGTTCATCACGGCGAGGACCGCGGGGAAGGCGATGACGAAGATGCGGTTGACGCGCAGAGCGGTCGACGTCAGGTCATAGTTCGCGGATTCGAACCGGCGATTCTCATAGTCCGTGCGGATGAAGGCCCGAATTACCCGGACTCCCATGATCTGCTCGCGCATGACCTGGTTGATGCGGTCGATCTTCACCTGCATCGAACGGAAGAGGGGAATCGCCTTGACGAACATGAAAGCGACGATGGCGATCAAGACCGGAATCACGACCACGAGCAGGCCTGATAGCGTCACGTCCTCGCGCAGCGCCATGATCACGCCGCCGACCGCCATGATCGGCGCGCTCACCATCATGGTCAGCGCGATCTGCAGAAACAGCTGAATCTGCTGGACGTCGTTGGTGTTGCGCGTGATCAGGGAGGGGGTGCCAAAGCGATTCATCTCGCGCGCCGAGAAGTTCTGGACCTTGCCGAAGACCGCAGTCCGCAGGTCCCTCCCGACCGCCTGGGACGCAAGCGATGCCCAGTAGACGCCGCCGACCGCGATGACGCCGAGCACGAGCGTGATGCCGAGCATCACGCCGCCCGTCCTCCAGATATAAGGTATGTCCCCCCTGGCGACGCCGTTGTTGATGATGTCGGCGTTCAGGTTGGGGAGGTAGAGGTTGGCGATCGACTGGATCAGGACGAGCACGATGACGATCGCAACCTCTCGCGCGTAAGGCCGCAGGTACGACCGCAAGAGCCGGATCAGCATCCCTCGGACCCCATGACGATCGTTTGATTATATCGAATGATTGACGTGAGTCAACCCATTTGGTACAGTCGAACAGGTGAGGCGATCCGAGCTGGACAGCGAGGAGCTCCGGTCGACCATGATCGCATTTATCCGGCAGCGCGCTGCGTTCGCGGACGAGACCGCCAGCTTTTTCATGGACGTTGACCTCACCATGGCTCAGTTCCGAGCCCTGGTCGCGATTCGCCGGTGGGGAAGGCAGAGCGGCAGGGAGCTGGCACGACGCCTGCACGTGACGCCAGGGACTCTTGTCCCCCTGATCGACCGACTCGAAGAGCAGGGCTACGCTCGCCGCGTGCCGGACCTGGACGACCGCCGGCTCACCTGGGTGGAGCTGACGCCGAAGGCGGATCGGCTGTTCAAGCGGCTGTGGAGCCTGGGAGCAGCCAGGGTCGCCAAGGCCATCTCCCAGCTCGTGCCGACAGATCGCGCGGAGCTGAGGCGGCTCCTCAACCGGGTCGCCGAGCATCTCGAGGCAGGCGCGGCACCCTTGATGGACAAGAAAGCCACCGCCTGATCGCCAAGTCAAAGCTTGTTAAGACGCGTTCTCTCTTAAGTGCTTCTCCACGCAGCTTTTTTCTTTGGCGTCCTGAGCGCGGCCACCACCGTTGGCTCGTTCTTCGGCGGCGCGATTCGCACGCGCATCTGGTTCGGCTTGCCGCTCGGCCTGATCCTGATCGCGCTCGTAGCCTGGAACGCGACGATCATCAGCCAGGATCGCGACTTCGAGCTCACGCTGTCCGGCATCGCTCTCTTCGCCACGGCCATCACCCGCCTCGCGATGCGCAGGTGGAGCTGGCTCGGGTCGCAGCTTTTCGCCACGGCGGCGCTTGCCTCCTTCGCATATCTGCTCTATGCAGGGTCGATCACGTATGCGGTCGCGCAGGACGTGGTCTACCTGGTCGCGTCATCGCTGCTGCTGGTGCTGGAGCTCGCGGCACTGTCACTGTCGCTTTCGTATCTGTTCGAGATCGTCGACACGCTGAGCCGCAGGTCGGATGCCGTGCATCCGAGCGACCCCAACCATCTCCCCAGGGTCGCCATCCAGGTCCCCGCATATAACGAACCTCTCGAGGTCGTGGGCGAGACGCTCAACGCGCTGGCGGCCCTCGACTATCCCGACCTCATCGTCCAGGTCGTCGACAACAACACGCCGGACCCAAAGACGTGGCAAGCGCTGAAGGCCCTCTGCGAGAAGCTCGGGCCACGGTTCCAGTTCATGCACCTGGAGAACTGGCCGGGCTTCAAGGCCGGGGCGCTCAACGAAGCCACGCGACGCCTGCCCAAGGAAGTCGAGATCATCGGGGTCGTCGACTCCGACTACGTGGTGCGGCCGGACTGGCTGCGCGCGCTCGCCGGTCACTTTGCGGACGCCAAGGTCGCTTTCGTGCAGACCCCGCAGAACTACCGCGATTGGGAGGACGACCAGTACCTGCGCGGCCTGTACTACAGCTACCGGTATTTCTTCGATATCACCATGCCCTCGCGGGCACATCGCAACGCGATCATCTTCGCGGGCACGATGGGCCTGATCCGGCGCAGCGCGCTGGAGGAGATCGGCGGCTGGAACACAGACGTCGTGACCGAGGACGCGGAGGCGAGCTTGCGCATCCTCGCGCGCGGGCACGCAGGCGTGTACGTCAACCGCGCTTACGGTCACGGCCTCATGCCACTCAGCTTCGACGGGCTCAAGAAGCAGCGCTTCCGCTGGGCGTTGGGCGGCGTGCAGATCCTGCGCCTGCACTGGCGCCGCCTGGTGCTGCCGGGCCATGGCGAGCGCCTCACCGTGGCGCAGCGCGTCCACTATCTGCTCGGCAACGTGCAGTGGTTTGGAGATGCGCTGATGTTCTGCTTCACGGTGCTCCTTCTTCTCACCGCCCTGTCCACCGCGATGCACCACCAGCTCCCGATCCGGAGGATGACCGGCGTTGCGCTGGGTCTGCCCGTCGCCTTCCTGGCCACCGGCCTGGTGCGCGCGGTGTGGGCGATGAAGCTCAGGACGCGGTGCACCTGGCGCGATGCGATCGCAGGCCTCCAGGTTTGGTTCGCGTTGAGCTGGGTCGTGACGATGGCCTGCTTGCGTGGACTCATCCGCTTCCACACCACGTTCCTGCGCACGCCGAAGGTCAAGGAGGGCGAAAAATCGGCGATATCGGCGGTGCGCTCGGCGCAGGTCGAAACCTTGCTGGCCGCGACCGGTCTTGCCGCGGCGATCGTCATGGTCGTCCGCGCCCCGTCCTTCGCGACGGGAGCGTTGGCGGTGCTGCTGATCTTCCAGGCCGCGATCTATGCGAACGCGCCCTGGGCCGGCGCCTCGGCTGAAGGGATCCACCTGACTCCGCTGCGTCGCGCGTACAGGACGTCGGCCCAGAGCACGGGCGGGCGGCCTGGAGTGGGCGCCGATACGCTGGCCATCCCGGCCGCGGTCGCCGTCGTTGCGCTGGTCCTGATGCTCCTCATCTCGCTGGCCGCGCCTCCGCCACCGCCGGAACCAGCGACGAGCGCGCCGGGCGAGCAGATCGCGGCGCCCCTGCATCCATCGCCCTCTGCCTCGCCATCTCCGTCCGCGTCTCCCTCGCCGTCCGGTTCTCCCGTATCGTCGCCTTCAGCGTCGCCCTTGCCTTCGGCGTCGGCGTCGCCGAAGCACTGAGGCCCGCAAACTCCCAGGAAACGCTAAGGATCCGTCGATTCGCCTCACAGGTTGCACGGGCAACCTGATGGACAAAACACCGCTAAAGGGAGTTACCGGAGGTACATCGATGTCGACCGAGAATCCAAACGAGCAGGGGCCGCCGGAGCAGCCTGTGCCGACGCCGTCAGAGCCGACCTTTCTTGCGCCGCCATCGGCTGGGACCCTGGGGCCTCCTTCGGCATGGATTCCGCCGCCTCCACCCGCGGCGAGGGGCTCGATCTGGACCCGCGTCGCCGCCTTCGCGGTCCTGATCGCGGTCGTCGCGGCGGTGGCCGGAGCCGGCATCGGCTGGAGCCTCGCCCGAGCGGTCAATCCCCGCCAGGCCGCGCAGGCGACGCAGCCCCAATCCCCGATCCAGGCCGTCGCCCCCAGCACTGGTTCGAGCAACTCCACCACCGACGCCATCGCGGCCAAGGTCAGCCCGGCAATCGTCGACATCAACACGACGGTTGGCAGCGGGCAGGCCGCCGGGACCGGCATGCTCGTCACCTCGACCGGCGAGATCCTGACCAACAATCATGTCGTGAGTGGCTCGACCAGCATCACCGTCGTGGTGCAGAGCCGCTCCCAGACCTACTCTGCCCACGTCGTCGGCGTCGACGTCGCTGAGGACGTCGCCGTGATCCAGATCGACTCCAACGTTTCCGGCCTGCCCACGGTCACCATCGCCGACTCTTCCTCGCTCAAGGTCGGCGACACGGTCGTGGCCATTGGCAACGCGCTCGGGCAGGGCGGGGCGCCCCACGTCACGCAGGGCCAGGTCACGGCGCTCGACCAGACCATCACGGCGAGTGAGGGGGGAAGCACCTCCGAGACCCTGAACGGAATGATTCAGAGCGACGCCGTGATCTACGCGGGCGACTCAGGTGGGGCGCTGGTCAACACCTCGGGCCAGGTCGTGGGCATGATCACCGCGGGCCAGGCGCAGGGCTTTCGTTCCTCAGCCTCGGACGTCGGGTTCGCCGTCGCATCGAACACCGCGCTCGGGGTCGTCAACCGGATTCGTGGTCACGAGCAGGCGTCCGACCTGACCTACGGGCAGGTCGGGTACCTCGGAGTGCAGGTCCAGTCGGTCGATTCCTCGAACGCCGCGCAGCTGGGTCTCAGCGTGACCTCAGGCGCCCTGGTCACCGCGACGCCGCAGTCGGGCACTCCGGCCGCTTCGGCCGGCATCGCCCGCGGCTCGGTGATCACCAGGGTCGGCGGGAGCGCGGTCACTTCCTCTGACACGCTCGGTACGGCGGTCAAGTCGCATCACCCTGGCGACCAGGTGTCGGTGACCTGGGTCGACCAGAGCGGCACGCACACCGCGACGGTGACTCTCGCCGGTGTGAATCCGTAGCAGCAGGAGGGGGCCGCGGTTAACAAAGCAGGCCCAATACCCCGGCCTGTATCCTTGACGGGTTGTGCGGATAGTCGTCAAGGACCCCGAGGAGTTCGAGCAGGCGCTGCGCGAGTTCCGCCGCAAGGTGCAGGAACAGGGACTCGTGCGCGAGATGCGACGGCGCTCGCACTACGTACCGCCGGCCGAGGCACGCAAGATCAAAAGCCTCCGCGCGCGACGCCGCCGAACCCGGTAGCGGGTTCAGGGGGCTTTTAGCGCACCGCTGATCAGTCCGGGACATTTTCGCTGGTCCCACTCGACCCGCCTTCAATGCTGGTGACGCCTTAAGTAGTGGCCGGCCGCCTCAAGTTCAATAGGTATGGAAGTCGGTCGGTCGCGCCTGGTGGTACGACCCTCGTCCAGCCGGCTGGCCAGGACCGTTCGGCCTGCCGACCTTTGGCCTGATCGCGTTGGTTCAGCTCTGGAAGTACCCGATCGAGAATGGGATCGCATACGTGGGCACGATCGCGGTTATGGCTCTTGCAGCGTGGCTCTTCCTCACCGAAGCGGAAATCGTGGTCGATGAGACGACCATCGCCAAGCGGAACCTCTTTGGGATCTGGCGACGTGCCGCTTTAACCGACGTGGCAGGCATCGGTTTTCGCCGCATTGGGA
Organism: Chloroflexota bacterium; assembly: GCA_005880795.1. Lineage (GTDB taxonomy): Bacteria > Chloroflexota > Dormibacteria > Dormibacterales > Dormibacteraceae > 40CM-4-65-16. The sequence goes on along the minus strand of VBGP01000021.1, from coordinate 8 downwards.
TCAAGCAC
>VBGP01000117.1 GCA_005880795.1 Chloroflexota bacterium | reverse complement strand
GGCCCACCCCGACCATAGGCTGGGCATCATATGTGTGGAGCTTCCATGCCAAGGAGGGCTCCACGATCTCGGGCTTGATGGACGAGCTCCTACCCCGGATAGTCCGGACTATCTGAGAATTCGAGGGAGCGAGATCCCGGATAGTCCGGGCTATCTGAGAATTCGAGGGAGCGAGATCCCGAACACTGCCCCTCGCTGAAAGCCTCCACGGAGCCGTGGACGCGGGTCTCGATCACGCGATCACGCTGCTACTCGCCCACCGCCTTACGTCGCGGCGCCCTGACCCGCCTGCGCAGCGGTCGCTCGTCGCGCCGGATCACGCTGACCTGGATCGGCAGGACCCCCATGTTGACCAGCCCCGCCCAGAGGCCGCCGGCGAGCAGTCCGATGAAGGCGCCGAGCAGACCGACCAGCAAGCCGACCGCGGGAATGACGAGGAACCAGCGGTCAGAGAGCGACTCGAGGGAATTGATCTGGTCGCCGAGGGGCAGGAGCTGCTGGGTCACGCCCAGGCTGTATCCGAGCTGGGACTGCCAGTCGACGATCGCGCCGGCGAACCAGCTGAGCAGGGCCCCAAGCAATCCACCGACGAACAGGCCGAAAACAAATCCGGTGATCGCGCCGGCGAACATCGCGCTGCGAATCGACAGCCGGACCAGAAAGTCGTTCACCATGCCGGACGCCGCCTGATTCGAGACAGACCGAATATCGCGACGATCAGGACGGCCGCTGGAAGAGCGAAGCCGTACGCGATGTAGGGCAGCAGTCTCATGTGCCGCTCGCTCGGAGTGATCGCAACCGCCACGCCCTGGGAGCGGACAGCCGGAGGTGGTGCTGAGGGGGCGACGAGCGCGAACGTGCGACCCACCGCATCGCCGGCCGGCCGCAAAGAACCATCGGGCCGATAGAGACCGAATCGTTCGACTGTGATCCCGGGGCGCTGCGTCCAGTAGTCGTCGAGCGACCACCAGAGGGCGGCGCCGACGAAACCATCCGGTTGGGTGTCGAACTCGGACGACAGCTGCGCATAGTAAGCATTGAACACGCGAACCTGCTGGGCTTCATCCCTCGCGTCGTCCGCCCAGTGCCCGTACTCGAGCACCATGACCGGCTTGCGTGGATAGGTCCGGTGCGCCTGCATCAGCGCGGACTGGATCGCGGCGCCGGACAGCCGGCCGCCGTACAGGACTCCGTAGTACATGGTGTAGCCCGCCACGTCGAGGTGGGCGCTGGTCGGATCGGCGGGGTCGGTGGCGCTTGCGGCCTGGCCCGTGAGGCGGGTCCCGTCGATGCGCCGGTCGAGCGCGTGGAGCGTGTCGACCGCCGCCATGCGTTCGGACTCGCCTGTGGACTCATTCGCAAACCCGTGGAAGAGGACGCTCGGGCGGTTGAAGTCGCGCAGGTCCATCTCGGCGAGCATCTGCTGCGGAATCCCGCGATCCATCGCTATCGAGAATGTTTGCGGTGTGAAGTGATAGAGCGGGATCTCCTCCCACACGGCTATGCCAAGGCGATCGGTCAGCACCGGAAGCATCTGGTTGGCCGGGTGATGATCGACGCGCACGAGGTCGGCGTGCACGTCCACCGCGCGCCGCAGAATCGACGCGATGTCCGCCGCGGAGGTCAAGGGTCCCCCCGCGGGCTCGCCCTGCCTGACCGGCAGCTGCGCTTCCTCGTGCAGGGCCACGCCGTTGAACACGATGGGGTTGCCGTTGAGAAGGATTCGCGGAGCCGTCGAGTCAACCCTTACCTGCCTCAGCCCGAAGCTCGTGTACAGGTCGTCAACCGGCGTATCGCCGGCGAGAACGCTGACCTGCATCACGTAAAGCGCCGGCAGGCTGGGGCTCCAGAGGTCGGCCGAGCGGATGGAAAACGGCGCCGCGACGCGAAACACCGAATCACCGCTCACGCTGCCGAGGTCGACGCGACGGTCGAGCAGCGGCTGCACGTCCGGCGGCACAAGGCTGCTCGCGTCGGGGTTCAAGCGGTTGCTCGCGTTGACCTGGGTGGGCCATAGGCGTACCTCGACTGCGCTCTTGACGCTGTCGCTGCCACGGTGCTGGAGCACGATCGACACATCAGCGCCATCGAGGTGAGGCGTGACGTCCGCGCGCACCGCGCTCATCGAAGGCACCGCCTCGAGCCAGACGTCTCCCACCATGCCGCCGTAGTTCCACCAGTCCGCCAGGCCCCATGGCACGATGTCGTCGCGTGTGCCCCATTCCGGGTTGTCGACCCGAACCACGACCGAGTTGTACGCGCCAGGCACCAGCGCCTGCGTCGCATCCAGCGCGAAAGGCGTGTCGCCGCCTTCGTGATAGCCGAGGTAGTGGTCGTTGAGCCAGACGTCGGCCACGTAGCGCACGGCGCCGAACTTCAGCGTCGCGTAGCGGCCGGACCAGACCGGCGGGACGTAAAAGACAGTGCGGTAGTAACCCGAGCTTGTGGACCGGCTGGGCGGCGGGTTGAAGGTGCCGGGGACGTTGATGGCCGCCCAAGCCGAGTCGTCGAAGATCGGGGCGGCGCGCAATCCCAGCTCGTCTTTGATTCCTTTCAGGCTCGACTTGCGGTCGGTGAGGCTGAGGGTGGTGTTCAGCGGTTGAGCGTCGAACCGCCAGACGCCGTCGAGGTCCGTGCGCAGCCTCGGCTCGCGGTCGAAGGTCGGTACCGGCTGGCCGGACTGGAACGCTACCGGGCCGCCCGGTTCGTCCTGGAACGACAGGGTTGGCGGAAGGTCGGCGCGGCCGCCCGACGGGACGAGGCTGCATGCCGATGCGATCAGCGGCAGGGTGAAGCAGGCCGCGAGGAAGAGGGCCCGCCACGAGCTCGGCATCAAATTGCCTCCAAGGTACGGGGCACATTTGTTCGGCGCCCTGGCACCTCATAAGGAAGCGCTCGGAGCGGTCGATGTACCGAGATCGGCGCGTTGCCCTTATTTGGCAACAAACGGTGGTCGCGCGACGTCACTGACCCGGATAGTCCGGACTATCCGGGGTTTGCACTGGGCGTGAGGCCACTTTGTCCGGACTATCCGGAGGTTGGGCCGATTGTTTAAGCGACACCTCGGTCGATGTACCGAGATCGGCGCGTTGCCCTTATATGGCAACAAAACGGTGGTCGCGCGAAGTCACTGAGAAGAGCAACGCCCTTGACCTGGAGGCGAATGTCTTTACGAAGGACAGCCCGCGGAGCATCGCGCAATCTTTGAAGCGCTCGGCCGAGGACAGCCAACGCCGCAAGAGCGACCCGTACCGGTCGGCGATGTCGATGCTGACGTTCTACATCAACCGGGCGGGAAAGAACTTGCCGAAGCAGCGGCGCGAGAGGCTGGAGGCGGCGAAGGACGAGCTGCGGGCGCTGTTTGGTAAGAAGACCCAGAAGGCGTAGCCCGCTTCGTGTCCACCTTCGGATAGTCCGGACTATCCGGGGTTTGCACTGGGCGTAAGGCAACTTTGTCCGGACTATCAGAGGTTGGGCTCTTATTGACGGAGGCCCCACGCGGAGTTCAATGCCACAGCCACGCCCTCGAGGCTCCGCTCACCCGCCGCGCCAAGCGGTTCGCTGAACTCTTTGAACTGGCGCAGCTTGCCATCCTTGAGCTCGGCCGCCAGGAAGGAACCGCTGCGGAAGCGCGGCCAGATGGGCCCAGCCTCGACCGTGAACCTGCTCACCGAAGCGCGCGGAAGCTTGTACGTCCAGATCAATTGCCGGATAACCGTCCTGTCCTCGGTCTGAACGACCTGGCAGGATCGGATCGCGCGCCAACCGAACACAAGGCAAAACGCCACGAAGGCGCTGTAGATGAGCCGCTCATCCAGCGTTGACGCAAAGATGGCGGCAGCCAGGCTCGCGACACCGAAGGCTGCGAAGTACACCGCCGCGAT
>VBGP01000116.1:8619-9158 GCA_005880795.1 Chloroflexota bacterium | reverse complement strand
GGGAGGAGACCCGGGCCACCAACGATGGTGCCCATCGAGCTCGTTGTGTCCCCCCAACTGATCGTCGCACTGAAATCACTAAGGGTCCCAGTCGACGAGCCGTCAGTGAATTCGGCAGTCGATCCGACAAAGGTCGTTGTGATGACCGGCGGCATCGTGCAGCTCGAGGTGAGCGCCGCGTCGGCAACAGTGGCCGTTGAGCTTGTCGTGGCCGTGTTGCCGGAGTTGTCGACGTCGGTGATTGTCACCTTGATCGTGTATTTGCCTTCTTCGCTATAGGTATGACAGCCGGACACGGTGAACCTGCCATTGCTTCCGGAGACCGTTCCGGGCGAGCTGCTTCCATCGCCCCAATCGATCGTCGCGGAGTAGTCACCGGCCACTGCCTTGTTGTCAGCGTCGTTGAACGTGGCGACGTTCCCGCAAGCGTTCTGGCCTTCAGTCGCGCTGAAAGGCACCCCCGTGGCGTTGCTGATCGGCTGCTCGACCGCAACGAGACCCAGCGCGCTCACGGCAAAGGCTGTCGCCATGAGCTGGGA
>VBGP01000116.1:3292-8593 GCA_005880795.1 Chloroflexota bacterium | reverse complement strand
TGACGTTTTGCTGGGTGATGAGCAGGTCGACCACCTTCGCGTACCAGTTGTTCGGATCAGAGAGCACGGGCGGGATGTATTCGCCCAGACCCTTGGTCAGGGCGAAGAGCCCGTAGTGGTAGCCACCGTCCCCTGTGTCATGCCAATCGCAGAGGGCGGCGCCGACGACGCAGCTGCCGTCTTCATTGGCTCCGTCGTGGTAAATGCCGGTCCGCGTGGCCGGCAACGACTTTTCGTAGGTGTCCAGGACATCCTGTCCGAACTTCAGGCCCGCCTGCACGCGCGGGTCGGCACTCGGAACGCTGTCATATGCGTACCCGAACAGCATCGAGCCCGAGTCGTTGGCATTGGAAGAGAAGGGTGGAAAGAAGAACGGGGGACCAGCGACTCCAGGTAGGTAGTCGCCGCCGCCGTCGTTGCGAACGGAGTACTGGGGATTGGTCGCCGTGAGCTCCTGGATGTTGTTCTGCCAGCCGATGTTCACCGCCGCGATCGAAGCCGGGATGCCTCCGGTGAGGAAGAGCCCGAACATCGCGAAACCGGTGTTGGATTCGTCGGACCGCAAGAGTCCGGGGTCGTAGTTCCAGCCTCCGCAGTAGTCGTTGCCCGCCCCGAATTGAGCGGAGGAGCAAACCTCGCGTGGCGGTCCCTGCCAGTCGAGGTTGATGAGAAAGTTGCGAGCGCTGGCGATGGCCGCAGGCACACCCGGGTCGACCGTGGTGAAGGCGCTCAAACCGCCCAGGTCGATGCCGGTGCTATAGGTTTGGTAAAAGCCGCTGGTTGACCAGGAGGTAGTGGATGGCGGCCTTTACGTGGGCCTGATGGGCCGGAGGCATGTTGGCAAAGCCACCAACCCCACCTTGTTCCACGCTGTAGGCCACAAGGGCCATGCCCGTCTCGGAGAATGGGAACGAAGATCCGCAGTGGCCGTCCGGATTGAGGGCGCACTGGCTGTCGATGTAGTTCACGCCGGCGGTCGTCGCGTTGTTGACGTCGGTCTGGGTCCATGTACCGGGAGCCGCAGTGGCATTCCCGGCACCCATGACAACTGCACCGGCGATCACCGCAACCGCACTCAGCGCGGCGAACACCCGCACTCCCTGAGTCTGTTTCCACCAATGCATACGCCACCTCCTCATGATTCCCCCGCCTGCGCTCACGCAGGCGCGCGCCTGTGCTCAGGCTATGAACGGAGTGGCGTTTTGAGGGCGCGCGAAGGTTTCAAAAGGGGCTCATACCTGTCTCACCGGCGATCGCCTGTCTCAGGCTGGTCAGGGAGCCGATCTCAAAGAGGTGAGGATCTCGTCGGCGACTCCGCGGATGCCGCGCTTGCACAACCGATAGAAGGTGGCCCTCGACACGGCCATTCCGCACATCGCCTCCTTGTGGTTGGTACGCCTTTTCATGTAGCCAAGCTCCAGGGCGCGACAGGCTTGTTCAAGGACAACCGAGCTCTCCGTTCGCAGCCGTGACAACGCTTCCTCGATCGCCTTTCTGACGATCGGCGGGCGCTCGGCGGTGGTGGCCGCGCCGCCCAGGATGGAGCAGTTGGTCGCCAGCCAGTCCGAGTCGTTCCAGTGAACAAGTGCGCCCACAACCTCAGACTCCAGCCGGATGGGGTCCGGCAGAGCCCGTGCAGGGCGTCCTTCGATGATCCCTTCGATCCAGCCTTCAAAACCAACTCGCGTGAGGTCGAGGACCCATCCGGTCGCGGGTCGGTCATCTCCCCCCTCCTCACTGGAAGTCAGAGCTTCAAACCCGCAGACCTCCATGAGCTGGTCGAAGAGCGCGTCACGAGTCGTGCACAGGTAGGTGCCGCCTAGACCGAAGATGCCGGCGAGGTCGCGAAGCAAGGGACGGCGAACTGCGCCGCCCGGATCGCTCGCCGCGACTACATGCAGCAGATACTGTGCGGTCGCGGCGTCCGCGGTCTTGGGCAGGGTTTCACGGCGGGCGTTGACATAAAACCGCTCCAGGAGCTTGCCGTGCACGGGGTGGCGCTCGAGGATGCCGATCGACTCCGTGCAGACCGGCACCACGGTGCTGAATCCCATCGGCCGTCCGTCCTTCTCTCGAGCGACGCGGAGACGTGTACCCGGGTAGGTCAAGACATCGCCGAGCAGTCGCACGTCCTCGTCAGACGCGATGCCGACCATCTCGGCGAGGTAGAGATCGCGCAACTGTGCTGCGTCAACATCCACGCCAGGGTCGACGTTGACGTTGTCGACGCCGTCGGAGCCGAAAAAGGTTTCCTGGATGAGTGCGTTGCTCCACAGGAAAAACCATTCGGCGATCAGCCAGGTTCGGTCCTCCGCGGAGCTCGTCCGCAACCGCTCGCGAAAGTGATCGAGCGCCCGCCTGCGCAGCGTCTGATGGTGCAGCGGTCGCCGCCAGAGGAGGTCCTGAGCAATGATGGCGCGGACGTAGTCGTGCAGCATCAAGCCGTGCGGGCACGGTTTGATGACGGACAGATGGCACAGCCGGTCGAACGCGGCATCGACATCTGGCTCATGCGTGATGGCCGAGAGCGTCGCCTCATCAAAGACCCGCACCACCGAGCACGCCTCGAGGGCGCTGACCAGAGCCGGGTCAGGCGCCGCCTCGGACAGCAGCCGGCTCACCAGGCTGCGCGCGGCCAGTCGCCAGTGCGAGCTGGCGGCGAAGTCGCGCACCCCAAACTGGAGCACAATGTCGGCCGCGAGCGAGAGCGCGAGAGGATTGCCTCCCGTCGCCGTCACGACCTGATCGATCAGCTTGTCGCCGAGGCCTCTCCGAGCCAGGTAAGAGTGGCTTTCGGTCACGGAGAATCCTTCGACCGGAAGCAGGCGCACGATCTTTGGCCAACCGTCGGCGCGATGCCAGGACAGGACGAGAGGGCGCCGCCCAGCGATCACAATCCGGACACTCGTGTTGAGGTACGGCAGCAGCTGCTGCTGGAGGAATCCGGTCAGGTGTTCCAGCTCTTCGAATGTGTCTAACAAGACGACCGAGCGCTCGCGATTGAGCTCGGTGATCAACTCCTGGATGTCGGATGAGTGATCCGCGCTCAGGGCGGTGACGAGGCTGAGCGGCGTCGCCCCGAAACTGTGGCCGTCGACCGCTGCGATCCTTCTGCCCAGCTTTTCCGCTTCGCGTGCGAATGCTTGCAGCAACGTGGTCTTTCCGACGCCCGGTGGCCCACTGAGATTCAGGACCTCCAGGGATCCGGAGTCGAGCAGCCAGTTGCGGAAGATTTCGAGCTCGGCCTCTCGCGCGATCAGCAGGCTTTGCTCGAGTGAAGTTACGGCCTCGCCAACTGTGGTCACGGGCACTCCAGGGCGGCGAACGGTAATTGGGGCCAAGGCCATCAAAACCCCACTTAACAATTCCCGTCATCGTACAAATGAGGTATCCGGGCCGGGTCCGGCCTACCGGGTGCTCGCCGGTCGAGCCTACGTGCGGCTCAGCTTGCTCGCCTCGACCGACGCAGGCTGACGGCGGTCATGACGATCGCCACCAGGGGCACCAACCACAAGCTCGAGATCCGATTGGCCGCGAGGACTCCGGTGACCACCAGCGCGAGCAGGACCACCGCAGCCACGGTCCAGTCGTCGCCGACGATGAATCCGTAGACGAAGCGAAGCACGCTCGTGACGATTGACGCCACCGTTTTCATCTAGGCCGCCTCCGCGCTCGGGTGATGCATCGCTCGGCGCTCGAGGCCGATGAACGTGGCCGCGGCCAGGCCGTACAGGACCAGTAGGGCAAGGATGTCGACATCACTCTGCGGCCACGTCACGCCAAGGCCTTCGAGGGCCCAGAAAGTTCCGAACGAGGTCAGCAGCGTGCCGACGATGAGCTGCAGGAGGCTTCTTGGAATTCGTGTGACCGGGGTCTTCAGCGCAAAACCGATCGCTCCGATGATCACGACCGCGGCTGCGGCGCCGGCCACTGACAGCCCGAGCTGCCCCGCCGCGAGGCCGAAGGAAACGACGATCAGGGCGATCTCGAGACCCTCGAGAAGGACTCCCTTGAACGAGAGAACGAACGCGGTCCAGTCCATGCCCGTGGCGGGAACATCGGACTCGGGCTCTTCTGGCACGCTCATCCCGGCCAGGCCGCGCGCTGCCACGCGAGCGATGCCCTTGCGGTACCACTGCAATCCGAACAGGAGAAGCAGAGCGCCGACCAGGGTGCGGAGGGCTCCGATCGGAACCGCGGCGAGCGCGACGCCGAGAACCGCCACCACCGCCGCCAGCACGACCAAGCCCGCGGCTGCTCCAACCAGCGTGGATCGCCAGCCGCGCGCCGCACCGACGCCGAGCACGATGATGACCATCTCGATCGCCTCGACAGACGACGCCAGGAAGGTGGTCAGGAGGACGACGCCTGCGCCGGTCATCTCGCCGCCTTCAGCCGCGCCAGGAAGAGCTCTGACGCTCGGGTCCGGCTCTCGTCGGCGCTCACGAACTCCAGTTTGACTCCGCGCGGCGCTTGGCCGGGATGTTCAGCCTGGTGTACCCGACTCGCGAAAATGCCGGATAGTCCAGACTATCCGATATTTCGGCGGGCAAAAAGGCCCGATGGTCCGGACTAACCGTGGTCCAGTTGCTGGTGGAACTGGATGCGGGTCTCCCATGGTTCCTTGCTAAGCGGTCGGGCTCGTCAGCAGCCGATCAACTGGCCCGGAGCGGTCGGCAGGCCGCCGAGCTCGAGTTGAAAGTGAAGATGAGCGCCGATGCTTCCTGCCCCAGAGCCACCGCGACCTGAGACATGTGGGCGTAGATTTCCACGAGGCCATAGCTGTCGGTGACCTCAACCCGGATCCCGAAGTAATCCGCAGGACCGACGGCAGTCACCCGTCCGCCGGCAGCAGCGACGATCGGCGTGCCGTAGGCGGCCAGCAAATCGATACCCGTGTGGAAGTGCGGATAGCCGCCGAAGGGCGGTTCTATCGCGAACGAAGTCGGTCCGAACTGCTGGATGATCTTGGCGCCGCCGATCGGACACAGGAACTGGGCGGGGTCGACCGGGTCGGCCGGCATTCCGCTTCTCAGGTTGGGACTCTGTGCGGGATCGACCGGGATCACCAGCATCAGGCCGGGCGTGAGCTGCGGGGCGCGAATTCCATTGAAGCCGAGCACGGTGGTGACGTCCGCGCCGTAAGTGGCGGCCAGGCTTTCCGCCGTGTCCCCCCTCCTGACGACGACCACGGTGCCCGGCACCGGTGGCAGCTTGAGCGACAGTCCCACTTTCAGCGGCAGTCGCAGGCCTGGATTCGACCAGACGACGTCCCTCCAGGGGAGGTTGAACTTCTGGCCG
>VBGP01000116.1:0-3226 GCA_005880795.1 Chloroflexota bacterium | reverse complement strand
GATGACGCTGTCACGGCCTGGTGAGCCATCGCCGATCCGAAGGCCGTCATCAGCGGCGACAGCCGTGACGGCAGCCGCGTGGGAGCTCGGCAGGACGTTTCGGTCGATGGCGGCGTAGCCGGACATCGCCACCACCAGCGCGAGCACCCCGACGTGGGTCATGTAGCGATGGATGCGCAAACGGCTACCCCCGGTTTTCTTTTTGCGTGCCTTGGACGCTGAAGACCCGCGTCACGTTAACGAGCGCGCGTCAGGGTGTCAAACGTACGCGATACCTGCCGACCCCTTGACAGGCCGGGCCGCTCGAAGCTAATAAGGTGATGGACGGGCCAATTTGGGGCAGGCCTGCGGACCCTGGCACGCGTGCGAAATGTAGCCCATCAGTGGCGACCGGCACTCGTGTCGAGAGCCCCCAAGGAGTTCGCAATGGGCATCAATCCGAATGTTGTCCCCGGCGGAGCAGGTCAAGACGTAGCAAACGACGTTTGGCTCTTCCGAGCGGTCGTCGGCACTCTGGGCCTCGTAGCCATTATTGGACTCGTCGGCCTTATCGTCCTGAACTTCAGTGGCAAGACGTCGGTTGATGCCATCGTGGCTCTCGCGTCGGCGGCGGTGGGTGCCCTGGCCGGCCTGCTTGCTCCTTCGCCGGCCAGCCAACACTGAGCAGGAGGGGTCCCATCACAGCACTTGACTCGAATCGGAACGAGGGTCACAGTGACAGTAGAGGGAGGCGCAGGAGGCCAGAACGGACAGCAATCGGTTGACCGTAAGGCGGTCCGGGTGTGATCGGCGCGGAACTGAGCGCAGAGCGCAACTCCTCAGGAGCCACCCGGAGCTTACTGCTGCCAACGGGGCGGTCGCGCGCGAGCGCAGAGCAGCGCTCCGCCGAATGGAGTACCGCCGTGGCCCGTTGGATCGTCGCGCGCCATACGGGCGATCCGCGGTCGAGTCGCGCTAGACAACTCCGATTTCTTAGACTCGAGGCCACCCCGCGCGCGCTCGGGGGCGGATGGCGGGCAAAGGCACGGCCCCTTTGCCCGCCAGTGTGAATCGTTGCTAAGACATCCTCACCGAAAACACGTCGGTGCGGTTGAGGGTATTGCCGGTGTTGGCCATGACGAAGAAGGCGAGGAAGTCGTTGGCCACTGCGGCGAGCCCCTCGTAGTCACCAAGGAAATAGCCGCGTGCGACGGGAGCGGTTTCGATGTCGAACGAACCTGGCACAACGTGCGACTCGGTCCAGGTCGCCCCGCCATCGTGCGAATGTATGAACCACACGTCGGTGGATGCGCCGGGTGCGGCGGTGTTGAAGCGGAAGTCGTAATACGTCACGGCCACCGTTCCGTCGGCTGACACGGCAATGGACGGAGTAAACGCCTGCACGCCGGTGGGTGACTGGTCCACCTTGACGGGAGTCGACCATTTATGGCCGCCATCGGTCGACTTCGACAGCGCGACGTCGGCGTGGCCATCAGGAGAGAAGCGGCCATCCTCCCAGGTCACAAAGATCGTCCCGCTGTTCGTATCCACACCTATGCTGGGCAGGCCGTTACCGGTCCGGACCGGGTTTCCGTTGTCGGGGTCGCGCGTCAACTCGGGAGACCACAGCGCAATGTCGATAGGTTGCGACCAGGTCAGCCCCGCGTCGCTGGAGAGCATCACCGACTCGGTGGCGTGGTTGGGCGAGGGTTGCACCCCCGATCCCTGAAAGTTCTGGAAGACGTCGACCAGCGTTCCGTCCGGAAGCACGGCGATCTGGTTTCCGATCGTGAAGATGTTCTGATTTGCGAGACCGACCGGCGCCGACCAAGTCTGACCGCCGTCCGTCGTGCGGGAGAACATCGGCTGACCGCGGTAAGCGTGCGAGCCGAGGAAGGATCGAGCGTTTCGGTTGTCGCTTGGGAAGGTGCCTCGATCCCACACCGCGTAGACGTAACCAGACCGCGTCGGATCACCGGTGATCGATTCCTTGTCATTGAAGTGCAGCCCAGAGGTATCTCTGATCAAGGTCGCAGCTGGGGACCAGCCGGCTCCCCCATCAACCGACTTCGACACCAGGACCGCAGAGGTGGACTGGTCATTGGAAATTGAAAGCGCGATCTGATAGACGTTGCCAGCGGTGTCGAAGGTCACCCACGGATCCGAAGCGCGGTCGTAGCCATCGCTTGCGGGGCGGCCGGAGCACGTCGAGAATGCAGCGAAGCTGGTCGACCAGCTGCTTCCACCGTCAAACGAACTAGCCGCAACCAGGCCGTGGGCGCCCGCGTCCGTCCACCGATCCTGCTGGAAGACGCCGACCATGTTGTTGCGATTGGTCGGATTGACGGCCACGAACGGCTCGACCTCGGCGTTTGGGTAATTGGTGGAGGACCCGGCAACTGTTGGACAGCCGGCGAACGGGCTTGGGCCGCTGGCCCGCACCGGAAAGCCCGCTGTATACGTATTGGCCCAAACCTGGCTTGCCGTCAGGACCACCAAGATCGGAGTAGCGAGCAGCACCAGATAACGCGGTCGAGGCATGTATGCACCTCCTGGTTGGACGGCATCGGGCAGAGGCCCGACATGCGCAGCCTGTTCAGACCATGGTGGTTCGAACGGGTCGGCATGTCAAGACAGCGGTTATCCCGACGCTAACCTCGGAAGGCTGAGGGTGCGCCTGGCGGCAGATATGGAGCCGGGTTGACCGGAACCTGGTTGATTCGCAGCTCGAAGTGAAGATGCGCGCCGGTCGAGTTTCCTGTCGATCCCTCGAGCCCAACCGGGGTGCCCTGGGTCACCGCCTGTCCGGCTTTGACCAGCGAGGTCGAGAGGTGTCCATAGAGGGTATCGAGCCCGCCCGCGTGCGCGATCACGACATAGTTTCCATAGCCGCTGCTCGAGCTTCCAACCAGCGCCACGACGCCGTCATCGGCGGCGAACACCGGCGAGCCGAACGGTTCGACCAGGTCGATGCCCGTGTGAAAGTGGGGGTATCTCCCGTACGCGGGCTCAAACCAGAACGTGCTGGGGCCGAACGGCTGGGAGATCTGTGCTTGCGGCTCCGGCCAGATGAAGCGGTACTGCGTGGAGTGTCCGCTGCTGGTTGGAATTTGACCGACGTTGTTCGCTTGGACCCACAGCTGCACCTGGGTCCAAACGGCCTGCATCGCGGCGGAGATGATGGCGTCCTGCTGCTGCTGCAGCATGTCCGTAACCGCCTGCGCCAGCTGCGCTGACTGGTTATTGA
>VBGP01000073.1 GCA_005880795.1 Chloroflexota bacterium | reverse complement strand
CTCAGCCGGAAGTCGTCGAAGCCCCTCCCAGTCCTGTCGCCGAGGTCGCGGTGGTCACTCCGGAGGCCGCCCCCAAAGCGGCGCCTCGCCGGGCCAGAACCGCGGCCGCGCCAGCCTCGCCGGCAAAGCCCAAGGCCGCGCCCAAGGCGAAGGCTGAAGCGAAGACCGAAACGAGCAAGGCCCCGGCTAAGCCCGCCGCCGCCAAGAAACCGACCACCCGCAAAAAGGCGGACGCCTGATGGGTGGCAAGCCACGTAAGGATGGGACTTACTGAATGCTCATCCCCAAGAGAGTCAAGTACCGCAAGATGCACCGCGGCCGGCGCACCGGAATCGCCACGCGCGGCGCCACCGTCGCGTTCGGCGACTTCGGCCTGCAGGCCATGGAAGCGTGCTGGATGAGCAACCGCCAGATCGAGGCGGCCCGGCGAGCGATGACCCGTCACGTCAAGCGCGGCGGTCAGATCTGGATCCGGGTCTTCCCCGACAAGTCGATCACCAAGAAGCCGGCGGAAACGCGAATGGGCTCGGGCAAGGGCAACCCTGAGGGCTGGGTCGCGGTGGTCAAGCCAGGTCGCGTGCTGTTCGAGATGGGCGGCGTGACCCCCGAGGTGGCGAAGGAAGCCATGAAGCTGGCGGCGGCCAAGCTGCCGATCAAAACCCGCTTCGTCACGTCGGCCGAAGGCGGAGGTCCGAGATGAAAGTCGACGAGCTGCGCGTGCTGGAGGCAGACGAGCTGGGGATGCGGATGCGCACCGCGCGCCGGGAGCTCTACGAGCTCCGCTTCAAGCACGCCGTTGGGCAGCTCGAGAACTCGAGCCAGATCTCCAAGGTCCGGCATGACATCGCGCGGATCATGACGGTGCTGCGAGAGCGCGACTTTGGGATCGTCCCCGTCGTGGAGGCGGAGGTGCCGCAGCAAGCGGTCGCCGTCGCCGAGCCTGAGGATTCGGAGCCACAAGCCGTGGAGGAAGCAGAAGAAACCCCCAAGCCCAAGCGCCGCAGCCGGGCCAAGAAAGAGGACGCCAAATGAGCGACACCGCCACTCAGCAGCCCAAGGTCGACGGAACCGCTCGCGGCCAGCGCAAGGTCCGCCTCGGCTACGTGATCTCGGACAAGATGAACAAGACGGTCATCGTGCAGGTCGGTTCCTCCAAGGCCCACCGCCTGTACCGCAAGACGGTCCAGCAGCGCACCCGCTTCAAGGTGCATGACGAAAAGAACGAGTGCGGCGTGGGCGACCTCGTCCGCATCACCGAAACGCGCCCCATGTCGAGGGAGAAACGCTGGCGCGTACTTGAGATCGTGGAGAAGGCGCGCTAACGCATGATCCAGCAAGAGACCCGGCTCAAGGTCGCGGACAACTCAGGGGCGAAAGAGATCCTGTGCATCCGCGTGGCCGGCGGCCACTACCGCAAGTACGCCTCCGTCGGCGACATCATCACCGCGACGGTCAAGTCCGCCCAACCCGGCGGGCAGGTCAAGAAGGGCGAGGTGGTTAAGGCCGTCGTGGTGCGGGTAAACAAGGAATACAAGCGCCCGGACGGCTCTTTGATCCGCTTCGACGAGAACGCGGCCGTCCTTCTCGCTCAGGCCAACAACCCGCGCGGCACCCGCATCTTCGGACCGGTCGCGCGAGAGCTTCGCGAGCGCAACTTCATGAAGATCATCTCGCTCGCCCCGGAGGTCCTGTAACGCAAATGCTGAAGAACAAAGTCCAACCCAACCGCCGGTGGCTCGACCTTGCGCCGGGCGATCCGGTCATCGTCATTGCGGGCAAGGACAAGGGCAAGCAGGGCGAGGTTCTGCGCACGATCCCCGACCAGCACAAGATCGTGGTCAAGGGGGTCAACCTGCTCAAGCGCCACACCAAGGCGGGCGCGCGGCGCGGCGGCGTGCAGGTGGCCCAGGGAGGCATCGTCGACTTCGAAGCGCCTCTCGACTACTCCAACGTGATGCTGGTCTGCCCCTCCTGCGGCCGGCCGACCCGCACGCAGCACATCGTGCTCGAGTCTGGAGCCCGGGCGCTCGTCTGCCGCCACTGCGGCGAGCCGTACGAACGCGTTCGCAAGACGGAGGCGCAGTAAGAATGGCGAAGGCCAAGCAGCAACCCAAGAAGGAACAGGCGCCCAAAGCCCCGGGCACGAAGTCCGAGGCGCCCCCGCGCCTGCTCAGCGTGTACCGCGACACGGTGATGCAGCAGCTGACCAAGGAGTTCGACTACGCCAACGTGATGCAGGTGCCGCGGGTGGACAAGGTGGTCGTCAACATCGGCATCGGTGAGGCCAAGGACAACGACAAGGCCCTCGACGCCGCGGTCGGCGACGTGGTCACGATCACCGGCCAGAAGCCGCAGCTGATCAAGGCCAAGAAGTCCGTCGCCGCGTTCAAGCTGCGCGCCGGCCAGACCGTCGGCATCAAGACGACGCTGCGCGGCCGCCGCATGTGGTACTTCCTGGACAAGCTGCTGAACGTCGCGCTGCCCCGCATCCGTGACTTCCGAGGCGTCAACCCGGAAGGATTCGATGGCCGGGGCAACTACTCGCTCGGCATGCGCGAGCAGGTCGTATTTCCCGAGATCGACTACGACAAGATCGACAAGCTGCGTGGGCTCGAGGTGTCGATCATCACCACGGCCCGCAACGACGAGGAGGCGCGCAGCCTCCTGACCAGACTCGGAATGCCATTCAGAAAGAGGTAGAGGGGAGAGATTTTGGCGAAGAAATCATCGATCGAGCGCTGGAAGCGTGACCTCGCAGCACCGAAGTTCAAGGTGCGTTTTCACAATCGCTGCCGCATCTGCGGGCGGCCGCGCGCCTTCCTGCGCAAGTTCGGCATGTGCCGCATCTGCTTCAGAGAGCTGGCCTCCGAGGGACGCGTCCCCGGGGTCACGAAGTCGAGCTGGTGATGATGGCCACCGCAGTCGCCAAAGCCGGCACAAAGAACGTCAGGCGAGCGCCGGCCGGGATCGTCAGCGACCCGATCGCCGACATGCTCACCCGCATCCGCAACTCCAACGCGGCTCGCCACCCCGAGGTGAAGGTGCCCGCGTCGCGGCTCAAGCTCGAGATCGCGCGAGTCTTGAAAGACGAGGGCTACATCGCGGGGTATGACGTGGAGGCCGACGGCACCACGCAGACGATGCGTATCATCTTCAAGTCCCGCCCGGATCGCACCCGCGTGATCTCGGGAGTGAAGAGGATCAGCCGCCCCGGACTGCGCGTCTATGCGCGCAAGACCGAGATTCCGAGAGTCCTCGGAGGCCTCGGGATCGCGGTCCTCAGCACCGCTGAGGGCGTCATGAGCGGAAGGCAAGCGCAGCGCCAGGGGCTGGGCGGCGAAGTCCTGGCTTACGTCTGGTAGAAGGAAGAAGGAAAGAGTTGTCGCGAATCGGAAAGCTGCCGGTCCCGGTGCCGAAGTCGGTGAAGGTCACACTCGAGCCTGGGCACGTGAAGGTCGAAGGCCCGAAGGGGCAGCTCGAGCGCACCCTCCCCTCTGACATCGCGGTCAAGCAGGTCGACGGCGAGCTGATCTTCGAGCGGCCGTCAGACGATTTCCGCCACCGCGCTCTGCACGGCCTGGTCCGCAGCCTGGTCGCGAACATGGTGGCAGGCGTCGATAAAGGTTTCACCAAGCAGCTCGAGCTGGTCGGTGTCGGCTACCGAGTCGCCAAGCAGGGCGAGGAGCTCGTGCTGAACCTCGGCTACTCGCACCCGATTCGGTTCAAGCCGCCCGAGGGCATCACGATCGACGTTGCAGACCCGACCAAGTTCTCGGTCAACGGCATCTCGATCGAGGACGTCGGCCAGGTCGCCGCCAACCTTCGCGGCCTGCGCCCGCCCGAGCCGTACAAGGGCAAGGGCGTGAGGTATCGAGACGAGAAGGTCCGGCGCAAGGCGGGCAAGGCGGGCAAGGGGGCCAAAGCCACCGCATGATCAAGCGACAGGACCGCAAGGTCAACCGCTCCAAGCGTCACAGGCGGGTGCGTGTGCACGTCGCCGGCACTCCTCAGCGGCCGCGGCTTGCCGTGTTCCGCAGCCTGAACCACGTCTACGCACAGCTGATCGACGACGGATCCAGCCGCACGCTGGCCGCGGCCTCGACCGTCGACATGAAGGCGGCCGGGCGCGCGCAAGGCGCACCTCAAGGAAAGCGCAACGGCGTTGCCCAGGCGCAGGAGGTTGGCAAGGCGATCGCCGCGAAGGCCAAGGCCGCGGGCGTGAGCTCGGTGGTTTTCGACCGCGGCGGTTTTCTCTACCACGGCAGGATCAAGGCGTTGGCCGATGCGGCGCGCGAGGCAGGTTTGGAATTTTGAGCAGAAACATGGGCGGTCGGTATCCCCACTCGAGTGGAGAACGCTCCGAGCTCGCCGACCGCGTGGTCCGCGTCAACCGCGTCGCCAAGGTTGTCAAGGGCGGGCGCAAGTTCTCGTTCAGCGCCCTGATCGTCGTCGGGGACATGAACGGTCGCGTCGGCGCCGGCATCGGCAAGGCTCGTGAGGTGACCGAGGCCATCCGCAAAGGGATGGAGGTCGCCAAGCGCAACATGATCACGGTGCCGATGGTCGGCACGACGATCCCCCACGCCGTCGAGTACAAGTGGGGAGCCGCCCGGATCATGCTCAAGCCGGCCGCGCCTGGCACGGGCGTGATCTCCGGCGGTGCGATGCGCGCCGTGATCGAGACCGCCGGCATCAAGGACATCCTCACCAAGTCGCACGGCACCAACAATCCGATCAACACGGTGCGCGCGACGCTCGCCGCCCTGCAGACCCTGAAGACGGCGGCCCAGGTCGCCGAGCTGCGCGGCAAAGATATCGAGCAGATGGTTGGCAAGCGCCTCGCGGCCGCATACAGAGGTCAAGAACCCTCCCCACTCGCTGGGGAGGTGGCGGCGCCAGCCGCCGGAGGGGCGTTGCGTGCCTGACAAGACGCTCAAAGCAACTCTCATGAAAAGCACCATCGGCGCCAAGCCGGAGATCCGCGCGACCGTCGAGTCGCTGGGGTTTCGGCGCATGAACCAGACCCGAGAGCTGCCGGACAACCCGGCGGTGCGCGGCATGCTGAGGCGCGTTGATTTCCTTGTTGCGGTGGAAGGCCAGCCCTACGAGCGACCCAAGCGCAGCCAGTACAAGATCTGGCGCGCTCGCTCGAACAAGAAGCACCATAGAGGCCATTAGGCGATGCAGCTTCACGACCTGAAACCGGCGCCCGGCGCTCACCGCAGGCCGCGGCGCATCGGCCGGGGCACGGGGTCCGGGCGGGGCAAGACCTCAGGACGCGGCCAGAAGGGACAGAACGCGCGCAGCGAAGGGTTCCGCCTCGGTTTCGAGGGCGGCCAGATGCCATTCGCCCAGCGCATCCCCAAGCTGCCCGGTTTCAAGAACCCGTTCAAGAAGATCTACTCGGTTGTCAACATCTCGAAGCTCAGTCGCTTCGCCGACGGAGCCACCGTCAACGCCGAAGCGCTGCTGGAGGCCGGGCTGATCCATGCCGGCATGGAGATCAAGATTTTGGGCACCGGCCGCTTGAAGCGCAAACTGACCGTCGAAGCCCATGCGTTCACCACGAGCGCCCGCGCAACAATCGAGAAGGCCGGCGGTTCGGTCACGGTCCTCGGCGAGCCTCGCAAGATCGGGCCCAGGCGGACCGCCGCCAAGGCCCCCAGAGCCCTGCCGGAACCGGCCCCTGTCGCAGCGGCAAAACCCCCACGTGAGAAGAAGAGCGCCCCACCGGCGGCAGTCGAGGAGGCCACCCCTCCCGACGAGGCCTAGCAGATGAACCTCCTCGAGGCCCTCATCAACTCGATCCGGCTGCCCGAGCTGCGGAACAAGATCCTGTTCACCGGCGGCATCCTGGTCGTGTTCCGGCTGTTCGCCAACATCGCCATCCCCGAAGCCAACAAGACGGCGCTTGGATTGCTCTTCAACCAGCAGGCGCTTCTCGGGCTGCTAGACCTCTTCTCCGGCGGCGGTCTCTCGCGCTTCAGCGTCGTCGCGATGGGCATGAACCCGTACATCAACGCCACGATCATCATGCAGCTGATGACGGTGATCTCCGAGCGTATCAAGGAGATCCAGAAAGAGGGCGAGATGGGACGCCGCCGCATCCAGCGATGGAGCCGCTACCTCACCGTCGCGCTGGGCGCCGGCCAGGCATACGGGTTCACCGTCCTCTTCCAGAACACGAACCCCGCGATCCTCGGTCCCCTCGACTGGTTCCAGCGCCTGCAGATCATCCTCGTCCTGAGCGCCGGCACCGTGATGCTGATGTGGTTCGGCGAGCTGATCACCGAGTACGGAATCGGCAACGGTGTGTCGCTGATCATCTTCGCCGGCATCATCGGCCGCGGCCCGCAGGGCATCGCCGCCGTGTTCAGCGCCCACTCGACCGGTGGCGGCCTGGCGGACTACGTGCCCTTCATCCTCTTCGGCGGCATCGCGCTGGTCATGACCGCGGTGATCATCGAGGTCCAGCAGGCGGTCAGGAAGATCCCGATCCAGTCGGCGCAGCGGGTCGCGGGCGGCCGCGAGGTGGGGCGGAGGGCCAGCTTCTTACCGCTGAGGGTCAACCACGCCGGCGTGATCCCGATCATCTTCGCCATCTCGGTGATGTTCCTGCCGACGATCATCGCCAACTACTTCAACGCCGCCCCGCCGACCACGTGGTACTACAGGACCGCCAACTGGATCCAGGGCAACTTCACCCCCGATACCCCCAACTTGCCGATGGCGATCACCTACAACGGTCTCTATTTCTTGTTCACGTTCGGGTTCACGTACTTCTACACCGCGATCACGTTTGACGTGAATGACGTGGCGGACAACCTTAAACGTTACTCAAGCTTCATCCCGGGAATCCGCCCGGGACGTCCGACCGCGGACTATCTCCAGGCGGTGATGAACCGCGTCACCTTCGTCGGCGCGGTCTTCCTCGGTTTCATCACGGTCATCCTGCCCATCGGCACGTCCAAGATCTCGGGCATCCCGCATCAGCAGATGTATCTCGGCGGCACCGCCATCCTGATCGTGGTCGGCGTGGCGCTCGATACGATGAAACAGCTGCAGACGCAGCTGGTGATGCGCCAGTACCGCGGCTTCATCAAATGATCAAGTTCACCTCCCCGCTCGCCGGGGAGGTCGCGCGAAGCGCGGGTGGGGGCGTTCAACTTTGAATCTGCTCCTCTACGGTGCGCCCGGCAGCGGCAAGGGGACCCAGGCCAACATGCTGCGCGGCCATTTCGGCATCCCGCACATCGCCACGGGAGACATGCTGCGGGCTGAGATCCAGGCCGGCACCGAGCTCGGCCGCAAGGCCCAGCCGATCCTAGCCGCGGGCCAGTACGTTTCGGACGACATCATGATCGGCATCGTCCGCCACCGGCTGGGTGAGCCCGACTGCCAGCCGGGCTTCATCATGGACGGCTTCCCGCGCACGGTCCCCCAAGCGGTGGCGCTGGACGATCTCATGGGGGAGCTCGGCAAGCGCTTCGACCGCGTCATCTACCTGAGGGTCCCGGTCGAGCTCCTGCTGCACAGGCTGTCCGGGCGGCTCGTCTGCCCGGTCTGCCAGCGCACGTACCCGCCGGCGACCGAGGCCTGCGAGGCCGACGCCAGCCCGCTCGTCCAGCGCGACGACGACAAGCCGGAGGCCGTCCGTCCCAGGATCGAGATCTACCTCGAGAAGACCGTGCCCGTGCTCGACCACTACCGCGGCGGAGGCCTGGTTTCCGAGATCGACGGCCGGGGGACAATTGATGAGATAAGCCGCCAGGTGCTTCAGGCCGCGTCCTCGCCGTCGAATGGGGAGGTGGCCCGCAAGGCCGGAGGGCCCGTACCCGAGAAAACCGCATGATCAACCTCAAGACCGCGCACGAGATCGATTTGATGGCCCGAGCGGGCAGCTTGCTCGCGTCCGTCCTGCCCCCTCTCAAGGAGGCCTGCCGGCCGGGGGTCAAGACGGTCGAGCTGGACCGGATCGCCGACCGCCTCATCCGCGACGGAGGGGCCACGCCCGGATTCCTCGGGTACCACGGTTTCCCGAAGTCGATCTGCGTCTCGATCAACGACGAGGCGGTCCACGGCATCCCGGGCAACCGCAAGGTCGCCGAGGGAGACCTGGTCAGCCTCGACCTCGGCCTCGTCCTGGAGGGCTTCTGGGCGGACGTCGGCATCACCGTCGGAGTGGGCAAGATCACGCCCGAGGCTGCCCGCCTGCTCAAAGTGACCGAGCAGGCCCTCTACGTGGGCATCGACAAGGCCCGGCCGGGCGGCTACCTGGGGGACATCTCGTCCGCCATTCAGAAGCACGTCGAGGCGGCGGGATTCTCGGTGATCCGCCAGTTCGTCGGGCACGGGATCGGCCGTCAGATGCACGAAGACCCCCAGGTGCCCAACTTCGGCACCCCGGGCACCCCGCCGCGGCTCAAGCCGGGCATGACGCTGGCGATCGAGCCGATGGTCAACGCGGGGACCCACGAGGTGTACATGAAGCCCGACGGGTGGACGATCTGCACCGCCGATGGCGCCATGTCCGCCTACTTCGAGCACACAGTGGCGATAACAGAAAAAGGCCCAGTGGTGCTTACCAAAGGCGCCCTCAGCTGACGGGTGAACGGGCTTTGGTATACTCGGCGTTCGTGCCCCAGCGCCCCTCACTCGTGAAGGGGGTCGTGGTGGAGCCTCTTCCCAACGGCGTCTACAGGGTTGAGCTCGAGAACGGGGCGAAGGTCCTCGCCCACGTCGCCGATCGCGCCGGCACCCATTTCACCCGGCTCCTCGCCGGAGACAAGGTTGGTGTCGAGCTCGCGGCAAGCGACCGGTCACGAGGGCGAATTAGAGAGATCTGGAGATGAAGGTACGTCCGTCGGTCAGGAAGATGTGTCCCAGTTGCAGGGTGATCAAGCGCAACGGAGTGGTCCGCGTGATCTGCTCCAAGACGCCCAAGCACAAGCAAAGGCAAGGCTAGGAGACTAAATGGCGAGAATCGCCGGCGTCGACATACCCCCGCAGAAGCGCGTGGTCATCGCCATGACGTACATCCACGGCATCGGCAACACGACCGCCGAGAAGATCGTGAAGAACGCCAACATCGATGCCAACAAGCGCACCAAAGACCTCAGCGAGGAAGAGGTGGCGCGCCTGCGCCAGATCGTCGATCGGATGGCATCCGCGAAGGACATCCTCATCGAGGGTGACCTGCGGCGCGAGGTCGCGACCAACATCAAGCGCCTGACCGAGATCGGCTCCTACCGCGGCCAGCGACACCGCCGCGGTCTGCCGGTGCGTGGCCAGCGGACCCGCACCAACGCGCGGAGCCGGCGCGGTCCGAAGCGCGCGGTCGCGGGGAAGAAGAAGGTGAAGGCCGGGAAGTGACGAAGAAGAAGGTCGTCCGAACTCGCCGGCGCGAGCGCAAGAACATCGTCGCGGGTCAGGCTCACATCCAGAGCACGTTCAACAACACGATCATCTCGATCAGCGACATCGACGGCAACGTCGTGGCGTGGGGCTCAGCGGGAGCGCAGGGCTTCAAGGGCAGCCGCAAGTCCACGCCATTCGCTGCCCAGCAGACCGCCGAGACGACCGCCAAGAAGGCGCTCGAGCACGGCATGCGCTCGATCGAGGTCTTCGTCCGCGGACCGGGCGCCGGCCGCGAGGCGGCGATTCGTTCGTTGCAGGCGACCGGCCTCGAGGTCAGCGCCATCACCGATGTGACGCCGATCCCGCATAACGGCTGCCGCCCACCCAAGCGGAGGCGCGTGTAAGTGGCCAACTACAGCGGCCCCGTCTGCCGCTTCTGCCGCCGCGAGGGCGCCAAGCTCTACCTGAAGGGCGAGCGCTGCTACACGCCCAAGTGCGCCATCGAGCGACGCGCTTTCGCGCCTGGCATGCACGGCCAGGCCCGCAAGCGCAAGACCTCGGATTACGGCTTGCAGCTGCGCGCCAAGCAGAAGGCGCGCCGCATCTACGGGCTGCTCGAGAAGCAGTTCCGCAACTACTTCGACCAGGCCTCCCACGAGCCGGGCGTCACAGGCTTGAACCTTCTCCGCCACCTCGAGGCGCGCCTGGACAACGTCGTTTACCGGCTGGGCCTGGGCGCCTCGCGCAAGCAGGCCCGCCAGCTCGTCACACACCGCCACTTCGAGGTCAACGGCAAGCTGGTGAACGTACCGTCCTACCAGCTCAAGCCCGGTGACGAGGTCAAGGTCAAGCCGTCCAACGGCGTGTTTGACGTGGCGCTCGAGGCGTCGAAGGTACGCCCGGTGCCCTCATGGCTTTCCTTCAACACGGACGAAAAGTCCGCCAAGATCCTCGCCCGCCCGGAGCGCCACGAGATGGAGTCCGGGGTCGAGGAGCAGCTGATCGTCGAGTTCTATTCACGGTAAAGACACGGAGGTATGTAGTCCAAGTTGGCGATTGACACCCTGATGAGCGTCACCCCCCAGGTCCGCAAGCTCGAAACGAGTGCGAACTACGGCAAGTTCGACATCGAGCCGCTCGACCCTGGCTTCGGAACCACCCTGGGCAACACGCTGCGCCGCGTGCTGCTCTCTTCGCTTTGGGGCGCCGCGGTGACGTCGATCCAGATCGACGGAGTCGCACACGAATTCACCGCAATTCCGCACGTAAAGGAGGACGTGACCGAGGTCATCCTCAACCTCAAGAAGCTCTGCCTCAAGGCCTTCACCGAGGACCCCATCACGCTGACACTCGACGTCAAGGGACCCGCTGAGGTCCACGCCTCGCACATCCAGGCCACGTCCGACGTCGAGATCGTCAATCCCGACCTGTACATCTGCACGCTGGCGGCAAAGGGCCACCTGCGCATGGAGCTGAACGTCGAAAAGGGTAAGGGCTACGTGCCCGCCGAGCGGAACAAGCGCGAGGGCCAGCCCATCGGCGTGATCCCGATCGACGCAATCTTCTCGCCCGTCGAGAAGGCGAACTTCACGGTGGAGAAGACCCGTGTCGGCCAGTCGACCGACTACGACCGGCTGATCCTCGAGGTCTGGACCGACGGGACCATGTCGCCGGAAGAGGCCGTGAGCCACGCGGCCGACCTGTTCACGCAGCACCTCAATCTTTTTGTGCGCTTCGGGGACTCGATCGAGAAGCACGAGCAGGAGATGCGTGGCGAGAAGACTCCGCAGGGCAGCCTGATGAACACTCCGATCGAGGAGCTGGACCTCTCTGTGCGCGCCTTCAACTGTCTCAAGGCAAACGAGATCCAGACGGTCGGCCAGCTGCTGCAGAAGCGCGAGGAAGAGTTGCTCGCGCTGCGCAACTTCGGCCGGAAGTCGCTCGACGAGATCAAGGAAAAGCTCGTCGAGAAGGGATTCATCAAGCCCGAAGAGATGGGCACGGTCCTGCGCGGCTAACGGAGCTGTATGCGTCATCAGAAGAGCGGCCGCCGCTTCAACCGAGACACCGACTCGCGCAAGGCGCTGATGCGCAACCTGTGCACGTCACTGCTGGAGAGCGGCCGCATCACCACCACCGAGGCGAAGGCGAAAGAGCTCCGGCGCTGGGTCGAGCGGCTCATCACCACCGCCAAGGACCAGGACGTCAACGCGCGGCGCAAGGTGAGCGAGGACGTTTCCAAGCCCGAGGTCGTGGAGAGGTTGTTCTCGAACCTCATCCCGCGCCTCGCCGAGCGGCCGGGAGGCTACACGCGGATCATCCACAAGGGCCCTCGACTGGGCGACGCCGCGCCGATGGTGATCATCGAGTTGGTGGACTAGCGAATCCCCTCTCCCCCCAGGGGAGAGGGTCAGGGAGAGGGGCGTGGCCCCGTACAGCGGTTAAAAAGTGAATATCAAAGTCGTGCTGGAGTACGACGGTTCGGGCTTTGCCGGCTGGCAGCAGCAGGCCACTGGCCGGACCGTGGAGGCAGAGCTGAAGCGGGCGCTGCGCTCGATCACGGGCAAGGCGATCACCGTCTACGCGGCCGGGCGCACCGACGCCGGCGCGCATGCGGAAGGTCAGGTCGTGAACTTCCATACCGACGGCCGGATACAGCCGCGGCGGATCCTTGCCGCGCTGAACGCCCGCCTTCCGGAGGACGTGGCCGCGTTGAGCGCTGAAGAGGTGCCCAACGAGTTCCACGCCCGCTACTCAGCGCGCTGGCGCCGGTATCGCTATCGATACCTCGACCGGCTGTCGCGACCCGCGCTCGAGAGGGGCCGGTGCTGGCACGTCCGAGGCCCGCTCGAAGTCGACGCGATGTCGCGGGCGGCACGGGCGCTGATCGGCAAGCACGACTGGACCACCTACTGCTCGGCCTCGGAGCCGCCGGATGCCAGGGTGCGCGAGATGCGCTCTGCGCAAGTCACGCGGCGAGGCGATGGGATCGAGCTGGAGCTGGTCGCGGAGGGTTTCCTGCGAGGCCTGGCGCGCAGCATCGCGGGCGCGCTGGCCGAGGTGGGGCGCGGCAAACAGCCGCCGGAATGGGTCGGAAAGATCCTCGAGACGCGGGACCGCCGGCAGGCGCCGCGCACCGCCCCCGCGGGCGGGCTGACTTTGATGGAAGTGATTTACTAGGAAATTCAAATTGAGCAAACAGAAGACGTGGACCGCGAAAGCGGCTGATCTGAAAAGTGACTGGTATGTCGTCGATGCGACAGACCAGGTTTTGGGCCGTCTGGCCTCAGGCGTGGCCGCGATCCTGCGTGGCAAGCACAAGCCGACCTTCACGCCTCATCTGAACAGCGGCGACCACGTGGTGGTCATCAACGCCGCGAAGGTGAAGGTGACCGGCACCAAGCTGAAGACCAAGGAGTACACGCGGTACACGGGCTACCCCGGCGGGCTGCGCAAGCGGACGCTGGAGCGCGCCCAGGAGCTGGACCCCACGTTCCCGATCACGACCGCGGTCAAGGGCATGCTGCAGCACAACACGCTGGGGGCAGATATGCTGAAGCGCCTTCGCGTCTACGCCGGCGCGGAGCACGGCCACATAGCGCAGAAGCCGAAGGCGATCACATTCGACGCAAAGGGGAACTTGAAGGTTGGCTGACACGATGAACCGCGGCACCGGCCGGAGAAAGAACGCCATCGCGCGGGTGCGCCTGTCACCGGGCGAAGGTCGGGTCACGGTGAACGAAAAGGACCCGCTGGCGTACCTCGGACGGCGCGTGCTCGAGATGGCCGCCCTGGCGCCCCTTCGCGTGACCGGGACGCAGCGCAAGTTCGACATCACGGTCAAGGTCGTCGGCGGAGGCTCGAGCGGGCAAGCGGGCGCGATCGCCCACGGCATCGCTCGTGCCCTCTTGAAGTACGACCCCGACCTTCGCCCCGCGCTGAAGAAGGCGGGGCTCCTGACTCGCGACGCTCGGATGAAGGAGCGCAAGAAGTACGGACTGAAGCGGGCTCGGAAAGCTCCCCAATACACAAAGCGCTAACCCGCCGGCTGGTCTGGCCGGACTGCCAGAACGCACGTGACCTCGGCGGTCTCCCTCGAGCCGGTGGCGTAACCCGCTCCCGCGTACTGGTTCGCTCGGACAACATCGGTTTCCTGAACGCCGCGGGCCGCGACGCGATGCACGCCTATGGCGTGACCACGGTGATCGATCTCCGCAGCGACTCAGAGCGCACCGGCGCCTCAGACCCTCGATTCCCCAGAGATCCCGATCAGCAGGAAAGGGTCGCAGGGGTGACCTACCTTCATCGCGCCCTCCTGGACGACGCGAGCATGAGGAAGCTGGGCGAGGCCTCGAACATGTTCGACCGCTACCTCGTGATGCTCAACCGGAGGCCGCATGCCTTCTGCGGAGTCTTCACCTCGATCGCAGAAGCCGAGGACGGCGTGCTGTTCCACTGCTTCGCCGGCAAGGACCGCACGGGCCTGGTCGCCGCAATGCTCCTCGAGATGGCAGAGGTGCCGCCCGATCGAATCGCGGAGGATTTCGGCGAGACCGACATCCAGCTGGCCGATCAGTACGAGAAATGGATCAACGAGGCGGTGCCGGAGAAACGAGCTGAGATGCGTGAAGAGCTGCGCTGCCCACCCGAGCGAATCCTGGGCGTGCTCGACTACCTGCACCAGAAGTGGGGAGGAGTGGCGGGCTACCTCGAGGCATCCGGCATGACGGCGGCAAACCTCGACCGGCTCAGCGCGAAGCTCGTCTAGCTCTTGTCGCCGTCAGGCGACGGCGCCCACGTCGGGACCTCGTGCGGCGTGTTGCCAGCGGACGTCGTCCTGCATCGCGCCGAATTCTCCCTCTTAACAACCTGGGTTGGCCCGACGCTCGGCGGCCAGGACAATCGCTGCCATGAAAGAAAAAGCACCGATCGTCACGCAGCTCTATCGACTGAATGTGGAACCGAAGGTCATCGATCAGCTATCCAAGATCGCGGCGCGAACTGGCGAGCCCAAAACGCGGCTCGCCCGGCGCCTGTTCACGGAGGCGGTCATGAGCTTCAAACCGACGAAGGCTGCGAAGAACGGCGCTAAGGCTTAGGCGCGCCGAGCCTCAGTCGCGGGTTCCGTGGACCGCTCCTCGCGGGCATACATGTTTTCGATCTCACCCGCGTATTTCTGCGAGATCACCCGGC
>VBGP01000147.1 GCA_005880795.1 Chloroflexota bacterium | reverse complement strand
GCACCTGGGCTCAGCCACCAAGGACTGAGCCCAGGTCGGTCGTTTCGGTCTTAGCCCTGCGGGCCGGTCACCGCACCCATCGCGGGCACGTTGGCTGTGTCGCAGGTGAATCCGAGGCAGCCCAGCTGCCATCCGTCCTGGATCGTGCGGAGCAGCGAGTAGTGGTTGTACGCCACGTCCGAGGTGACCGCGGAGTGATTGGAGTGCGAGATCACAATCGTAACCACGTGTCCGCCGCCGTTCCCCGGCTCGGCGTCGCAGCAGCCGCTGGTGTCACCGAAGCCGAAGTGCGTCGGGCTTCCGGTGAAATCGCTTTCATCCCAGGTAACGAAGATGACGGAGTTCCCATTCCATGCGGGCGAGGCCATGATCTTGCCGACCCACTTCGTGAGGAACGCGTCGCCGGTCGCGATCAGGCCCCCCGGGCCTTGAACGTTGGCGAACCGGCAGGGGTCGGTGCTTTGTCCGGCGCGGCCGTGCATGTCGTTGCACTGATCGGGAGCGATGAACGAGTAGCTCGGCACGTTGCCGCTCGTGAGATCGCTGTCCAACTGCGCCAGATCAACGATGTTCGCCATCCGCGCCGGGCTGTTCTGGACGTCTTGGTAGGAAACGAACGGATTGTGCTTGCGCTCATACAGCTGGTTGCCACAGGCATGGTCCAGCTTGGTGGTGCATAACGAGAGCGACTGCATATAGCCCTTCCACGTCCGGCCACTGCCCTCGACCTGGTCCACGATGTTCGGGACATTGATCGCCGTGTCGTTGTCGCTCTTTACTCCGTTGATACTGCCGGACGTCACCGCGATGTAGTTGGGTTGGCTGGGATGGGTCACGCCGGTGTAATTCGTGGCCAACCCATAAGTGGTCGCGGCAGTATTCGTCCACGGTGCGTTGGGATTGCCGATCAGGGCGTCGTAACCCGTGTTCTCCATCATGATCACGAACACGTGCTGATAGTTCTTGAGATCGGGCCGGCTCGAGTCGGCGGAGACTGAGGCCGAGCCGCCGATCATCGCCAGCAGCGTGGCGAATCCAGTGGCAGCGATCACCCGTCGCATCCAAAACCCCCTTGATGCTCCCGAGATGGACACACCAGCGCGCCAGCCTGCGCGCTCGAAGCGCGAGTCTAACGCAGCCCGGTCGGCGCTCTCAAGCGCGAGTCTTCTCAGTCCTCGTCCTCTGCGTTTGACATCGCGAACCAGATGAACGATCCGCGAGGCGAACCGCCGACGAACACCTCGGGATGCTTGCAGGGGTGGGGCAGAGCAACCGTGGCATTGATCGTCGAATCGCCTGCTTTGCTCGCGGGAGCGCCGGTGCTGACGACATTCGTCGCGATTCCGGCCGGGGTGAGGCAGCTCACCGCCACCTGGAATGTATTGATCGGGTTGAGGCCGGCCTGGACGACGATCAAGCCGTGCACGGTGACCGAGACATGGCCCTGGCGATCGACCTCGCCGCTCCCGGAGATGATCGACCATGCTGCGCCGCCGCCTGGGATGCCGCGTTGTGTCACCGGCGGATGGCCGACCGGTGTCATCGAATCGAACTCGAGCAACGTCCCGCCTTCATGCGCCCCGACGCTTGCCGTACCCGCGCCGACCAGGCTTAGCGCCCCGATTCCAGCCACCAGGAGTTTTCGCCAACCCGCCATTTCGTAACCCTCCAGAACCCAAAGCCGGCTTTGGGGTTTGATACAGGCGCGGGTTACCTCAGGGCCGGCGGCCGAAGATCGAGCTCTCCAGCACGTAGAACGCCCCGATCGCCAGATAGGCGGTGGCACTTGCGATTGGGCTGAGCAGCGCGATCAGGGTTGCCGAGAGATACATGACCGGTCCCAGGAGGTAGCTGCGGCCGATACCGTCCACCACCTTCTGTTCCGCGTCGTGGCGCAGCAGGCGCCTGTCGTGTGCCGCGTAGCGCCACAACACGTTGAACAGCACCGCGGTCGTGGTCAGCGTGATGCCGTACGTGATCGCTGCCGCCTGAGCGCCTTCCGACTGCAGGTTGAGGGCCAGCAGTCGCGTCGGGAATGGGATGAACGCGATGAACATGAGGAAGAGCACGTTCACCATGAGGAAGAACCGGTCGACGTGGGCCAGCTGGTGCATGACCATGTGGTGGTTGGTCCAGATGATGCCGATCGTGATGAAGCTGACCGCGTAGGCGGCGTAGCTCGGCCAGATGCCGAGCAGCTGCTCCCCCAGCGGGTGGCCGCTCACCGCGAGGTTGAGGATCAGGAGCGTCGCGGCGAACGCGAAGATCCCGTCCGAGAAAGCCTCCAGCCGGTTCTTGGGCATGGCGTCAATTGAAACGCAAGTTCCGGTATTGGCATTCGTTAAGAAATGCCAAAGGAGGTGATCCCCTAGATGATCACTTCGCTCCTCACCTTTGTCAGCACGCGCCTCGTGTCGGTGATCGTCACGACGGTTGTCGTGGTCGTCACCGTGCCTGTGCTCGTCATCGTGGCGATCCATGGCCACACGGTCACCATCAGTACGAGCCCCGTTGCCTCCGAAAGCCGCAAACACGAAGACGCGGAGAGAACCCGCATCGTCATCGAGGTCAAGAACGCGGGGAACACTGTGATCGTCAAGCTCGACAACGAGGAAGCCAGCTGCAACTCACAGATCGCAGCGCTTGCCAGCCAGTCGAAGCTGTCCGCCACCGCGACGGCGGCAGCCCTGAAGAAGGGCCACGACGACTTCAACACCTCGGTTGCGATTTACGTCAATGAGATCAAGGCCGACGAGGACGAGCTCGAGCACCTCACTGTCGTCACCACCCAGACCGAGCAGGAGTTTCTGATTCGTATCAGGGAGATTCAAGTCATCGCGCTGGGCGATGGCTCACACACCGCGACGCTGATCACGGTCTGCCAGACCATCCTGGTCGAGATCCAGCAGGTCATCGTGGTCGTCCAGCCGGCGCCAGGCGGCGCTGAAGGAGACGACGGCGACTAGCGCAAGGTTTCGACCGGCCGCACGTTGTCGCTCTTTGTAGGAATCGCCTTTAACCCCTGGAGCTCGCCTTCTACTCCACCTCTACTCCTGAAGGCAAAATGCTCCAACCGACCCGGCGAGCCCCCTCCCTACACGCTCGCCGGGCTCCGGGGGTTTTCGACCAGCCCCTCCGGCGCTTCGCGCCACCTCCCCATGAATGGGGAGGAGCAAGTCCTCTACTTCCCGACTAGGCGGATCGTCCAGAAGTCGGAGGACAGGCCTGGTTGGATCAGGTACGCGTACGGAAGCGTGAAGTAGCCGCTCATGCCCCAGCTCTTGCCCCACGAGTTGC
>VBGP01000146.1 GCA_005880795.1 Chloroflexota bacterium | reverse complement strand
TGAAAACGCCACTATTTCCGCTTTCAGAGTGCGGCCAGGTAGATCCCCAGCAAGTCCGCGGCGGTATGGTTGCCGGCCAGCTCGTCCGCCGCTCGGCGCAGCGCAGACTGCCCAACGTCGTACTGGCTGATGTGCTGGGGCAGCCCCAGCGTTGCGATGAGCTCCTCGACCCGGTCCGCCGGGTCCGCGCCTGTCGCCTGCGCCAGCAGCAGCACCCGTTCCGGCATCGTTTTCGCCAGGTAGCGCATCACGTGCGGGAGCAGGAGACAGGAGGTCACGCCATGCGGGATGCCGTGCCGCGCGCCGATCTGCTTGCCCATCACGTGGCTCAATCCCCCGGCCGAGGCGCCGGGCAGCGTGAACGAGAACCAGGCCGCAAGCTGGTTTTCGGTGCGCACGTCGACGTCATCCGGCGCGGCCAACGCGTGCGGCAGCGAGACAAACAATCGGCGGATCGCGTCCAGCGCAAGGACGTCGGAAAAAGGATGTTCGCCGGAGGCCAGGAATCCCTCGACGGCGTGGTCGAGGGCGCGGATGCCGGTCGACAGCCACAGCTGCAGTGGCGTCGGCAGCGTCAGATCGGCGTCGTAGATCACCATTTCCGGCATCAGGTGCGGGTCGCGCATGCCGGCCTTGTCGCCTTCGGCGTTCGTGAAACCCGCGCCGGGCGCGAGCTCCGCGGCCGAAAGCGTCGTTGGGATCGCGATGTGCGGTACGGGGCGGCCGCCGGAGTCCGCCAGCCGGACGGAGATGATCTTCGCCGCGTCGATGGCGCTGCCGCCGCCATAGCTCACCAGGCCATCGACCTCAGCGGTCTTCACAGCCTTCACGCCTTCATCGATCTGCGACATCGGCGCATGCTGGCCGATCACGACTGTCTCCGCGGACTCGATGCCCAACCGGTCGAGAGCGTCGACCAAAGAGCGCGTTGTGACCACGCCGATGCGTGTGGCCTCCAGCCTCTGCAGCTCGGCGCCCAGCTCGGCCACGGAACCGGGGCCCCAGTGAATGACGCGGGGGTTCGAGTAGGTGAAGGCTCCGCCGGTTGGCATACTAGGAAAGCATTGAGCATTGCCCACGGACAGCGCATCGTCGAGGCGGGCGAGCCCCTGGCCTCCGCCCGGGCCGCGATGATCCTCCTCCACGGTCGGGGCGCGAGCGCCGAGGACATCATGACCATCGCCTCGGAGGTCCAGCAGCCGGGCTGGGCCTACTTCGCCCCGCAGGCGGCCGGCAACGCGTGGTACCCGAACCCGTTCACCGCGCCGCTCGACACCAACGAGCCGTATCTCTCGACGGCGCTCGAGATGGTTTCCCGGCTCGTGGAACGGGTCGAAACCAAGGTGCCGGCACAGCGCATCATCCTGCTGGGCTTTTCCCAGGGCGGCTGCCTGACCCTGGAGTGGGCCGCGCGCAACGCGATTCGTTATGGAGCTGTGGTCGGGCTGAGCGCGGGGCTCATCGGACCTGATGACACGGCGCGCGATTATCCCGGTGAGTTCGACGGCACGCCCGTGTTTCTCGGCTGCAGCGACGTCGATCCGTACATCCAGAAGCAACGCGTAGTCGATGCGGGTGAGGTCTTCGAGCGAATGGGTGCCGAGGTGAAAGTGCGCCTGTACCCAGGCATGGCGCACACGGTCAGCGGCGAGGAGATTGCCGTCATCCGCGCCCTGGTCGAATCGATCTAAGGCCTCATCCGACTGCTGTCGTAGAGCGTCGAGATCGCCGATAGGTCGAGGTCGCCCGCAGTTCTTGCGGCGCGTTCGAAAAGGTCCCTTGCCGTCTCGGTCATCGGTGTGGATGCGCCCGCCTTGCGGTAGACCTCGGTCGCAAGCCGAAGATCCTTGGCTGCGTCGCGCAGCGCGAACATCACCGGTTCGTATTTGTGCTCCATGTAACCCGCCCGGCGCGCCGCAAGGACTGGCGAAAAGCGTGTCAGCACCCAGAACACGTCTTCGGTGTCCACCCCAGCCGCCGCACCGGCGGCCAGCACCTCCGCCGCGAGGGCGCTGAGTCCCATCAGGACGGTGTTGGCGATCAGCTTCAACCTGGCCGCGCTTTCCGGATCCTTGATCCGCCGCACTTCGCCGATCGCCTCCAGCACCGGGCGCCCCTTCTCGATGGCCGCGTCATCGCCGGCGGCGAACAGGATCCCTTTGCCGGTTTCCATGGCCGAGATGCTGCCGACCACCGGGCACTCGATGAACTTCGCCCCGCCCCGCTCAATTACGGCCTGCACCTCTTTCACGACGTCTGGCCCGGCGGTGCTCATCTCAATGAACACCTGGTCCCGAGCCGCCGTGACCGCTCCATGATCGCCGAGATATGCGCTGCGCACGGCGGCGGCGTCGGTGAGGATCGAGATCACCACCTCCGCAGCTTTGACCGCCTCGGCCGGAGTGGATGCCACACTGCCAACACCAACCGCATCGGCGCGCGACCTGGTGCGATTCCACAAGGTGAGCTCATGACCCGATTCGCTCAGGTGCCTGGCAATCGCGGCGCCCATCTTTCCTGTCCCTAGGATCGCCACCCGCATCAGCTCGACCTCCTTTCAGGCCTTCTTTTCGGCCTCTTCGCCCTCCTCGCCGTGCTCGACGATGTCGCCCTCGGTGAAGAGGACCTCCTGGAGCACGGCGCGCCACTTGGGCTTGCGCCGGGACAGGAATTCCAGGGCCATCGCAAAGTGTTTGAACTCCTCTTCCTGGGCGTCCTCCATGATGGCCTTCGCCTGGGCGTCACGCTCGAGGGAGAGGCGCTGCTCGTACCAGCCGATGGCCTCCGCCTCTTCCTGGAGCGAGGCGGCCAGGCGGGCAAAGGTGCGGATCTCCGGGCTCAGATCGGCGGGGGGCTCGTGATATTGATCAGTCGGCATAGCAAGGAAACGCGCTGAAGAGGCTTAAATAGCGCAATGACAGTCGAGAACGTCGTCGTCTTCATTGTCGTCGGCCTGATCGCCGGCTTCCTCGCCAGCCGGATCGTCCTGGGCAAGGGGCGCGGCTGGTTCTGGGACATCATCATCGGGATCCTGGGCGCGATCCTCGGCGGCTGGCTCGCCGGCGTGCTGCACCTCTCCATCAACGTGGGCCCATCGATCCTGAACCAGATCATCATCGCGTTCGTCGGGGCGGTGATCCTGCTCCTGGTCTGGCGCGTCCTCTTCCACCGCAACAGGAAATAGCCCGACTTCGTAGCTTGTAGTCCTGTACGTGGACTACGGGCAGCCGGTGCGGTTCGGGGTCTTCATCACGCCGGTCGCCACCGAGCAGCCGCTCGAGCTGGCCAGAATCGCCGACGGCCTGGGCTTCGACGTGCTGGGCGTCCAGGACCACCCCTACCAGCGCCGCTTCTTCGACACATGGACGCTCCTGACCGCCATGGCGATGCACACCGAGCACATCACTGTCTTTCCCGACGTCGTCAACCTTCCCCTCCGCCCGCCGGCCATGCTCGCCAAGGCCGCCGCGACGCTCGACATCCTGTCCGGCGGCCGCGTCGAGCTGGGGCTTGGCGCGGGCGGCTTCTGGGACGCCATCAAGGCGTACGGAGGCCCGGTTCGCACGCCTGGCGAATCGGTCTCCGCGGTCGAAGACGCGATCCAGGTGATCCGCTTGCTGTGGAGCGGGCAGCACGGCATTCGCTTCGACGGCAAGCTCTACCCGCTGGCGGGCGCGCATTCCGGGCCGGTGCCGAAGCACCCGATCGGCATCTGGATCGGCGGCTACAAGCCGCGGATGCTGTCCTTGATCGGGCGCCTGGCCGACGGATGGGTGCCGTCTCTGGGCTATCTCAAACCACCTGACCTGCTCGAAGGCAACCGGCGGATCGATGAGGCGGCCACCGCCGCCGGCCGCGACCCGCGCTCGATCCGGCGCGTGCTGAACGCGGGCTTCGTCGACGCAGAAAC
>VBGP01000145.1 GCA_005880795.1 Chloroflexota bacterium | reverse complement strand
TCCGTTTCGGCGTCAGCACAGGGGAGGTGGTGGCCAGCCGCGACCAGTCCGCGGGCGACTTCCTGATCACGGGCGACGCCACCAACGTCGCGGCGCGCCTGCAGCAGGCGGCCGAGCCGTGGGCGATCCTGGCCAGCGACCGCACGGTGCGCGCCGCCAACAACTTCGAGTTCGGAGACCAGATCGACATCGAGGCGCGGGGCAAGGCGGCGCCGGTCGCAGCCCACGTCGTGATCGGTCCGCGCAAGGCAAAGGCACGGCAGCGCGCCCGCCTTCCCCTCATCGGCCGCGAGAACGACCTGGCGCAGCTGCAG
>VBGP01000144.1 GCA_005880795.1 Chloroflexota bacterium | reverse complement strand
TCCTGTTCGCCGCCTGGCGGTCGGCGCTGGAAGCCACCGCCCGGCACAACCCGCTGGTCATCGTGTTCGAGGACCTGCACTGGTCGAGCGACAGCCTCCTCGACCTGGCCGAGTTCGTGATGCAGCCGCGCGGCGATGCGGCCGTGCTGATGATCGTGCTGGCGCGGCCGGAGCTGCTCGACCGGCGGCCCAACTGGGGTGGCGGGCGCCTGAACCACCTGGCCATCGCGCTCGAACCGCTCGGCAAGAACGCGATCAACGGCCTGGTGCGACACCTGCTCGACACCGACGCGCCTGAGGTCATCAACCTGGTCGCCGAGCGCTCCGAGGGCAATCCTTTCTATGCGGGCGAGCTTGTGCGCTCGTACCTCGAGCACGGTTCGCTGGAAAAACTGCCCGACACGGTCCAGGCCACGGTGCTGGCGCGCCTCGACCTCTTGCCGCCCGGGGAGCGGCGCGTGCTGCAGCTGGGCAGCGTGTTCGGACGTGCGTTTCGGGCGAGTGGCGTGGGGGCGCTGGAGCTGGGCCTCGACCAGCACGTCCTCGAGCTGTGCGAGAACCTGGTCGACCGCGACCTCATCCGCCCGGCGGAGGGCGACCGGTACGCGTTCCGCCACATCCTGATCCAGGAGGTCGCGTACGGCACACTGCCGCGCGCCGAGCGGGCGCGGCTGCACGCCGAGGCGGCGCGCTGGGTGGAGACGATCACGCCGGGCCGCGAGACGGCGCTGTCCGAGATCCTCGCCTTCCACTACCGCGCCGCGGCGATGCTGTACACGGCGCTGGAGCCGGACTCGGAAGAGACAAAGCGGACGCGGCAGCAGGCCGCGAAGTGGCTCGTGAAAGCCGCCGATGTCGCGGTGGCGGCGGCGGCCACGCCCGAAGCTGTCCGCCACATCCGGGCGTCGTTCGATTACGTCGAGCCAGACCTCCTGCCCCGACTGCACGAACGGATCGGCGACCTGACCGCGGGCGACAGCGGGCTGGAGGAGTACCGGCTCGCGCTCGAGGAGTACAAGGAGTGCGGCTCGCCGGTGAATGACCAGCTCCGCGCGCTCGCCGGCATGCTCATGGTGGCGACGCGGTGGACGGGGTCGGTGGGTGATCGGCCCTCCGAGGAATGGATGGCGGAGCTGCGCGCCCGCGGCCGCGGTCTGCTCAAGCAGGCGAACGACCGTTACGCCATCGCGCGCTTTCTCGCCGCCGACGCGTTCTTCCCGTTCTGGCTCCAGGGCATTCGGGAGCTGACCGCGGACGAGCGTGCGCTGGCCGAGAGGAGCGCGCATCGAGCCACGGAAATCGCGAACGAGCTCGACGACGCGGAGCTGAAGAGCATCGTGCTCGACGCCGAGGCCGGATTGTCGACCTCGCGCAACGATTGGGCAAAGGCCCGCGAGACGGCGGAGAAGAGGATCGCGTTCGAGGCCAGGCTCAGCCTGTACGAGCGCCTCGACGCCCACTCGATGAAGGCCTGGATGTCGTACTTCATGGGCGACCTAGAGGCGGCCGAGCGCGACTCCGCGCAGATGCTGGCGCGACTTCTACCCGGGCAGGCGCCCTACCCCGCCCTCCATCTATTTGTGTGGCGCGTGCTGACCCTCTACACGCTCGGGCGATGGGACGAGGCCGTGTCGTTGTTCTGGCGCGCGATCGAGGCGTGGCACGACGCGGGCTCGCACACTGCCGGATACGCGCTGCGCGGATTCGCGGCCGGGCTGGCGATGGGCAGGGCGCGCAACGATTCGCGCCTGGCTGGAGCCGCAATCACGGCGATGGAGTCGATCCTCACGGGTTTCCAGGTCGAGACCCACCCGCACCACCATCACGCGGTGCTGCTCGACTACATCCGCGGCGGCAGCGGGCTGCGGCCGGCGGATCCCTTCATGGTCGGGCAGTACCCGTGGGAGATGGCCGAGCTGAGGATCGCGCTGGCGTGCGACCAGCGCGAGGACGTACCGCGCGAGATCCTCGAGGAAGGTCTGGAGAAGGCGATTCGAATCCAGGTGCCGCTGGTCGAGGCGCAGGTCCGGCGGGCCCGAGGCCTGGCCTATCGCGACGCGGGCGAGCTGTCGGCGGCGATCGCGATCTGGGAGCGGGCGGGAGCTTTGCCGTACATCGGTCGAGGCCGAGCAGAACGAGGATTGATCACCGGAGACCTCACCGAAACAGAAGCAGGCCTGGCAATCGTGAAAAAACTAGGCGACGTGAACTACGTCGACAGGTTCGCAGCGCGAGTTTAGTTTTCCTCCCAATTTATGGGTTAGTTGTCCTCCCCATTTATGGGGAGGTGGCGGCGAAGCCGCCGGAGGGGCTGAATCAAGCCATCTTCATCCGATGCGAAGGCAAATTGATCTTGTAAGTCCCAGCTGTCGTCACGACCGTGAGCACCAGGGCGAAGTCAGCGTATGTATTGGATTGAGCCGCACCGGAAGTGTTGGTGCAGTCCCACGGCGTCGTGAACTTGATCGTCGCCTTCGATCCCGACCCGATGCTCTTCG
>VBGP01000067.1 GCA_005880795.1 Chloroflexota bacterium | reverse complement strand
CCCGACTAAACACGAGCCGCGCGCTCCCGCTGTTGGGTAGGAAGCGTCCAGCGACCACAGGCTGCGCATTCTGCCCTGGAGTGCCATGCTGCGGGTAGTTGAACCCGATCCCTACGGGGTTCGGGGAGCGCTACGACTGGGAATGACCGATTCGGGGGCGAAGTCGTTGAAGCACGATCCTCGTGCTGAGCGGCGGCGGGTGCGGCTGTTCTTTGCCGGCCTGCTGGTTTCGAGCGCCATCCTGGACATCGTTGGCGCCCTGCTCGTGCAGCACCAGACGCGGAGTCAGGTGCTGGAGAGCGTTGTCCCGACGAGCATCTCCCTGGGTGGCCGCACAGGCGTCGTGCTCTCCGGCCTCACGCTTCTACTCCTGGCCGGTGGCGCGGCGCGGGGCAAGCGAATCGCCTGGCAGCTGACCTGCATTGTGCTGCTGGCTTCGATCGGCTTCGACCTGATCAAAGACCTCGACATCGAGGATTCCGTGCTGTCGGCGTGGATCCTGCTGGGACTCTGGTGGTTCCGATCGCACTTCGATGCCGACTCCGACCCGAGGCGGCTGCGGTGGGGTCTCGCCGCTCTCGCCGGGGGCGTGACGCTCGCGGTCGCGTATGCGGTCTTCGGCACCCTGGTGCTGACCGGACAGCTTGCCCTTGAGTCGGGCGTGGTCGTGAGGCTCGAGTTACTCGCCGAGGCACTGATAGGCAACCCGACCGGCTACCGGGCCCTCACCGAGAGAGCGAACTGGTTCGTGAGCACGATCCCGATCGTCAGCTACGGGCTTGTCGTCTTCGCGCTCCTGCTGCTCCTCCGCCCGGTGCTGGCTCCCCGCGCGGCGGCGGCGGACCGCGAGCGTGTCCATCAGCTGCTGAAAAGGTGGGGCCGCAACCCGATCTCGCACCTGGCCGTGCACGGATCCGAGAGCTATCACTGGATTGATGACGACCTGTGCGTCGCGTTCTCGTTGCGGGGTCGAACCGCACTGGCGCTGGGCGACCCGATCGGCCCGCCTGATGCACTCGAACGCGGGACCGAGGCTTTCATCGGGTACTGCGAGCGGCAGGACTGGATCCCAGCTTTCTATGAGGTCGGTGACGATGGACCGTATAGGCAGCTCGGGCTCACGATGGTGCCGATCGGGTCTGAGGCGATCATCCGCGCGCAGGAGTTCACGCTTCGAGGCAACCAGCGTCAAAACATCCGCCATATGCTCCACCGCGCCGAGCGCGCCGGCGTCCGGGTGACGCTCATTCCCGCGCCTGAAGCGAGGGCGCAGATGGCTGATCAGCTTGAGGCCGTTTCGGGGCAGTGGCTGGGGCAGCGCGGGCCGGAGCTCAATTTCAGCCTAGGCACGCTGAATACGTTGTCGGACCCCGACATCACGGTCGGCGTGGCATTCTCGGCTCAAGGCCGGCTGGAGGCGTTCGTGAGCTGGCTGCCGTCGCCGGCGCGAAAGAGTTGGACGTTGGACCTGATGCGCCGGCGCCCCGATGCAGAGCCCGCGGCATCGAAGAGCTGAGCCTCGGCGTCGCGCCCCGCGTTATCCCATCAGGCGATGCATCGGGAGCCGCGGATAGGATGCTGCGGACCGTGTACTGGGGGCTTGACCGATTCCGGCGGGGTAGCTCCCTGCATCGATTCAAGGCCAAGTTCGGACCGTGCTGGGAGGATCGCTACCTGGCGGTGCCTGGTGCGTCGACGCTGCCCGAGGTCCTGATCGCCGTGGTCCGTGCCCACCTGCCACCCATCTCAGGTGCGGCGGTTTGGATCCGGTCGGTCATCGAATCGGTCCTGCGGCCGGCGACAGCGAAGCCTTCGCCGGCCGCCTGAAGAAGAGCCTTAGGTCGTTTGCGGCTTGGTCTCGGTCTGGGCTTGAGGGCTTCGGGTCGCCAGGGTGACCGCCACGCCGACGATCAGCAGGACCGTGCCGACGAGCAGGGTCAGCGGCTCGGGCAGCTGGATCCGCAGCGCTGCGTCAAGGGAATAAGCGCCGGGTCCGGTGAGCGCCAGCGCCGCGACCGCGGCGAGCAGCGCGAGGTTGAACTCGTAGCCGCCCTTCGTAACCCAGAAGCCTCTGGGAAGGTGCACGGTGACAATTGCGACGAGCATCGAGCCGGCAATCGCGAGGTTGCCCAGCGGGGACAAGAAGCCCAGGGCAAGCAAGATGCCGCCTCCAAATTCCGCCAAAGCGGCGACCCACGCCCACGGCTGTGCGGGCCGGATGCGGAGCTTGGCGACCATCTGGGCCCAGCCTTCCATGCCCGGGCCGCCCCACCATCCGAAGAGCTTCTGGGCACCGTGCCCGGCAAGGATTAGCCCGACGACAACTCGAAGAATCAAGAGTCCAAATGCAGCCATAGTCGAATCCCCCAAAGGTTAGTTGACTACGCACATACCCATAGCTTGGCGCCTTCGAAACGCCCTGTGTGGCCGGAATAGACTCTTGAATTCGAACGCGGGCCTGTAGCTCAGCTGGTTAGAGCGGCCGACTCATAATCGGCTGGTCGATGGTTCGAGTCCATCCAGGCCCACAACGGTTTTGCGCTCGCGACTCCCCTTCGGCAGCGGCTCCGCGCTGACGAACCGCCTATCTCTTAGTGATGGCGTAGCACCTCGAGCACATCGTTCCCGTACTTCCGCAGCTTCGACTCTCCCACTCCTGAACACCCGACACGCGCAGGAGCTCGCTTAAATTCGCCGGTCGCGCGGATGCGATCGCCGCGAGAGTGGCATCGTGGAAGATCACATACGCGGGCACGCCGCCGGCGCGGGCGGTCTCGAGCCGCCACCGTCGCAACCGATCTAGTGTGTCTACCGGCACATCGGCGCGCTGGACGGAAGTCGCCTCGGCGGGCAGCGTGAGGGCCGGGGCGGTGCCGTGCGCTGCAGCGTCGCGCCCGCCGGAGGTGATTTCCACGACCGGGTATTCGCCCGAGCTCTGACGGGCGAGTCCGGCCCTTATCAGCTCGGCGAGGAGCTGCCTGATCCGGTCCTCCTTCCATCGATTCAATGCTCCGTGGAAGGGCAGCTCCTGGACCCAGGGTTGCGCGGTCGCCCATTTCGTTCGCCGGCCGCCGAGCACCGCCGCCACGTTGGCAAGCCCGACGCGCCCGCTGAATCTGGCGATCGCCGCCAGCCCCGCCTGCACGGCCTCTGCCGGCACAGCCTCCTCAGGGGGCGACGCAGCCAGGCAGTTGTCGCACGCAGTGCACCGTCGCGCGACGCCCTCCTCGCCGAAGTAGTCCGCAATCCGCGCGTGCCGGCATTCGCGCATCTCGGCGTAAGCCATCATCTGCGCGAGCCGCGCGTAGGCATGGTCTTTGAGCGGCGATCCTTCCTCCAAACCCGACTGCTCGATGAAGAATGACTGGAGGTCACGATCCGCCGGGCTGTAAAGGAGCGTGCACTCGGCAGGCCTACCATCGCGACCTGCGCGTCCAGCCTCCTGGTAGTAGGCCTCCAGGCTTCCGGGCAGGTGATAGTGGATGACTCGCCTGATGCCGGCGATGTCGACGCCCATGCCGAACGCGGAGGTTGCCACCACGACCTGTGTCCGTCCGGCCGTGAAGTCGTCCTGGATACGCCGCCTCAATTCCGCCGCCTGCCGCCCGTGGTAGCAAGCGACGCCGAGCTCGGCGGCGAGCTCCTCAGCCGCGGAGACGGTGCCGACATAGACGAGAGCCTGCTGCCCGGTCGTTCCGAGCAAACTGCGGAGCCGATCGCGCTTCGCTCGCTCGCCGCGGCAACGGATGACGGCGAGCGTCAACGCCGGCCGATT
This sequence comes from Chloroflexota bacterium, assembly GCA_005880795.1. Taxonomy (GTDB): domain Bacteria; phylum Chloroflexota; class Dormibacteria; order Dormibacterales; family Dormibacteraceae; genus 40CM-4-65-16. The sequence goes on along the minus strand of VBGP01000067.1, from coordinate 2,787 downwards.
GAATCCGCTGACTGAGATGAAGGGATGGCGCAGCCCCAGGCTGCTCGCGATATCGGTTCGAACCTGTGGAGTCGCGGTCGCGGTGAAGCCAGCCACCGGCGGCCGGCCGCAGGCTGCGATCGCCGCGGACAGAAGTCGGTAATCAGGGCGGAAATCATGGCCCCACGTGGAGATGCAATGCGCCTCGTCGACCACGATCCGCCGGATGCGCAGGTCGGCGAGCCGGTCCATGAAGCCTGGGCGGCCCAGCCTCTCGGGCGCCAGAAAAAGCAGCCGGTAGTCGCCTGCGATGGCCCGCCGGAGGCGCTCGCGCTGCTCAGACGGCTCCACCGACGAGTTGATGAATGTTGCCGCGACGCCGCAATCCGTGAGGCGGTCGACCTGGTCCTTCATGAGCGCGATGAGCGGCGAAACCACCATTGTCAGCCCGCCCTCGACGACGGCCGGCACCCAGTAGCTGATGCTCTTGCCGGAGCCGGTCGGCGCGACCGACAGCACGTCGCGGCCATCAAGCATCGCCTCCACCACTGCTGCTTGTCCCGGCCGAAAGGCATCCAGGCGGAAGACGTCTCGCAGCGTGCGTTCGGCCCTGTCTATCACCTCCCCGGAGTCTGACGGAACCCCGCGGCGGGGTCTACCTTCTCGGCTCGTACCGCATCGCCACCGCCCCCGAGCCGAACTCCAGCCGGCTCACGAGCTTCAAGTCGACATGCTTCGATAGCCCCGCGAACAATGTCGGCCCGTGGCCCACCAGCCTGGGCTGCACCACGAACTCGTACTCATCGATCAATCCCAGCTCCGTCAACGCCAGTGGGAGCTTCACACCTCCCACGAAAAGTCCCTTGCCCGACTCCCGCTTGAGTTGCTGAACGGCTTTGCCCAGATCCCCGCGCACGAGTTCCGCGTTCCAATCGACCTGCTCCAGGGTGCTCGACACGACGTACTTCTTGGCCGCGTTGATCGTCTGGGCGAAGGGTTCCATCCAATCAGGTCTCGCTCCCGTCGGCGCCGGCGGCCGCCACGCTGATTCCATCATTTCGTAAGTCACCCGGCCAAAGAGAAGGGCATCGGCCTGGTTGAGGTTCTCGACCGCGTGACGATGCAAGTCTTCGTCCGCGAACCCCTCACGATGATCGCAGCACCCGTCCAATGTGACGTTGATGGAATACCGAAGAGGCCGCATTTCACAAGAGTACCGCCGGATTGTTGGCCGATCGGGCACAGATGGTCGCATCCCGGGCAATCGATAGCGCCATTCCGGCACAGTTGTTGTCCTTAACCACGTGGATTGTTGTGCATGACTGGGCCAACGATCCTGGTTGAGTGCCGAGAATTCCTTCAGTGCCAGCAGCGCTTAGAAAGGGCCCGTTTACCTGCAGAGAAGCCCGGGGTGTCGGCGTCACCCGCGGGCAGCTACGCGCATCCGTCTATCGGCGGTTGGGTTCAGGCCTCTATCGCTGGGCGGGCCTTGAGGAGAGCCCGCTGCTGATGTTGACTGCCATCGCCCGGCGATTGCCTCGCGGCGCTGCTTTTTCCGGCTGGACCTCGGCCTGGCTTCACGGATTTGACGTGGCGCCCTGCAATCCGATCGAGGTCACCATCCCAGAGTCGGTTGGCAGCGGTCGCCGCGCTGGCGCAACCGTTCGGCGCGCCAACCTGCCGGCGAAGGAGATCGTCAAGCTGCGAGGTCTACCGACCACGTCGGCACTCCGCATGGTTATCGACCTCGGTGGTAGAGGTCCAGTGACCGAAGGAGTCGTCGCCGCGGACCTGGCGCTTCATGCCGGACTGGTATCCATCGCCGATCTGCGCGCTTATGTCGCCGCGCATCCGGGAGCCAAAGGCATCGCTCGACTCCGGCGCGTCATCGACCTGGCTGAACCGAAGGCCGAGTCAGCGATGGAGACGCGCCTGCGCATGCTTCTGGTTCTGGCCGGCATCCCGCGGCCGGACGCTCAGGTTTCCATCAAAGACCATCACGGCCGATTCTTGGGCCGTCCCGACCTTCTCTATCGGCTTCAGCGGTTGGCGATCGAGTACGACGGTGGCAACCATCGTGATCGGCTCGTCGATGACAACCGCCGCCAGAATCGCCTCATCAGCGCCGGGTTTCGTCTCCTGCGCTTCACGGCAGCGGATGTATACGGGAGTCCGGATTTGGTCGCGATGCAGGTTCGCCTCGGACTTGCGAACCGAGATTCTGCCATTCGGGCACGAATGGTCGAATCCCCGGCCAGGCATTGAGCCGTTCCTGCACAGTTGTCGTGGTATGGGCTCCGGTTTTTCGGTCCGTGACGGCACAGCCGCGGATCTTCAGCGCGTCGCTGATATCAAAGTCCGCAACTGGGAGGACACCTACGGCACCCTTCTCGAGCCGGCCGTACTGCATCCATTTCTCGACACTGGCGTCCAGCTGACCGAAATGCGCGAGAGATTCGCCCAACCCGGCACGTTGTTGCTGGTGGCGGAAGACGGGGCCGGCAAGGTTGCCGGATTCGCCCTCACCTTTCTCGACGATGAGCCGGAACCATGGCTTGAATCGCTGCATGTGCTTCACGAGTTTCGAGGCTCCGGGATCGGCACGATGCTCATGCGCCGAACCGCTGAGCGCCTCATTGCTCGCGAGTACAACAGCCTGCGCCTCGGGGTGATATCAGGGAATGCCGCGGCAGCACGTTTTTATGAGCGTCTCGGAGGAGAGATGATCGGGCTCGAGCCAGTGTCGTGGGCGCCAGGCACGGCACATGGAATATATCGATGGGAAGACATCACTTCCCTCGCGCAAAT
>VBGP01000020.1 GCA_005880795.1 Chloroflexota bacterium | reverse complement strand
CTCGCTGGTTGGCGGCCTTGTCCTGTCGACGGGTCCGAGTCCAAATTGGGTCGCACCGGCTTGTTGGTACGACGTCGTTTGGTTGATCTTCCCGGCCATCGCGGCTATTCCGATCTCGATGCTTCTGTTGGAGCAGCACCACCAGAAACGTTGGCCATTCGAGGGACGCCTGCCAACTGCGCACCGCTGACGTCTTGCTCGGCACCTGCATGCGGGACGGAAACGAGGTCGAGGTGATTGGCCCCGCCTGATCCCTCTGGGTCGGCCTTACCGTTGTAGTTCATATGGGATTCGAGTCTCGGGCCGAGCGCCGGAGGGTGCGCTGGTTCTTTGCCGGCTTGCTCGTCGTCAGCGCCGTGCTCGACATCGTGAACACGCTGCTGGTGCAGCATCAGACTCGGTCGCAGGTCCTCGAGACGCTTCTGCCGGCAAGCGTGACCCTGGGCGGGCGCACAGGCGCGGTTCTTTCAGGCCTGGCCCTCCTGCTGCTGGCGGGAGGCATTGCGCGCGGCAAGCGCGTCGCCTTCCGGCTCACCTTGATCGTCCTCGGCGCGACAATCGGGTTCGAGCTGATCAAAGACCTCGACTTCGAGGCGGCCGCGCTTTTCGGCTGGATCCTCTTCGGGCTGTGGTGGTTCCGCCACCACTTCGACGCCGACTCTGATCCGTCGCGGGCGCGCTGGGGCCTTATCGTCCTCGGCGTCGGATTGCTCGCAGCCGTGATCTACGCGCTGGCCGGCGCGGCGATCCTGGAGAACGAGCTGGCGCCGGAGTTCGGCATCGTGCGAACACTGGAGTCGCTCCTCGCAGCGCTGGCGGGCAGCCCGACCACATACCGAGCGCTGACGGAGCGGGCGAACTGGTTTCTGACCACCCTCCCGATCGTCAGCTACGCGCTGATCATCGTCGCCCTGACGCAGCTGCTTCGCCCCGTGCTGGCGCCTCGCGCGGCGGCGGCCGATCGCGAGCGTTTGCACCGCCTGCTGAGAGAAAGGGGCCGGAACTACATCTCGCACCTGGCGGTGCACGGGGCTACGAGCTACCACTGGCTCGACGATGACGAATGCGTAGCCTTCACCCTCCGCGGCCGCACCGCGCTCGCCCTTGGCGATCCGATCGCGTCGCCCGACCGCGTTGCGACGGCTGCCCGAGACTTCATCTCCTACTGCGACCGGCAGGACTGGATTCCGGCCTTTTACCAGGTCGACGAGCGAGAGCCGTATAGGTCACTCGGGCTGACGCTCGTGCCTATTGGAGCCGAGGCGATCGTCCAAGTCGCGGGTTTCGATCTGAGTGGTAAGAAGCGCGCCGACCTTCGCTACGCGCTGCATCGGTCGGAGAAGAACGGCGTCCGGTTCGTGTTCGGGCCCGCGCCATCGTTGGTCGCCGAGCACGCCGAGGAGTTGCACCGCGTCTCGGGGAAATGGCTGGAGAGCCATAACTCCCCGGAGCTCGGCTACAGCCTTGGGACGCTTGCCACCCTTGCGGACCCCGACATCGTCGTCGGCCTCGCTTTTGGTGGCGATGGGCGCCTCGATGCTTTCGTCAGCTGGCTGCCGGTGCCGATGCGCGGGGCATGGACGCTTGACCTCATGCGACGGAGTCCCGACGGCAGCTACGGGGTCATCGAGGCCCTGATCGTCCGGTCGATCGAGGAGGCGCGGTCGCGCGGCATCACCGAGGTGAGCCTCGGGATGACGCCGCGAATCATCACGTCACCCGATGCGGCGCATGGATTCGAGAGCGCCTGGCGCGCGATGTACTGGGGCCTCGACCGGTTTCAGCGCAGCCGCACGCTGCACCGCTTCAAGGAAAAGTTCGGGCCCCGCTGGGAGGACCGGTTCCTGGTCGTGCCGAGCATGTCGACCTTCCCCGAGGTCATGGTCGCGTTGGTGCGAGCGCACGTCCCGCCGCCGTCGGTGACCGCAACCTGGCTCCGTTCCCGGCTGTCGCCGCGGCGACCAGAAGCCGGTCGGCGGGCCCTGGTCTCGACGACGGGTTCGGGCGCGCGGGTGAGGAGCGCGACCGCAACGCCGGCGAGCACGAGGACCGTCACGACGATGACTGAGATGGGCTCCGGGAGGCGGATGCCCAGGACCGCGTCCAGCGAGTAAGCGCCCGGCCCGCTGAGGGCGAGAGCGGCAACGCTGGCCAGGATCGCAAGGTTGAACTCGTAGCCGCCTTTTGTGACGAAGAATCCCTTCGGGAGGTGGACGATGATCATCGCCACGAGCATGGAGCCCGCGATGGCGGCGCTGGGCAGGGGGGAGAGGAGGCCGAGCGCAAGCCCGATCCCACCGAGGAGCTCGGCGAGGGCGGACATCCAGGCCCACGGCGTTGCGGGACGGATGCGCATGCGGTTCATGGCGCCGGTCCAGCCGGTCATGCCCGGCCCGCCGAACCATCCGAAGACCTTCTGCGCGCCGTGCGCGGCGAGCGTCAGCCCGATGACGAGGCGAAGAATCAACAACCCCAAAGCAACCATTGCGAACTCACCTCCTGATCCGACCACAAGTCTAGATGCATGGAAATTCCACGTAATCACGAGGCCTAAACGTGGTGGGCCGGCGGGCGTCCGGATCGGTGTCGATAGACTCAGCCGTCAGGGCCCGTAGCTCAGCTGGTCAGAGCGGCCGACTCATAATCGGCTGGTCGGTGGATCGAGGCCACCCGGGCCCACCCCTGCCCCTTGACATTCCCCGACGCGGATGTAGGCTGCCCGCGGGAAGGGAGCATGCGCATCACTTTCGCTGCGGTCCTAGTTGCTGCAGTTGCCTGCGCTTCCCCGGGATCCACCAGTCATCCACCGAGCACACCCGCTGTGCGTTCGCAGCTCATGGCTTGGACCTACGAAGGCGTCGTGCGCCAGAACTCAGTCGACAATCGCAACATCACTCTCCCCGACGGAGGCTACCGCCAGGTCTTCAGCAGATGGCGGTCATTTGTGCCGGGTCCGGACGGCCTTCCCGGACAAGATGCCCACTATGTAACCGCAACCTCGAGCGACGGTCTCCACTGGACGGATGAGGGCGAAAGCCCGATCGGCTACTACGTTCCGGTCCGCCTGCCGGACGGGACGTACCGCGCGTACGCCTCGGGTCTTTTTTATACATCGACCGATGCGAAGAACTGGACGGAGTTGGGACGGGTCGTTCATCCCGAGCTGCACAACCCGAACTGTCGCTCTGAGAGCGGAGGGTTCAGCGACTTCCTGGTGCTGCCTGGCGGCACGCTCCGCGGTTATTACAACTGCACGGTCGGCGAGTACTTCAACATCAAGGCATCCGAGATCCTAAGCGCGACGTCGAAGGACGGCTTGAACTGGCAAGCGGATCCCGGAGTGCGCATCAACCCGCTCGACGGCCCAGAGATTCCGCGGGGGACCGACGGTCAGATCAACGGTCCCGGTGACGCCGGCCATCCGCGAGTTTTCAGGTTGCCCGACGGCACCCTCAAGATGTTCTACAACTCGCTGAATCTCTGTTGCCTGTGGTCAGCAACTTCGGTCGATGGCCTGACCTGGGCCAACCGGAAGCCAGAGGACTTGTCAGGCGGCGATGCCGACGCCATGGTTCTGGCGGACGGCCGAGTCCGCGTCTTTGTCAATGGGGGCGGCGCGCTGCCTGCCGACTACGCCGGACATTCGCTCGGCGAAAACTGGAGTCGCACCGTTAGCTACGTCTACGGACCGACGAGCTACCGGGTCTCGCTTCCCAAGCCACTGCCACTGGTCCCCGGTGTCATTGCACCGACCCACCTCCCGGTTCTCATTGAAGGCTCCGGAAACTCAGTCAAGTTCGATGCGTTCGCCTATGCAGGGATCGGAGGTACTTCGACCTACGATCTCATAGACGGTTCATACCAGCCGGTAAAGGTCGATTACCACGGCTCATATGACCCGGTAAAGGTGGTTTTCAAGCCGACTTCGGGTAAGCCTCCCTTCACCGCAGATGCCGTGTTCAACTGGACCGTGAGCCCTCTCGATCAGGCCTACATACTCAGCTTCGGCACGTTGATCGTCGCTGACGACGGAACGACGAAGCAGGTTGTTCCTGTCCGTTACGCATGGACCACAACCTCACCCACCAACAATTGCGGACCAGGTACCGGCACGCCGTGTCCTCCGACCAACTGCGGGCCGGGCACCGGCACGCCGTGTCCTCCGACCAACTGCGGGCCGGGCACCGGGACGCCGTGTGTGCCGCCTTCGCAAGGCAGCTGCACACCGGGCACTTATTGCCCGGGGCCGCCCGACAACTGCGGCCCGGGACAACAGTTCGCGTGCCCATCGCCGGAAGTCGCATGCCAGAAGGGCCAGCCGATTCCTTCTCAAGGCTGCGTGACGGCGGGATATGACGGGAAGCCGAGGCTCTGTCTCCCCAAAGGAGTCGATCCGAACCCTCCGCTCATATGTCAGGAGTTCTACTGACGGCAGTCAGATCGTTGGCGGGTCTCTGAACCCCTTCAGCCCATCAAGTTCATGGCCGAGGCGGGATCTAAACGTCGACCGGATGCCGCCAGGCCCCACCCATACATCAAGGTTTGACGCGCCAACCGGCTGGTGGCAAACTCTGCCGATGAGCGACACGTTTCTTTGGGGCTTGGTCGTGACCTTGCCTGGGCTCCTGGCAGTTGCGATAGCGACACTTCTGCTTGATGGTTTTTACCAGGTCGTCACCGGACGCATGGGGTTTCTGCCGTTCGAACGCATGCTTCGGAAGCGCCGGCCCGCAAATGAGGTCGATTCCGTCCGCCAGGGTGCGAGCAAGATCCTGCAGGCGATCGGTCTGACCTTCATCGCCGGTCCCTCCAGCCTGGTGCTCATCGTCACCACCGCCGAACTCACCGGCGCCACGTTGCCGCCTTTGTCACATTTACCTGGAGTCATCGAACTCGCGACCGCGCTCGGCTATTTCGGGAGCTTGGTGCTGGGTTTGGCCGGCGTCATAGGCGCGTACATCATCAGCACGCGAGTCAACTATGTCCCTGTCGATTCCACGGTCCCAACGCGCTCCTAGAAGTTCGGTCGGTACGGACTTGGTGCGGGCGGTCAGCGGCTCCGAATTGCAAACCACGTCGCGACGGCGAGGATTGTGAGGAGGCTGAGCGCTCCCAGCACACAGTAGCCGAAAATCAGGGCGATTCGGCCAAGACCTACCTCTGGGTAGCGCCGCCGTGAGATGTGGGCGCACGTGACTCCTGCCGCGGCTAGGACCGGCGAAGACATCACGAGCGCGCCCCCGATCATCGCGAACATCGACGAGGTTCTATGGTCGCGAAAGAACAAGAACTCCACGAACGGCAGGAAGAAGGCCATCGCAAGCGCGCCGCAGGCAGCGATCGAGAGGGCCACGCTGACCACCGCAAGCGCCCGATCCGCCGCGGTTGGGTTGAGCTTTAACATCGGCTGGTGATTCGCGCCGTCTTCGGCGACGCTCTCCTGAACCCCGCCACCGGTGAGGTAACGCGCCAGGCGGTTGTCATCATCGAAGACGGGCGTGTCACGAAAGCCGGCTCTCGCAACGGGACGCAGGTTCCGCGCGACGCCGAGACAATCGACGCGGCGGGCCTCACGCTGCTGCCCGGTCTCATCGACTGCCACGTTCACCTCACCAACCTCGGCGAGGGGCTCGATTTCGCGCGCGAGCTGACCACGCCTCCGACCCTGGAGCTGATGCGCGCCGTGCGCGCGGCCAGGCGAACCCTCGATGCGGGCTTCACCGCCGTGCGCGACGCGGCCGGCTCTCCCGCCGGCATCCGCATGGCCATCGACGCCGGCTACTTCCCCGGACCTCGCATGTTCGTCACGGTCAGTGCGCTGAGCCAGACCGGTGGCCATACCGATTCACATTTCATGTGCGGCGCCGACCTCGACATACCGTTGCCCGACCGGCCCTACATGGTGGTCGACGGCGTTGAAAACATGCGGATGCGCGTGCGTGAGGTCATCCGCGCCGGCGCCGACTGGATCAAGCTCTGCACCTCCGGCGGCGTGCTTTCGCCTGGCGACCAGCCGCACCATTCGGCGCTGACGCTCGAGGAGATCAAGGCGGCCGTCGAGGAGGCCCGCGTGCAGGGCCGCAAGGTGATGGCGCACGCGCAGGCAAATGCGGGAATCAAGAACGCGCTGAAGGCCGGCGTTGCCACCATCGAGCACGGTATCTGGCTGGATGGGGACGCGATCGAGATGATGCTCGACGGGCACAACGCACTCATCCCGACCCTCGTGGCGCCGCACTGGGTCATCCGCCACGCCGAGGCGGGGAAGATGCCGGCTTACGCGATCGGCAAGGCCCGCGCGGTGATCGACGACCACAAGGCGAGCGTCAAGCTGGCCATCGAGTCGGGCGTGAAGATCGCGTTCGGCACCGACACCGGCGTCGGCCCTCACGGCTCCAACGGCGAGGAGTTCTTGCTGATGCGCGATCTCGGCATGACGCCGATCGACTGCATCCGGTCCGCGACGACAGTGGCCGCGGAGACGATCGGTATGAAGGGAGTCGGAAGCCTCGAGCCCGGCGCTTGGGGAGATCTCATCGGTGTGCCGGGCGACCCGGTGGCCGACCTGGCGCTGCTCGCCAAACCCGAGAACATCAGGCTGGTCGTCAAAAGCGGCGAAGTCGTCAAGAGCGGAACGACGTGAGGCTCGACTGGGCGCTGCTCGCCAACGCCGCTGAAGCTCCGCCAAACGGGCTCGTCTACATCCTCGGCGCAGGCTTCGACACGTTGATCCGAGACCAGTTCCCGACGCCTTTCGGCGGCGTGATCGTCCTCCGCCTCCAGACCACGCGGCTCGAGACGGAGAGGCCACACAAAGTCGAGGTCCACTGCGCCGATGAGGACGGCAAGCTGGTCCTGCCGAACCCGATCGTGCTGAACCTGCCGCCCCGGCAGGTGCCGGCCGACTATCCCCACGGTTGGGACCTTTCGGCCAGCATCGTGATCAACCTCTCCGCGGTGCCGATCGAGCGGCCCGGCTTCTACAACTTCGAGATCATGATCGACAACCAGCAGGTGCGGACCCTGCCGTTCAGGGCGGTAAAACCAGCCGCGGTCCAGACGGTTTGACCGCCGCCGTCAGCAATTTCATCGCGAGCTACGGCCTTCTCGCCGTGTTCGTCCTCATGGTCGGCGAGAGCTGCGGCTTTCCCTTTCCAAGCGAGGTGATCATGCCGACCGCCGGCCTTCTCGCTGCCTCGGGCCACATGAACCTCGTCCTGGCGATCGTCGCGGGCGCCGTCGCGAACCTGGTGGGATCCCTGATCGCATACGGCGTGGCGGCTCGCTTCGGCGAACCGCTGCTCCTGGGCCCCGGCCGCTACATCGGCATCCGCCGCCACCACCTCGAGATCGCGGACGGATGGTTTCGGCGCTGGGGCTTGCTCGCGGTGCTGGTCGGGCGAGTGCTACCCGTGATTCGGACCTACATCTCTTTTCCCGCCGGGCTCGCGCGGATCGACCTGCTGAGGTTTTCGATCCTGACCTTCGTCGGCGCGCTGCCCTGGTGCGCAGCGCTCGGCATTGTCGGCTATGTGCTCGGCCGCAACTACGACCGGATCAGCGGCCCGCTCGAGAAGGGTGCGATCGCGATCGCGTTGCTAGTCGTGATCGCCGTGGTCGCCTGGTACGTGCGAGGCCGCGAACCGGCTCGCCGAGAAGCGTGAGATGTCACGTTTCGTGCCGCCGTCGCAGACGAGGTCGGCGGCGATGTCGCCGATCACCGGCGCGAACTTGAATCCGTGACCTGAGCACGCGCTGATCACGACCACTCGAGCGTCTTCCGGGCTGAAGTCGATCACGAAGTGACCGTCCGGAGTGTTGGTGTACATGCAGGTCAGCGTTCGAGTCACGTGTCCGCTTACGCCGCGCAGGTACGTCGAGGTCAGGAGGCGCAGCGGGTCGACGTCGGAGTCGTCGACGCGGCGGCGGATGGCTTGCGGTGTTGTCGTCTCTCCATCGTGGTGCCGCCCCACCTTGACCGTCTTGCCGTCCAGGCTGGGGATGCCGTACATGAAGCTTGACTCACCCGATTGCCGGACAAAAGCAGGAAATCGATCGGGGCCGAACCAGTCGGCGTCTCGCGCGAGGGAGAACCATCCGTGCACCTGGCGCTCGACCCGAAGCGGGATCCAGTCGATCAGCTCCGGAGTCCATGGCCCCGCGGCGACGACCACCGCGTCGAAGCTCGACCGCAGCTCCGCGATCGACTTCACCTCCGTGTCGCGGACGACCTGCGGCACCTGCGCCAGCATCGCGCCAACCGCTGTTTCAGGGTTGAGCACGCCGGCCTGGCGGTCGAGCACAGCGACGTCGCCATCCCGCACGACGTGTCCGCGATACCTGCGCCGCAGTGAGTCGGTGTCGAGGAGCTCGGCGTCCAGGCCGTGCTCCTTCGCCGAGGCTTGCGCGCCGACTACCGCGTCCGACGTGGCGTCGCCGATCATCAGCGCGCCGGTCATGGTCAAGATACGTTCGCCGCTGATGGCCTCCAGCTCTCGCCATAGAGGAAAGGCCTCCTGCAATAGCGGGACGTACCAGGCGCCTTCGAAGTAGGCGGTGCGGATGATGCGCGATTCGCCGTGCGTCGAGCCCTGGGCGTGCGGAGGCGAGTGCCGGTCGAAGCAGACGACGTGGACCCCGCGCTTGGCGAGCCTCCAGGACGTCGCGGCGCCCATCGCGCCGCCTCCGATCACAGCGACCCGCACGTCAGTCCGGCGTGATTCGCGCGATCGGCTGTCCCGGCACCACGGGGTCGCCGACCTCGAGCAGCAGGGCCTCGACGACGCCCGCGACGGGGGAGGGGATCTCGGCGTTGACCTTGTCGGTGTGCGCCTCCATCAAGGTCTCGCCCTCGTCCACGTGCTCGCCCTCCTGCTTGCCCCACGCCCCGACCGTGATCTCTTCGGCGCCCTGCAGCTCCGGCATCACCACTTCCGTGATCTCGACGCTCACGCACTTATTGTCGCTCGGCATTGGGTGGGTCGGGTCAGCCCCTCCGTCGGCTTCGCCGACACCTCCCCATGAATGGGGAGGACCAGCATCAGGCCATCGAGACGACGTCGAGGAGGTCTTCGTCCCAGTAGTCGAGCCGGCCTTCCGGCATGAACAGAACCCGACCTGGGTGCAGCGCCTCGACGAACTCCGGGTCGTGGCTCACGATCACCATCGTGCCCGGCCACTCCGCCAGGGACCGCGCGACCCCGGACCGAGACGGCGGATCCAGGTTGTTCGTCGGCTCGTCGAGCAGCAGCAGGTTGTGGCGTCCGGCGACCAGCTGGGCGAGCGCCAGCTTCGTCTTCTCGCCGCCGGACAGCGTCCCCGCATCCTGCCGAGCGATGTCGCCGGTCAGCCCGAGCATGCCCAGCAGGGCCCGCAGCACGCGTTCCTCGGCGTCCGACTGCTCGCGCATGTGTGCCAGCACCGTGACCCCGGACCGGATCCCCTCGTGCTCCTGCGCGTAGTAGCCCAGCGAAACGCCGTGACCCAGGCGAAATGACCCTGCATTCGGTTCGCTCTGCCCCGCCAGGATGCGCAGCAAGCTCGTCTTGCCCGCGCCGTTCAAGCCCATCACGAGGAGTCGCTCGTGCCGTTCCACCTCGAAGGACACGTCGCGAAAAACGAGTGGACCGCCGTAACCCTTGGCGAGGCCGGTCGAGTGCAGGACGATGCGACCGCTGTGCGGCGGGTCGGGGAAGCTGATCTTGACCTTGCGCTCGCGCCGCGGAGCGGTCACGCGTTGCGCCTTCATGCGCTCGACGCGGGTGAAGATCGAGTGGGCCTGCTTGGCGCGTTTTGCTGTCTGCCGGCGCATCACCTCCGCAAGCAGGCTCAGTCGCTGGATCTCGGCCTGCTGCCGGTGGGCGAGCGAAGTCAACCGCTTCTCCTCGAGGCGCCGCGCTGCCTGGTACTGCGAGTAGGTGCCCCGATATTCGATGAGCTTGCCCGAGTCGAGGTGCAGCACTCGGGTGATCGAAGCGTCGAGCAGTGCCAGGTCGTGGCTCACGACGATCACGGAGCCGCGATACTCGCGCAGGAAGTCCATCAGCCAAGTTTTGGCGTCGCTGTCCAGGTGGTTGGTGGGCTCGTCCAGCAGCAGAAGGTCGGCGTCCGCGAAAAGCACGCGCGCCAGCTCCACCCGGCGGCGCTCGCCACCTGAGAGCACGCTGAGCGGCAGGTCCACGCGGTCGAGCCGGAGGCCCAGCCCGGCGGCGATGCGGCGCGACTCGGACTCGCCGGAGTATCCGCCGTCCATCCGGTAGCGCTCCTCCGCCTCGGAATACTTCTCGATGCTGGCGATGGAGTGGTCGTGCTCCAGCTTCTGGTGCAGCTCGGCGAGGCGCGCCGCCGCGCTGTCGAGCCCACGCCCTGACAGGATGTGGGAGAGCGCTGTGTGTGCGGCCTCGGTGCGCGGCCGAGGATTCTGCGGCACGTAGCCCAGGGTTCCTCGGCGCAGCACGATCCCGCCCGCAGCGTCGTCGTCCCCGGCCAGGACCTTCAGCAGGCTTGTCTTGCCCGCGCCGTTGCGGCCGACGAGGCCGACCTTGTCCCCCGCGGCAACGGTGAAGCTCGCGTCGGACAGCACTCGGCGCGCTGCGACGTCGATGGCGAGACCTCGGGCCTGGATCATGAGCGCCAATTGTTACGTGACGGCCTACCCGACGTTCTGTAAATCAAATCTCGCGCCCAGGAGGCCGGCTCAAATGAAGAAGGTCCTTGTCATCGTCAGCATCCTCGCGGCGGCGGCCGCCTGCGGCGGGGGGAGTGTTTCCGGCGGCGGAGCCACCTCGTCGAACGGCGGCGCTTCGCTCTCGCAGCCCGTGTCGGGTGGCGGCCAGGGCTCCAAGGCCGCCGGCCAGCCCAGTGGAACGACAGGAGGCACGACCACCCTGCCTGGCGACACGGTTCCGGCCCTCAGCGGCCCGCCGGTGATCCGGCAGGCGCAGCTGAGCATGACGGTCGGCAACGGTTTGTTCGACTCGAAGCTGACGCAGGTGCGCACGCTGGTCGAGTCAGAGGGTGGCTACATCGCCGGGACTGACGCGCAGGCGAATCCCGCCACCAGCTCTGAGAACAGCCAGATTCGTACCGGCGTGATCAGCTTCATGGTCCCGGCGGCGCACTTCGACGACACCATCGACCAGCTGTCGAAAGTCGGCAAGGTGCAGAGCGAGCACATAACCGGCACCGACGTCGGCGCTCAGTACGTCGACCTCCGCGCTCGCCTCGCCAACGCCGAAGCCCAGCACGCGGCGATGCTCGCCCTGCTGACCAAGGCGCAGAACATCAACGACATCATCGCGGTCCAGAACCAGATCGGCCAGATCACCGCCCAGATCGAGCAGCTGAAGGGTCAGATCAAGTACCTGGACGACAACACCTCGTACAGCAACGTGTCCGTGACGATTGCCGAGACCGGCGCCCCGGCACAGGCCGCGTCCTCGGACAACTGGGGCTTTGCAACCGCCCTCAGCGGCGCCGCCCACAACTTCGTGACCACGATCGACTACTTCGTCAGCGGGCTCGGAGCGATCGGTCCGTTCCTGGTGTTGGCCGGGATCGGTTTCCTGGTCTGGCGCCGCCGGCGGACGCCCCAGCCAAAACACGCGTAAACAGCAGGGCGGGTCCCGGATGAATCCGGGACCCGCTCGAGTAACCTGCACTGGTAATGCCAAGGGCATGGTTCGCTCTGGCCGCAGTCGCGGTTTTCGCGATGGCTTGCGGCGGCGGGTCGGCCGCAACCCCTTCGCCTTCGCCCAAACCCTACCTGTTCACGTAACCGCGCCATGACATCGGAAGAACCGGCGTCCGAGCCGGGCCAGGTCCTGCAGCTTCCCACCTCTGCGCGCGCGACCGACATCGCGCTCGACGAACTGGAGCTGGTTTACGCGTTCATCTACGCGCGAGTTGGCAACCGGGCAGACGCCGAAGATCTCACACAGCAGGTCGCGCTCAAGGCGATCCCCCGGCTTCGCGAGGGCGCACCGGCAAGCGCCATCCGGGGATACCTCTTCGCCACGGCCCGGTCGGTGCTCGGCGCTTTCTGGAGCACGCGCCTTGGGCTTTCTGAGTCCGAGCTCCGCGAAGACCTCGCCATGCCGATCGCCTTGGGGCCGCCATCAGAAGAAGGGACGGAAACGGTCCAGCAGATCCTGGCCCAGCTCTCCGACAACTACAGGCGCGTCCTGGAGCTGCGTTTCCTGCACGGGTATTCGTTGAAGGAAGTTGCCTCGGAAATGAAATCGACGGTCGGCGCCATCAAGGTGATGCAGCTCCGCGCGCTGCGGGCGGCGGCAAAGGTGCGCCCGGAATGAACGGCAAGCGCGAGAACCGGATCGACAAGATCGTCTCCGACCTGCTCCGCGGCCGCCGTCTGAAGCTGCGCGGTGGCGACGCGGAGGAAAAGGGCGCGATCACGGCGGCGGCGAGGCTGGCGGCGGCCCGCCAGGGCTCCCAGCGCATGCACCCGGCTTTTCGGAAGAGTCTCGCGTCGTTGCTGGAACAGGAGCCGAAGCAAGACCGGGTGACGCGCCGCGCCGCGCTGGTCGCCGGCCTTGGCCTGGCGGCGGGCGTCGCGGGAGGGACACTGCTGGGCCGGGCCACGCAGCCAGGCATCATGCCGGTGGCGGGCGCCACGATCGATCCGGTCAACGGTCGTTGGATCGACGTGGCCGCGATGAGCGACCTCGTGGAGGGCCAGGGCAAGCGCGTGAAGGCCGGCGGCGTCGGAGCGTTCCTGTTCCGGCGCGGCCAGACGGTGACCGCGGTCTCGTCCATCTGCTCCCACCTGCCGTGCGAGCTCTGGTGGGATCGCAGCAACACCCACCTGGCGTGCCCGTGCCATCCAGCCTCCTTCCACCCGGACGGCAAGCCGACCGACGGCTATGCCTTGCCTGCGCTCAACCCGGTGCAGGTGCGCGTCACCACCGCCGGACGCATCGAGGTGCTGGGAACGGAGTGAACGTCCGGGCGCACCGCTCGAGGCAGATTGCCCTCGACCGGTGCCTTCAATTGCTCGAGGAGGCGCAGGTCCGCGGGCAGGTGCGCATCGATGGCCCGCTGGGCGCGTCGCTGCGGCGGCATCTCGAGCGTGCCGGGGTCATCGCCGACCACAGGCTGGAGGGTCGCCGCATCGACCGCGTGCTCGATGACATCTTCGCCCTGCAGGCGCAGCTGCTCGGGCAGGACCCGGAAGACAGCCGGCACCACAACGGGTCTTAGTTATCATCCCTCCTTGTGACAACCAGCTTCAGCTCATCGCCGTCCTTTCTGCTCACGTCTGAATCCGTCACCGAAGGGCATCCTGACAAGATCTGCGACCAGGTCTCGGACGCGGTCCTAGATGGAATGCTGGCCCAGGACGCAAACGCCCGCGTCGCCTGCGAAACAGCGATCACCAAGGGTCTGTGTGTCGTAATCGGTGAGGTCACCACGCACGCGGACCTCGACATCCAGCGCACCATCCGCGACACGATTCGCTCGATCGGCTACAACGACGAGCAGATCGGGTTCGACGCCGACCATGCGTTGATCCAGGTCTATCTGAAAGAGCAGTCGCCAGACATCGCCGCGGGAGTCAATCACTCACTCGAAGAGCGTGAAGGTTCGTTGGAAGACGACCCGTTCGAGCTCCAGGGCGCGGGTGACCAGGGCATGATGATCGGCTTTGCCTGCCGTGAGACGCCCGAGCTGATGCCGCTCACAATTTCCCTCGCCAACCGGCTGGCGAAGAAGCTGGCCGAGGTGCGAAAGAACGGTTCTCTGCCTTTCCTGCGCCCCGATGGCAAGACACAGGTCACGGTCGAGTACGAATACGGCCGTCCCAAGCGCATCGAGGCGATCGTCGTTTCGTCCCATCACGCCGCGAGCGCGACGCAGAAAGAGATCGCCGAGGGCGTGCGCGAGCTCGTGATCAACCCGGTGCTGAGAGGCCAGGTGGTCGACGCCGCGACCAAGATCATGGTCAACCCCAGCGGTCACTTCGTCCTCGGCGGCCCGGCGGCGGACGCCGGCCTCACCGGGCGCAAGATCATCGTCGACACATACGGCGGTGTGGCGCGCCATGGCGGCGGCGCCTTCAGCGGCAAGGACCCGAGCAAGGTCGACCGTTCCGCCGCGTACGCCGCACGGCACGTGGCCAAGAACCTGGTCGCGGCTGGTCTTGTGGATCGTTGCGAGGTGCAGGTCTCTTACGCGATCGGTCGCGCTCACCCGACGTCGATCGCGGTGGAGACCTTCGGCACCGGCACCAAGTCGGAAGACGAGCTGCTCACGCTCGTTCGCCGGCATTTCGACCTGCGACCTGGTGCGATCATCGCGAACATGGACCTGCTGCGTCCGATCTACCGCCAGACAGCTGCTTACGGGCACTTTGGTCGCGACGACCTGGGCGTGCCTTGGGAGTCGACGAACAAGGTCGAGGCGCTGCGCGCGGACGCAGCCGTCGTAGCCCGTCCGAGCTAGAACGAAACCTCTCCGCGTCCGCGACGCGCTGACGGAGCGGAAGGTTCGCTTCGATCCCGCCCGCAAGCCGCTCACCTTATACGTGTGCGGCGTCACGCCCTACGACTCGGGACACATGGGCCACGCCTTCACGTTCTCGGTCTTCGATGTGCTGGTGCGATTCCTCGAGGCCGGCGGTCAGCGGGTCAAGTACGTGCAGAACGTGACCGACATCGACGACCCGTTGTTCGAGCGAGCGCGACGCGACGAGATCGGCTGGCGCGAGCTTGCGGAGCGCGAGACGCAGGTCCACATCCGCGACATGACGGTGCTCGGATGGCGGCCGCCGGACGCCATGCCACGCGTCTCTGACGAGATCAAGCGCATCGTCTCCGCGTCCTCGAAGCTGCATTCGTCGGGTTACGCGTACCGAACCGACGCGCTCTATTTCGACGTCAGCAAATATCGCGGCTACGGGCGGTTGTCGCATCGGACGCGGCGCTCTATGCTGCGCAAGCTGCGCGACGAGGGGCTGCTCGGCAAGGTAGGCCCGACCGCGAAGCGCGACGCGCTCGACTTTCCCTTGTGGCGCCCCTCAGCGCGGGACGAGCCGGCCTGGCCCTCTAAGTTCGGTGAGGGCCGCCCTGGATGGCACATCGAATGCTCGGTGATGGCCATGCACTATCTCGGCGAGCAGATCGACATCCACGGCGGCGGACGGGACCTGCAGTTCAGCCACCACGAGTCGGAGCGGGCGCAGTCGGAGTCGTTGTCGGGCAAGAAGCCTTTTGCGCGGGCCTGGATGCACACGGGGATGGTCCGCTACCAGGGCCGCAAGATGAGCAAGTCGCTCGGCAACCTCGTCAAGGTCAGCCAGGCGCTGCAGCGCGCGCCGGCCGCCGCGGTGAGGCTGTACCTCGTATCGCATCGCTACGGCCGGGACTGGGACTTCGACTGGCAGGGGCTGGCGCGCTCGGCGCGGCTGGTCGAGCGGATGCGCAAGTTCCTTGCCGACGACACGCGGGCGGGTACGCGTAAAACGCCGCCCGGCCCGGCTTTGATGGCGGAGTTCAACGCCGCGCTGGCCGACGACCTGGACACTCCCCGGGCGGTGCGGGCGCTGCGGGCGGCGCTGCGCCAGCGCGATGCGGCGGCGCTGCGGGCGATGAAGGAGATCCTGGTCGGATCCGCCGCTCTCAGCTGACCTCCAACGGAGACCCGCAGTTCGGGCACTCCATGTTTGCGTCGAGCTGGACCATCGTCTCGCAGACCGGGCACAGCACGTCGGCCACCGCAGAGGAGGAAGCTTCCTCCTCCTGAGCCTGTGCCTCCAGCTCGGCCGGCACCGCACCGAGGTCGAGCGCGGGGGCGCCGCAGTTGAGGCATACATAGCTGGGCTGCGTTACACGATGGTCCTGGTACGCACCCGAGGCGTCGACCTCGACCTCCGCGAACAAGGCGCGAAACAATCTTCCGCCGCACCGGCTCGAACAAACCAGCAACATTCCAGCATCCACACTACGTGGGCGGCGCCTGTCAGCCCATGCGTCGACGCAGGGTTGCCGTCCCGGCCGCGATCAGCAGGACGCAGAATCCCGCGACCACCGCCGCATCCAGCTGCAGCGAAGACCACGTGAGGTCTGCGCCCTTGACCATGATGTCGCGCATTCCATTCACCGCATACGTGAGCGGTAGGACGTCGGACAGCCACTGCAGGCCCTTCGGTTCGGTGGAGACCGGGAAGATGATGCCCGACAGCAGGACCTGCGGCACCACGACCAGTGGTATGAACTGCACCGCCTGAAACTCCGAGCGCGCGAACATGCTCAGAAAGATGCCGAGGTTGACGGCGGCGATCGCCATCAACGCCTCCATGCCGAAGATCAGGAGCACGCTGCCCTCGTTGTGAATGCGGAGGATGGCAAGGGCGAACACGAGCACCTCGGCCGCCTGCACAAGGGCAAGCACAGTGAAACCGAGCATGTATCCGACCACGATCTCGCCGCGGCGCAGCGGGCTCGCCATCAGCCGCTCGAGCGTGCCCTGTGACCGCTCGTTGAGGAACGACACGATGGTGATCACGAAAACGAGAAAGAACACCACCAGGCCGACGAACGCCGCGCCGAAGTAGTCAAGCGTGTCGTAGTTGGCGCCGCCGTAGAGGTATTTGGGCTGCGGCTGGAAGCTGATGCTGCGACCTCCGACGCGGGAGGCCAGCCCGATCATCGCTTGCTGCAGCGCCTGCATCACGGGCGCGTCCTCGCCCGGCTGCGATCCCTCGAGGTGGACCACCGGTGCGACGGTGCCCGCCTGCGCCTGCTGGCTGAAGTCGGACGGCAGCACGACGTACGCGACCAGCGACCCGTCCCTGAGCCTGGCGTCGCCATCGGCCGCGTTGATCTCGGTGGCCCGGATGTGGCTCGAGCTCTTCAGGCCGTCCGCGACGATGGCTCCGAGGGGACCCTGATCCTGGTTCGCGACGCCCACCTCGGGCGCGCTGGTCGACCCGCGCATCAGGTAGCCGAGAAGGCCGAGGATGATGATCGGCGCGACAAACAGCAGGGCGAGAGTGCGCCGGTCGCGACGAAAGCCCTGCAAAAGCCGCCTGGTGATCGCGGCGATGCGATGCCCGCTCATGACTCGTTCCGACCGGCGAGAGCGAGGAAGGCTTCTTCAAGGTTTTGCGACCCGCCCTGGGCGCGGATGTCGGCTGGCGTACCTTCGGCCAGCAGACGGCCGTACTGGATCAGGCCGAGCCTCTGGCAGCGGTCCGCCTCGTCCATGACGTGGCTGGACACGATCATGGTGGTGCCTTCAGCCGCCATGCGCCGGAAGGCCTCCCAGAACTGCACGCGCAGCTGCGGGTCGATGCCTACCGTCGGCTCATCGAGCAACAGCAGCTCGGGACGGTGAACGAGCGCGCACGCAAGCGAGCAGCGCTGGCGCATGCCTCCGCTCAGCGTCGCCACCACCGACCCGCGGCGGTCATAGAGGTGCACCAGCTCGAGCGCTTCCTTCACGCCATCCTCCGCGCCGTTGATGGCCGCGAAGAACCGCACGTTCTCTTCGACTGACAGCGCCGGGTACAGCGCAGCCTGCTGGGTCATGTACCCGATGTGTCGCAGGACGGCGACCTGAGGCATTCGCTGGCCGAGCACGGTGACCGAGCCTGACTTCGTCTCGAGGAGGCCGCAGATGAGGCGGATCAACGTCGTCTTGCCCGCCCCGTTGGGGCCGAGCAGCCCATAGATCTCGCCTCGCCGCACATGGAGTGTGATGCCATTCAGCGCCTTGAACGAGCCAAAAGACTTGGAAACGTCCTCCACGGTCACGGCGAATGTTTCGCTCATCGCGTCTCCTCCGGCTGCATTGCTCGCAGCCACGCTTCGGAAAGCTCGGCGACAGCATCTTCGCCGCCGATCTCGATGCCCAGGACTCGTTCCGCGGCGGGACGGGTCATCAGGTGAAAGAAGATGGGCCCCACGAACGACTGAAGTGAGAGCAGAGGATGCATCCGACGCAGCCGGCCGGATGACATCTGACCGGTCAGGTACATGACGAGTGACCCCATGAGCGCGGCGATCACTTCGCGTGCCGCATCCTCGGTGTCAGGCGCCAGGCTGCTGACCTCGAAGAAAAGGGCCCTGAGGAGGCCGGTGCGGTTTTCGCCACCCGCGTAGACGGTGCGGTAGAAGGCTCTCGCGACCTCGGGCATGACGACATCGGGCGGCTGGTCTCCCATCGCCGTGAGAACTCTGGTCACCGGCTCGATGGGGGAGTAGGCCAGGACGAGGGCCGTGAAAAGGGCCGCCTTGCCCGGGAAGAGGCGGTAGAGGGAAGCCCGCGAGACTCCCGCCTTGCCCGCCAGCTCGTCCATCGAGAGAGAGCTCAGGCCCCGCTCGCCGACGATGCGGAACGCCGCGCCAAGAATACGGTCGCGGGCGCCGGGCTCGGGCACCCGGTTCAGAGCCTGGAACAGGGCCTCCCGCGATTCGAATGCCCTGTAGAAGGCGGCGCGGGAAACGCCGGCGGCAGCGGCGAAATCGGCGATCGTCGGCTTGCCTCCCATCGCAAGAACCACGCGTGCACGGCTGAGAATCCGATCCCGCGTTGCAATCATTGACACGAGACTAGACAAGACATCTCTTCTCGTCAAGTATCAGGGTGTCCGATTTTCTCCGCCCGGTCGGTACAGAACTTCAAGATGGGGGCCACGCTGACGATCAAGCGATCCGAATCGTCTGCTCCGGTCACCGCCGACGAGATGTGCCGGATGTACGCCGCCCCTGTGGCCCGATTCGCCGCCATGATCTGCCCGACAACCGGCGAGGCTGAAGACTTGGCCCAAGAGGCTCTCCTCCGCTCGGTCCGGAGCCTGCATTCCTACAACCCCTCGCGAGGCTCAATGGAGGCGTGGCTCTGGCGGATCGTGGCCAACACCGCCAAGGACCTGGCCGGCAGGCGGCAGCGGATGCGCGATCTGGTCCTGGTTTTGGGCCGGCAGCCGCGGGAATCGGTGTCGGTGGAGGACGTCGTCCTGAAGCGCGTCCGCGATGCCGAGCTTCATGTCGAGCTGCGGAAGCTGCCTTGGCGGGACCAGACGTTGCTTGCCCTGCGCTTTGGCGCCGATCTGGACATGCATCGGGTTGGAAGTGCCGTCGGACTGAGCTCCGACTCCGCATCTCGTGCCGTACGCCGCGCGCTCAATCGTTTGCGCGCGCGATTGGAGGACTCCCACCAATGAGCGTCGACCAGCTCGAAGAGCGACTGCAGAACCTGGCGATCGAGATTCCAGATGTGCGACGGATCACAACTCGCGTCCTCGCCCGTCAGGCCCGACGACGTGGACGTCGCCTGCCGCGGGTAGCCTTGAGCGCTGTCGCTGCAATCCTTCTTCTTGCGCTCGTCGCTTATTTCGTACCTGCCGCGGACACCGCGATCGCAGACGTCCCGTTCGCCGGTGACCTCCTGCGCGAGGCGGGGCTTGTTGGCGCTAGTGGCCGGATCACCGCGGTGGATTCGACCTCCACATCGTCGGGATACAAGTTGAGGCTCGTCGGCGCCTATGCCGATTCGACCCGCACCGTCTTCCTGATGCATGCCGACCCGGCGATCGCCGCGCCCGATTTGCCCGATCTCGCGGATCAGTTCGGGCGCACCTATCACCTCAGCGACAGCATCAGCAACATGCTGACCGGTGACTTGGTGATGCAGTTTGAGGCACTCGCCTGGCCGGATGGCTTCACCGGGGCACGCGTCACGCTGCACGCCACACGACTCGAACTACCGGACGGGTCATTCGTCTCGGGCGATTGGAAGCTGAATGCGAGGCTGGGTCTCGACGAAACGGATCCACTGCCCCTGCCGGCGACGGCGACGACGGGTTCAATCCACTACCGGTTTACGTCGGTCGCATACACCCCTGCGACGGTCAGCATCGACATGATCATCACCGGAGCGACGATGGACGATCTCAACCGGCGTATTCCTGACGGGGGAAAGGGCACCGCAGTTTTCAGCATCGACCTGATCGACCCCGGAGGTGCGGTGATCAACGGCACCTACAGCCTGGATTCAGACCAGCAGGGCGTCCATCTCCACTTTCTCGGTTACCGGCTTGGTCCGCGGGGCGACTACCAGCTTCGCGTCACCTACATCGGACAGGGTAGCTTCGAGCGGGTGGTGGCGATTCCTTAACACCCTGGGTTGGCGCGTCGACGCGTGCTGCCTACGCTGCGGACCAACCAGACATGCGCTCGATCGAAATCGCTACCACCGGGCCGCCCGGCCGAGCCCGCGCGTATTGCGGGTACCGATCCACCAGCAGGTCGATTGCCCGGCCTGCCTCCGCAGCGTCGTCGACCCTTTGCGCGGCGCCGTCGACCCGCACCCACCACAGCCCCTTCCAGTCGTCCTCGTAGTGATCGAAGAGCACCGACACCGCTGGGTTCTGCGCAATGTTGCGCAGGCGTTTGAGGTCGGAGCTTCGCTTGGGTTTCGCGTCGACCGCGAAATAAAGAGTGTCACCATCGACCACAAAAGAGATCGGCACGACATGTGGGCGGCCGGCCGCATCGACCGTCGCCAGGCGCGCCACCGGCATCTCCGAGATGCGCCGCCTCATCGCCGTGGCGTCCATCGAAGGAAGTATCGTTGAGCCGTGCAGAGGCTCCGCACGTACACCGTCGACGAGGCGAACCGCGAGCTGCCGCGGGTCCGCCCGATCGTCGCGCAGATTGCGGAGCTCTCAGCCCTGAGGCCCGACCTCGAAGAACAGCTCCGCATGGCCGATTACAAGGTGCAGCGTCCAGGAGCGAACGGCGACGACCACGAGCGGCTGCAACAGGCTCGAGACGCGGTCAACGGCGCCGAGGAAGAGCTTCTCAAGGCGGTACTGAACCTCAACAGCATGGGAATCCAGCTCAAGGGTCCGCTGGAGGGCTTGATCGACTTTCCCTCGTACCGCGACGGTGAGCTGATCGAGCTTTGCTGGAAGCTGGGCGAGGACCGGGTCGAGCATTGGCACCGGGTCGGCGAGGGTTTCTCCGGAAGAAAGAGGCTCTAGAGGTCCGGCGTTTAGCTCTCCGTCTTCTCCGGGACGCGTCCCTTCACCGCCTCGTAGACCGACCGGGCGACGCCCGCCGCGTCCAGGCCGTGCTGCTTGAGGATGTCTGAGGCCTTGCCCTGGGGCAGGAACTCATCTGGCAGCGCCAGCGTCCGCACCCTGCCCGCCAGCCCGTGGGGCGCCAGCGCTTCCAGCACTGCGCCGCCGAAGCCGCCGGTTCCGACGTTGTCTTCGACCGTGAGCACGACCTGGTGGCGTCGTGCCCAATCGGCGATGCGCGGGTCGACCGGCTTCACCCAACGCGCGTTGACCACCGTGCAGGACACGCCTTGGAGCTCGAGGCGCTGGGCTGCTTCGCCGGCCACCTCGACCATCTTGCCGACGGCGAAGATCACTGCGTCATCGCCCTTGCGCAGCTCTTCCCAGCGCCCGACTGGAAGCGGCTCGACCGGCAGGTCGGGGATCGCAGGGACCGGGCCCTTCGGATAGCGGATCGCGACCGGTCCGTCGCTCGCCAGCGCAGTCTCGAGCAGCGCGCACAGCTCGGTGGCGTCCTTGGGCGCGGCGACCTTGAGGTTGGGGATCATGCGCAGATACGAGAGGTCGAAGATGCCGTGGTGCGACGCTCCGTCTGGACCGGTCACACCCGCGCGGTCGATCACGAAGACGACCGGCAGCTTGTGCAGCGCGACGTCCATGATCGTCTGGTCGAAGGCGCGCGCCAGGAAGGTCGAGTAGATGCAGACCACGGGATGCATCCCTGCCATCGCGAGCCCCGCGGCAAAAGTCACCGCGTGCTGCTCGCAGATCCCAACGTCGAAGAATCGGTCGGGGAACTCCTTGGCGAAATTCAGAAGCCCGGTCGATGAGGCCATCGCGGCCGTGATCGCGCAGACCTCCGGCCGCCTCGCCGCGGAGCTCATCAAGGCGTCGCCGAAGATGTCCGTGTAAGTGAGCTCCGTCGATCGTGGCCGGCCCGTCAGCGGGTCGAAGGCGCTGACGCCGTGGAGCTTGTCCACGTCGTCGTCGACCGCCGGGCCGTATCCGTGGCCCTTCTCGGTCACCACGTGCACCACGACCGGCTCGCGCAATTTCTTGGCGCGTGTCAGGACTTCTTCCAGCGCGAGTTCGTCGTGGCCGTCGACTAGTCCGGCGTACTTGATGCCGAGGCTCTCGAACATCGTCGATGGCTGCAGCAGCTGCTTGAGACCTTCTTTCACGCGGTACGCGGCCTGGTCGGCCGAGTAGCCGACGAGCGGCAGCTCACGCAGCAACCGCGAGATGTCGTCCTTGATGCGCTCATATCGAGGGTCGACGCGCAGCTGCGAGAGGTGGCGGGCGAGGCCGCCCACCGTGGGAGCGTATGACCGGCCGTTGTCATTGATCACGATGATCAGATTGGGCGGCTGGAGGTGGGCGATCTGGTTCAAGGCCTCATACGCCATGCCGCCCGTGAGCGCGCCGTCGCCGATCACCGCCACGACAAAGCCGCCGACCTTCTTGCGCAGGCGCGCCTCGGCAACCCCGAGCGCGTAGCTGAGAGAGGTCGAGGCGTGGCTGTTCTCGACGAGGTCGTGCTCCGACTCTTTCCGTGACGGGTAACCGGAAAGGCCGCCCGCCTGACGAAGGCCGGTGAATTGGGCGGCTCGCCCGGTGACGAGCTTGTGCACGTAAGCCTGGTGGCCGGTGTCCCAAACGATCGCGTCCTTCGGGCTGTCGAACACGCGATGGAGGGCGAACGTGAGCTCGACCACTCCAAGGTTCGGCGAGAGATGCCCGCCGGTCCGAGAGGTCTGCTCGACGAGGAAGGCTCGGACCTCAGCCGCCAGCTGCGTCAGGCGCGCCTGGTCCAACGCTTTCAGGTCGGCGGGCGAGCGGAGCGTCTCGAGGATTGCCACTCTTGGTTAACGCTTACCACCGGCCATGAGTTCCGCCAACTCGATGCACAGGCGGGTGCCGGCTCCGCTCGGGCCGCGCAGGACCGTGGTCAGCTCGAGATTTGTGTTCCATGCCGCGGCGGCGATGTCGATGTGCGCCCATGGCTTGCCGCCCGCGAACTCGGCGATGAACATGCCTCCCATGATCGTGCCCGCTTCGCCGTACTCCGCGTTGCGGAGGTCGGCGATCTGGCTCCGGAGCAGGATGCGGTAGTCGGCGTACATCGGGAGGCGCCAGACACGATCGCCCGCCTCGCGGGACGCCTGGTCGACGAGCGACCAGAAACCGTCGTCGTTGCTCACGGCGGCGCTGGCCGCGTGTCCGATCGCGATGGTGGCCGCCCCAGTCAGCGTGGCGAGGTCCATGAGGTGGGTCGCACCATTACGCAGCGCGTGGGTCAGCGCATCGGCCAGGACAAGCCGGCCTTCGGCGTCCGTGTTGACGACCTCGACAGTCTTGCCGTCGGCGCTCACCATGACGTCACCTGGACGCTGAGCTGCCGGACCGGGCATGTTCTCGGCGGCTGCGACGACCGCCATGACGTCGAGCGGCAGCTTGCGGGAGGCGATCACGTCGATCGCAGCCAGCACCGCGGCCGCTCCGGACATGTCGGCCTTCATCTGGCTCATGTTCTCGGGATTCTTGAGCGAGATGCCGCCGGTGTCGAATGTGATGCCCTTGCCGATCAGCGCAAGGGCAGCGTCGTTGGCGTCGCCCTTGTCGTGATTCCCGTGATAGCGGACCCTCATGAGCCGCGGAGGTCTTGCCGAGCCGGACCCGACGCCCAGCAGGAGGTTGTAGCCGCCGGACTTCAGCTCCGGAGGCCCGAGGATTTCGACCTCCAGGTTGTGGCGCTGCGCGATGCGCGTCGCCTCCTGGGCCAGCGCATCGGGGGTGAGCTCGTTGGGAGGCGCGTTCTGCCACTCCCGGGCGCGGTTGGTGGCCTCGCCGTTCTCCTGCGCGGCCACCACCTCGCGCTCGCGCCCGGCGCCGAACCCGACCAGCACCAGCTCGTCGATCTCGCGCCGCTCGGGCGCTGCACCAGTCTGTCGCGAGCGGCGCTCGAAGGTGCCCATCACGCAGCCCTCGATCACCGCCTTCAGGCTGTCCATGCCCAGCGGCTCGGCCCGCAGCACGGCCATGCGCTTGTAGCCCCAGGTGCGCGAGGCGCGCACGAGCTCGTGATGGGCGGAGCGCACGCGCTGCCCGTCGAGGTCGTGGACGGCGCCAAGGCCGTAGAGGATCACGCGGCGCGGCCCGATCTTGCCCTGAGCGGGGATGGGCAGCACCTCGTGGATGCGGCCGCGGAACTCGGCGTTGACCACCATCTCCGCGAGCACGCCGCCCATCGCTCGATCGAGCTGGGCGGCTGAATCGGCGAGTTGCTGTCCGGTGGCGACCGGGATCGCGAGCGCGTCGACGTTCAGCTCGGCGGCGCCCGCCGAGACCAGGCTGATCTTCACGGCGCCTTAAAGGTTAACGATCAACGCCTGGCGTTAAGCCAGATGCTCCGCCACAAGCTCCAGGACATGCGCGACACGTATGTCGATTCCGCGCTTGCGCGCCGCCGACGCTATGTGCATCAGGCAGCCTGGATTGTCCGATGCCACGACAGAGCAGCCTGTCTTCACGATGGCGTCGAGCTTCCACTGCGCGAGGCGATCCGCGACGCCCGGCCACTCCAGGCTGAACGATCCTCCGAACCCGCAGCAGTTCGCGATGTCGGGCAGGTCGACCACCTCGTAGCCGGCGAGCTCGAGGACTCGCCTTGGCTCGCTCTTCAAGCCAAGCTGCCTCAACGATTGGCAGGAGTCGTGGTACGCGATCTTCAAGCTCATCCGCCCCGGCTCGACGAGCCCGTGATTGGACTCCAGAAGCTGAAGGACGAACCGGGTGGAGTCGCGCATGCGATCGCGCACGTTCCCATCGGGCGTGGCGCCCCAGTCGGGGGCATCGATCGTGAAGGCGCCGAAGCAGGAGGCCGAAGGCGTCACGATCAAACCCTTGGAATTCCGAAGGCTCTCCGACAGCGCGCCCGAGAGCTGGGCCCCCGTCTTGAAGTCGCCGGCGTTGGCTGCGATGAGACCGCAGCACCACTGGCCCTTGGGAAATCCAACCTGAAAGCCCGCCGCGGTCGCGACCTGCTCCAGCGCCACGGCGGCCTCGGGCCATATCCGGTCGGCCAGGCACGACGCGAAGATCGTCACCGGTTCGCCGTCCACCTGGGCCGGCCGCACGCTGTCCCGGTACGGCGTGCGCGCGAGCCGCGGCGCGCCTGGCACGAGTCCGCTGAAGGGCGCGGCGGTCCGCATCAGGATGTCGGCCAGCTTCGGACGTTTCCACAGCCCGACCACCGCCTGCTTGCGCAGCGACTTACGCCCGGAGCGGCGGTGTTCGAGGATCTGGCGTGGCAGCGGGATGTCGACCGGGCAGATCTCCTGGCATGCGTTGCACTGCACGCAAAGCGTGTTCGCCAGGTCAGCGTCCTTGAGTCCGTGATGAAACGGCGTGAGTACCAGGCCAATCGGTCCGTTGTAGATGTGACCGCCGAACTGGTGGCCGCCGACCGCCATGAATGGCGGGCACGCGTTGGAGCAGGCGCCGCAGCGGATGCAGGTCAGCGCGTCGCGAAAGAGCGGGTCCTCGAGCATCTCCTCGCGGCCGTTGTCGAGGATCACGCAGTGCAGCTCGCGCGGTCCATGCACGCCGATGGTGAGCGACTGTTCGATGTCGGCTGAGCGCGACGGCCCCGTGATCCAGTTGACATAGCTGCTGATGAGCTGGCCTGTTCCGCTGCGCGGAAGCATCCGCAGCACCGCCACCGCGTCGTCGAGTGTCGCGACGAGCTTGTCGATGCCGAACACCGCGACGTGCACCGGCGGCAGCGTCGTCGTCAGGTCGGCGTTGCCTTCGTTGGTGACGAGCACGATGGTCCCGGTCTCGGCGATGGCCATGTTCGCGCCCGAGATGCCGACCGTCGCGTCGATGAACTTCTGGCGCAGGCTCTCGCGCGCGTGCAGCTGGATCGCTTCGACCGTCGGCTCGGTGCCGAACACAGCGGCCGCGTCTTCTTTGGTGAGGTGGATCGCCGGTGCGATCAGGTGGGACGGGTGCGTGTGCGTCAGCTGCACCATGCGCTCTCCGAGGTCGGTCTCGACGACCTCGATGCCGAGGCCCTCGAGATAAGGGTTGAGCTCAATCTCCTCGGTGGCCATCGACTTGCTTTTCGTCACGACCATTCGCGTGCCCGCCGGTAGTCCGCTGCCTGCGTTCCAGCACAGCTGGCCGATGATTTCGCGGGCCTCCGCGGCGTCGGCGGCCAGATGCACCACGCCCCCAACGGCGGCAAGACGCTGCGTGAACTGCTCCAGCAGCTCGGGGAGGCGATCGAGGTTGGCTTTGCGGCGGCGCTTGAGGTCGGCGCGTCCCGCGGCGAAGTCGAAGCTCTCGAAGGCTGTATTGCGACGGCCGCGCAGGCCGGTCATGGCCTGGATCAGCGCTTTCTGGAGCTTCGGGTCGTCGAGCGCCTTGCTGACGCGGCGCGCGAAATGGCTGCGGCTTTCAGGCACGCGTTCGCGACGCTTCTCTGATGGCCTCGGCCAGCTCGGTCGGTGTCGACACCGGCGCCAAGCATATGGTCCCGGCGCAGACCACTGCCCGCTCATCGCCCGAGGGATCGATCACGGCGTACGGATGCGCGGCCACTGCGGCGCGGGCCAGCTCCGGGTTCTTGGTCGACACCTTGAGCGCGTGACCCAAGCGGTCCAGTGCGCGGCCGAACACTGCGGCCATCAATCCGTAGGACTGAGGCAGCGCAGCCACGGATTCGAGCGCTTTGCGGGCGCGCTCCCGATAGGGCGCCGAAGGATCCCCCGTCAGGGTGTCCAGCTCGATCAGGGCCATCGCCGCCACCGAGTTCTCGGCGAGAGGCTTGATGCGCTCGCCCAGGCGCCCCAGCTCGTCACCTCCGGCGTGGTCGAAGTAACCGCCAAGCTGGGAATCCGCGTAGCGGTCCTGGAGGTGGGCGGCGAGGTCGACCGCGACCTGCATCCACTTTTCGCCGAAGCCGCGCTGATAGGCGCGGAGCGCGGCCCACATCGACCAGACCTGGTCGCCGAGCTGGCCGCCGACGCCCTCGGCATGCGTCACGCCTTCGCCGCGGCGGTACGCGTGTTTGAAGAGCGAATCGAGAAGGTGGCCCGAGCGTTCCCCATAGCTGACGGCGAGGGCCGCGTTCCACGCCGTGTATACGCGGCGGTCGATGTACGGCGCGTTGGACTCGGCGCGTTCCTCCGCATCCATGGAGTAGTAGTGCTCGTCAGCATCCTGGCTCCCGGCATAGAGCCCGGTCTTCGGGTCGCGGAGCACGCGGTCCAGGTAGCCGGTGGTCTTGTCGAGCGCGTCGGACATGCCTGCGAGGGCGAGCGCGTGAACCAATCCGGCATGGTCCTCGAGCATCTTTTCGTAATGCGGGACGCTCCAGTCCTGGGTCGTCGAGTAGCGGAAGAAGCCGCCCTCGACATGGTCGTAGGTCCCGCCGGCGGTCATGCGCTCAAGCGTGTGCACAGCCATCCGCCGCAAATCTGGGTCGGACCGCACCACCGACTGCTCGAGCAGGAGCAGGATCGCATCGGTCTGGGGGAACTTCGGTGCGTTACCGAAGCCGCCGTACTGCGGGTCGTAGGCCGACTTGACCGCCTCCAGGATCAAATCGACAAGCCCGTTGTCGAGCTCGCCCGCGCTGCGCGCGACTCCCGACGCGGCCCGCTTGCGGGCCTCGAGGACACGGCTCGCGATCTCCGCCTGGCTGCTGCGGTAGTAGGTCGAGATTTGCGTCAGGGCGGCGGCCATCTGGTCAGGAGGCAGGTACGTCGCGCCGGTGAGGATGTCTCCGGAAGCTGTCAGGAAGGCGGTGCTCGGCCAGCCGCCCATGTTGTAGCGCTGGTTGATGTCTGGCCGGACGTCGTTGTCGACGCGCACGGGTATGTACTCCCGGTTGATCAGGTCGATCACGCCGGGATGCGAGTAGGTGGTCTCGTCCATCACGTGGCACCAGTGGCACCACACCGCCGAGATGGACAGCAAGATGGGACGGCCGGTCTGCCTTGCCTGCTCGAACGCCTCCTGTGACCAGGGGCGCCAGCTGATCTCCGAGGCGCGGTTCGGGCGCGGTGAGAAGTGGAATTCCTCTGCGGCCTCGACCATCGGGACAAGGTTACGATTTGGCTGTGATCTCAACTAGCGCTGTCGACGCGTACATCGAGAAACACTCTCGCCGATTCGTCGATGAGCTCAAAGAGCTCTGCTCCTTCCCCAGCATCTCCAACCACGGGCGCGACGCGGTTCAGCCGGCGCGCGACTGGCTCGCCGACCGGCTCGGGCGCTACACGGACCGGGTCGAGACCCTCGAGGCAGGCGGCATGCCCGCGCTGTATGCGGAGGTTCCCGGGGCCGGACGCCGCAAGCTTCTGTTGTACGAGCACTACGACGTGCAGCCGGTCGACCCCGTCGACCTGTGGGACTCGCCTCCGTTCGAGCCATCGGAGAAAGACGGCCGGATCGTCGCCCGCGGCGTCGCCGACGACAAGGCCGACGTCATGGCCCGCATCCACGCCCTGGAGACGCTCAAGCAGCTCGGCGAGGTGCCGGTCACGCTTCGCTTCCTCATCGAGGGTGAGGAGGAGATCGGATCGAAGACGTTCGAGAAGATCGCCCACGATCATGCCGCGAAGCTGAGTGCGGACGGCTGCCTTTGGGAGTCGGGCACGTCGTTCGACGATGCAGGTCGTCCGACGCTGCAGTTTGGATGTCGCGGCCTGGTCTACGTCACGTTGCGGGTGAAGCTGCTTGACTTCGACCAGCATTCGGGCTTCGCGTCCATCTATCCGTCGGCACCGATGTACCTGGTCGGCGCGCTGGCGAGCTTGCGCGACCAGGACATGAACATCAAGATCGAGGGCTTCTACGACAAGGTCGTCAACCCGACCGAGTCCGACCGCCGCATGATGGCGGGCATCGACCCGGAGGTCGAGAAGCGGCGCAAGCTGGTCGGCTTCGAGAAGCTCGTCCGCGACCCCAAGGCAGACCAGGTGATCGAGCAGATGCTCTTTCTGCCGACGTGCAACATCGCGGGCATCACGACGGGCTACCAGGGGCCGGGCTCCAAAACCGTCCTGCCGGCAGAAGCGACCGCGAAGCTCGACTTCCGCCTGATTCCAGACCAGGATCCCGACGAAGTGCTGGAGCTGCTGCGCAAGCACCTCGACCGGCACGGCTTCGAGAAAGTCGAGATCCTCGCGGGCGAGGGGGAGAAACCCGCGCGCTCGGACCCGGCATCCGCCGTCGCCAGGACGGTCATCGAGTGCGTGCGCGAGATGCACGGCGAGCCCGTGTTGTGGCCTTTCATGCCCGCCACGGGCCCGATGCACCCGGTCGTGGCGGACCTCGGCATCCCGACGGTGCTGCCGGTGGGCGTGGGCCGGCCGGACAACCGCATCCACGCGCCGAACGAGAACATCAGGGCCGCCGACTACATCAACACGGTCCGCCTGATGTGCCGGATCTGGGAGCGTTTCGGAGCGGGCTGATGGAGAAGCTGACCGACAAGCTCTTCACCGTCAAGTACAACGAGGACACCGGGAAGCCGCATATCGAGGTGGTCGACCAGAACGTCTGCCTGTCCAAGTGCACGGGGAAGTACTGCAACCACTTCTGCCCCGCCGGGGTCTACGAGTGGAACGAGGAGCAGAAGAAGAACCTGGTCAGCTTCGGCAACTGCATCGAGTGCGGGGCCTGCTCCATCGGCTGCCCCTTCGACAACATCTCCTGCCACGCCCCCCGCGGGGGGTTTGGCGTCCGTTACCAACACGGCTGAGAGGGGGTTTCGGATAGTCCGGACTATCCGGGAATCCTTCGTCGGCCACATCCAGTTCGTCCGGACTATCGGATAGGAATACCGGACCGGATGGGAATACTTCTTATTAGCGCATGAGCGAATACGACGTGATCATCGTGGGGGGTGGCCCGGCCGGCCTGGCGGCCGCGCTGTACACCGCCCGGATGAACCTCAAAACGGTGATCCTCGACCGGGGGCCGCTGGGCGGACAGCTCCTGAACACCGAGCTCGTGGAGGACTACCCCGGCTTTGACTCGATCCTCGGGTCAGAGCTCGCCATGAAGATGGGAGAGCACGCCCGAAGGTTCGGCGTAGAAATCCGCGACTTCGAGCCCGTCAAGGAGATCGACGTCGAGGGCACCGCCAAGGTGGTCCGGCTCGAGTCCGACGAGGAGCTTCGAGCGCCTGCCCTGATCATGGCCGCCGGCGGCCTACCCCGCTACCTTCAGGTTCCGGGGGAGAAGGAGTTCTGGGGCCGAGGCGTGAGCTACTGCGCCGTCTGCGACGGCGCCTTCTTCAAAGGCCAGGAGCTCGCGGTCATCGGTGGGGGGGACGCCGCGGTCGAGGAGGGCGACTTCCTCACCCGCTACGCGTCGAAGGTCTACATCCTGCACCGCCGCAGCGAGCTGCGGGCGCAGCCGATCCTGATCGAGCGCGCGCGAGAAAACAAGAAGATCGAGTTCATCTTCGACGCGAAGGTGAACGAGATCAGCGGTGATGGAAAGGTCCAGTCCGTGCGCTACGAGCAGCACGGGAAGGTCAAGGAGCTGAACGTCGGCGGCGTCTTCGTCTTCATCGGTTTCGTGCCCAACTCCTCGCTCTTCAAGGTCCACGTCGACCACGACGCGGGCGGCTACGTCCTGACTGACCGCAACCTGCAGACGTCGGTCGAGGGGATCTGGGCGGTGGGCGACGTTCGGGCGCAGCTGACCAAGCAAATCGCCACCGCGGTGGGGGATGGCACGACGGCGGCGGTCGCCGCCTCGCAGTACATCACCGCGTTGAAGGACGCCGCCCGAGCCTAAGGCGCCGAGGCGCCTACGTCCACCCGCAGCTGAAAGGTGTACTGGCCGTCGGTAGAGGTTGCGTCGACTCGAGACGCGCCGGTCTGGTGGGCGGTGAACTTCGCTATCGGCTTGCCATTCGCGGCCGGCGTGGCCTCGAGCGACAGCACGCTGGGGTTGCTCGTCTTGAACTGAACGCCAGGCCACTCCGTCGACGGCCAGCTGGAAAGATCGACGGTCAGCTCTCCGCCGGCCGTGACGTAAGTCTCGCTTCCGTCGTCCGAAGTTGTCGCGGTGACGTGCAGGTACTGGGCCTGGCCGGCACCCACGTTGTTGGGGTTCAGGGCGCTCGGCACGGCGCCCTGCGCCACGACCAGGCAGACCATGGCGGCCACGTAGCCTCCCCACGCGAGGTTGCGTGTTCGGGGCACGGGGCTGGAGAAGCCCGGCACGCGGTAGGCCAGGTTGCCTAAGTTGAGTAGGACGCCGATTCCGAGAAGGATCCCCGCGAGGATCAGCACGCTCACGGCCAGCGAGCCCATCTCGGCCAGGTTTCCCGAGGCGATCGCGCCAGGCAAGGCGAAGAGGCCGAAAACCCCGCCCAGTCCGTAGCGCAGGGCGACCAGGATCAGACAGATGCTCAGCACCCCGCCCGCGACTCGTGGCACGCCGACAGTCCGGACCTGCATCACGTTTCGCTCGGCGAGGTCCAGCTCACCCAGGGAGGGCACGGGAGCGCCGTTCAGGAGCGCCGTCGCGGCACGCTTCATCTCGCCACCCGGGGGCGATCCCGGTGGAGTGCTCGCGACCGCGACGCGACCGCTCTCGGAGTCGACCGTCCAGATCGCAGCCGGCACCGCGGTCCCCGCCACCTGCCCGGCCGGCGTCAGCTGGTTGGCGGGCGCGACGTGAACCACGACCACGCCTGGTCGAACCCTGCGCTGGATCGCGTTGGGGCGCCAGTTGGCCTCAGCCCACGTCGCCGCCGCCATCGCGGCTGCGTGGGGATCCTGGCCCGGTCCGGAGAAGAGGAGGAAGGCCGGGGTGGCGCCTTGCTGGCGGTACGCGATCCGCGTCGTGTTGCCGGCGAAGGACTGAAAGCGCGCGTCGGTCTGCCCGGCGAGGCGGTAGCGGCTGCGCGGGAGGACGCGGACGAGGGAGGTGCGCGCGAAGTCTTCGACCGTGAATGACAAGGCGCGCCGATGATAGGTCGCCGGCTCGGCTGATGGCCCTGTTTAGCGGCTCACCATCCCATCCAGCCGGGCGGGATGCAGCCGACCTCGGGGCGGCAGTCCGCATGCAGCCTGGCGTGATAGGCGGCCTGGTCCGCGTCCAGCTTGTCGTAGACATGCGGGTCGTCCCAAAACGTGAACACGGCGTCGCACGTCGACAGCTGCTGCGCCCGATTGTTTAGATCAGCGATGCCTTTCTGGGCGATCGCGACGTGGCCCGCCTCGTGGGTGTAGATCGCTTTCGCCAGGGCGTTCCATCTCTCCACCAGCGGGATCTTGACCGTGCCATCAACCGCCGGAGTCCATCTCGGCAGGACGACCATTTCGCGAAACGCGACGGTCGTCGTGGAAGGCGAATAGCAGCTCACAGTCTTGTCTACCAGGTTGCCTCCTTCGAGGCCCCACGCGACTCCGTTAGGAACGGCAGGGTCCGACGCGCAAGGGGGGTACTTCTTGCACAGGTCGGCGTGGTCGAGACTTTCGATCAGCTGTCCCTGCGTGCTGCCCTTGACGTCGAAGAACACTATGTCGGTATTGGTGATTGCCGGCGGCAGATAGATCGCGGGCGCACCGTACCACCGCTCCTTCAGATCCTGGATCTGAGACTGCAGCACGTCGACCTGGCGCACGAGCGACTGATTCGTCTGCTCCGCCTGGTAGACGAGCAAGCCGACCACGAGAAGCGCCATCACGCCAGTCGCCAACGGCCCGACGAGCAGGGCTGGACTGGCGCCGCGCTTGGGCCCTACGGGCGGGGACTGGATGCGTTTACTCCTGGTATTGCTGGGTCGCGGCCCCAGATTATGAAGGCAATCCCGAGGACCAGGCCGAGCGCGGCTGGACCGAAATCCACGAGCGGACCTTCCTTGAACGCAAGCCGGATCACGAGTGATCCGAAAACGAAAATCCCGCCCAGCACGAGCACGAGTCGGAATCGGCGCGCGACCAGCCGAAGCTGCCGCCGAAAACCTCCAGGACGAATGGCGAGCACGCTCACCGTCATCGCCACGATGACCACCAGGCCAACCAGGAAACCTCGCACGTCAGTAGCCGTCCACGACGACGTTGCGCAATGGCTCGCCGCGCGAGAACCTTCCCACCTGGTCCGCGACCAGGCGCCAAGACCGATCGAGCCTTTTGCGCACCCAACCGCCGACATGCGGCGTGATGAGAATGCCGGGCGCCGACCACAACGGGTGCCCGTCGGGCAGCGGCTCCGGATCGGTCACGTCAAGCGCCGCGCGGATGCGGCCGGCACGCAGCGCCGCGAGCAGATCATCGGTGTCGACCAGCGGTCCGCGGGCGGCGTTCACCAGCAGCGCTCCAGGGCGCATCTTCGACAGGAAGCTCGCGTCGACCAGGCCGCGGGTCGCCTGGGTGAGGGGAAGCAACACGACGACGACGTCCGCGCGAGGCAGAAGGTCGGGCAATTCCGTCGCCGATGCGACGCCATCACGCGGATGCATGGCCACGCGTAGAAATTTCGCGCCGAATGGCGCGAGTCGCGCCTCAACGGCGCGGCCGATCGAGCCGTAACCCAGGATCAGCACCGAGGCGCCCTCGAGGTCGTCGGCTTCAGCCGAGGGCTCTGCCCACGTGGCTCTTCGCTGTGCGTCGAGATGCGCGGGGAGGTCGTGCAGGCTCGCAAGGATCGACATGACGACCCATTCAGAGACCGAGACGTCATGCACGCCCGACGCGTCGCAGAGTGTCACACCGGGCGGAACCTTGTCGACGAGGCGATCGACCCCCGCCGACAGGGTCTGGATGACACGAAGGCCGTCGAGTCGCGGGATCACGTCGGTGATGCGCTCGAGGCTGAAACCCGCGACGAGGAATTGGCCGGCGCCAAGCCGCTCGGGCAATTGACCATCGGCGGGCACCTCATGGACGACGCCCGCCGGCGGCAGGAGCGCGCGGTGCTCAGGTCGGGTGTTGTCTGGAATCCATACGTCGACAGTCATGCAAGCGCACTGATGGTATCGGTGCGCTCTAACCGAACCGCCGCACGAACATGAACATGGCGGGAATCCAGTCGTCGCCGCTGACCTTGCGGCGACGCCTGGACCGGCGCAAGAAGCCCCACACCGCAAGCTCTCCCGCTTTGGTCGGGGTCGCCTTGTCTTCCTGCTCGAGCTCACGCGACAACGGTCCATCGTCGTCAAGCGGCGCGAAGATCGAGTACATGCTCCTCCGGTCGAGGCTCCGGAGATCGCGCTCCTCCAACTTTTGTCGGCCGGCCATGCCTGAAATTTTCGCCCAAACGGGTCGAAACTCACACGCCGTTCCAAGCGAGTTCTGAGGTTCGCCGCAGACCATCGGATCGCACCCGGAGCGTGTGGAATTGGGGGTCGCATGAGCACAGAGCGGGCGTACAGCACATCAGCGCCGAGCGATTTGGGTGGCGAGCGCATCAATCGTTCGAGCTACGGGACGAAGGCGGTGTGGTTCTTCCGAGCGCTGCTCCTCATTCCATTCGTCCTGATGGCGCCCGAGGTGATCTCGGCGCTGCGCGGCAGCCCCGATGGAATGGCGAACATTTCCGCTTCGGTCGCCGACGTTCTCGGAACCTCGACATTCCTGATCTTCATCATGATGCTGGCCGTCACGCCGATCTACACGATGACCGGCTGGAGATGGCACACCGTGCTTCGCCGCGACTACGGGATCGCAATGTTTGCGGTGGCCGGAACCGATCTCACGCTCGCGGCCATCACGACCGGCGACACGTTCCCTGGCACGGTGCTGACTCGAATCGGCGGGCACACGTTTCTGGTCGCTGGGACGCTCTCGACGCTACTCCTGGTTCCCCTCGTGGTTACAGCCAACCAGCCGGCCCAGCGTTGGCTCGGGCGGCACTGGAAGGCGGTTCAGCGGTTGACGTACGTCGTCTGGGTAACGATCCTCATTCACCTTTTTCTGCTGTTCGGATTGAGCGCGATCTTCCTCGAGGCGGTCGCGGTCAGCATGCCGCTTGTGATCCTGCGCCTGCCGTGGGTGCGCCATTGGTGGACGGCGGTGAGGCGGAGGGGCTCGCGTCGCGTGTTGCGAGCGGTGGCGGCGATCGCCCTGGTCGGGATCTTCGGTCTCGGATTCGTGCCGCTCGCGAACGAGCTCGCGGTGAGGGGGTCCGCCGCTTTCGTGCAAAAGCCAAACCATGACTGAACCGTCAGCGCCTCCACCGGAGCCGTCCTACGAGTCAAAGGTGGCGCGGCGCCGCGAGGCGAAGCGGTTGATCGATGCGCTCACGACGGTGTGCGTTGTGGTGGCCGTCGCGATCGGCACGAGCCAGCTGGTCAGGGAGGGACTGCAGGAGTTCCTTAACCGTCCGCCAGGCGTCGGCGCAAGCCCTTCGGAGGTGGCGCCCGGCGGAAGTGTGGCGGAAAGGCCACCGCCGCCCGAGGCGGCGCAAATCGTTCCGACCCCACCCAGCCCGAGTCCGCAACCGATCCAGCGACGCCCGTATCCGACCCAACCGAGCAGCGCTTCACAGCGCATTCACAGCGGCTCGGAAGTCAGGCGCGATTCTGGCCATGCCCGCCCATACCGTTAGGCGGCGCGTCGTCTCGGCCCTTCTGATCGCGCTCGGCTTCTACGCGCTGAGCGACATCTTGCTGTGGCAGCGGATCTTCGAGGCGCATCAACTTTCGATGTTCGATCCGCAATACCAGACCGGGCACGTCGCGATCCTGCTCGGGATGATGGGGATCGGAGCTGTCCTGCTGCTGGATGCCGGTGTATGGGCGCTGTGGTACGAAGGCGCGCTCTACACGATCGCATTCGGCGGCGGCGAGGACGTCCTCTACTACTGGCTCGACGGGAAGCAGATACCCGCCGTCCTGCCGTGGCTCGATCGCTCGCGTCTGATCTTCGTCCGGCCAATTGCCGGCGATGTGACGAGCCTCGAGCTCCTTGCGTCCGCAGCGTTCTGGTTGAGCGTTTGGCTCTTGTTGCTGGTCGTTATGCCGAAAGTGTGGGTGCGCCAGCGATCAGCTCAAGCTTGACCTTTGCGATCATGGAGAACTCCATGAGGGTTGGGGATATCGATGTGGCCCGGATAGGGCTGGGGACGAATCGCCTCATGAAAACTCCGGACAATATCGCGTTCATCAAGGCGGCGGTCGCCGCCGGAGTGCAGATGGTCGACACCGCTCACTCTTACACCGGCGGCCAGAGCGAGGAGACGATTGGTGAGGCGCTCCATCCCTTCCCCGAGAGCTGCATCGTGGCCACCAAAGGCGGGATCGGCGGTCCCGGACGCGGCCGGCCAGAGGTGCTGCGCGCCGAGATCGAGCAAAGCTTGCGACGCCTGAGGACGGAAATCATCGATCTCTACTACCTGCACCGCGTCGACCGGGAAACCCCGCTCGAGGAGAGCCTCGGCGCGATCAAGGAGCATCGGGATCGCGGCAAGATCCGACACGTCGGCATCTCGGAGGTCGGGATCGACCAGATCGAGCGTGCCCGCCGCGTCGTTCCAATCGTGGCGGT
Source organism: Chloroflexota bacterium (assembly GCA_005880795.1). GTDB lineage: Bacteria > Chloroflexota > Dormibacteria > Dormibacterales > Dormibacteraceae > 40CM-4-65-16. The sequence goes on along the minus strand of VBGP01000020.1, from coordinate 11,877 downwards.
CCAGAACCAGTACAACCTCTCAGAACGCAAGTACGAGGCGGTCGTCGATTACTGCGCCGCCGAAGGGATCGCGTTCGTCCCGTTCTTCCCGCTCCGGGGGGACGGCGGCCGTAAGCTCGATGAGATCGCCAAGCGGCACCGAGCGACACGGCAGCAGATCATGCTGGCGTGGCTGCTGCGGCGCTCGCCGGTAATGCTGCCGATCCCCGGCACGCTGTCGCTCGAGCACCTGAAGGAAAACGTGGCTGCGCTGCAGATCGATTTGACTAGCGCCGAAGTCGAAGCGCTGCGCTAGCGTCCGAGCCTGACCACAGTCGGTCACGGACGTTGCTGTAACGAAAGGCAACGCGATGATCCAATTCCTTTTTGCCTACGTACTTCAAGTGGTGCCGCATACCAGCAGCCTTCCGTTGACTGATCGCCAGCTGGAGATCCTCAGCCTCCTCGCCCTTGGTCTTTCGGAGAAGGAGGTTGCGCTTCGCCTTGGCATCAGCCATCGAACCGCCCGCAACCATGTGGCCAATCTATACAAGCGACTTGGCCTCCACCACCGCACCGAGGCGGTTTTGATGGCCATCCGTTACGGACTTATCAAGGGTTGAGCCTGTAATCGTCCTGACCTACCAGCCGTCGGGGTCGAGGCTCAGGCCTACATCGTTACCGCGGAGGCGGGCGGTCGCGGTGCCATCCACTTGATTGATGACGATAGTCACGATGGGGCTTTCCATCGGCAGGAGCTGGGACCGATCCGTCACTACGCCGGCGATCCGTAGCTGATCCCCCGATTTCTCCACCTCGGTAACACTGATCAGACGCGTCAAGCCGGGATAGGCAATGTTTGAAGTCGCGCCTGGTTGGCCAGCAAAGATCGTCGAGGTGAGCTTTCCAGTCCCCGCGCTGGCATCCACCCAACCCTCGAGCACGTGGGTTGCCATGCTCGGCAGTGGCTTGGCAGGCATACCCCCTTTTGCACGGATGACCACAGAGGAGTGTGGACTCCCCAGAAGGACTCTCGCCGACGGCAGGGCGGCCGCGGCGGCAACCCCTCCGCTCAGACCAATCAACTTGAGAAACGTCCTGCGCTCGATTCGTTTCATCTGACGTTCTCCTGGTGGGGACTGCCCAGAAAAGGGAAACTTGAGAGGTAATCGGAGTGCGCTCCCACCTTGTCCGTCGTGACCGCGCCCTTGCTGACGAGGCTGAGCTCGATGTCGATGACGTCGTCGGTCAGTTGGCGACCATTCAAGAAACCGGCCGAACTCGAGTAGTCAAAGGTGAGGACGTCTGGCAGTAAGAGGTCTCCGATATCGGTCGCCGCCGATGCGTCGTAGCCAAAGCCCTCGAGGGTACCCACGAAGCTGGCGAGGAAAAGGGCGCGCTGATCAGCCGGCTGGGTGCTGTTGAACGTGATCTTGTCACTCCCGTGGTTGAAGACCGTATTGATCGCCGGGCGCCCCATCTGGTCAACCTGTACCAACCGGTCCGGCTGAAGTGTGGCGGGGATCAAGGTGTGCGCCCACACGCCAACTTTCGGGTTCGAGCCAAGTGCCCGGTTGGGCACCTCGAGCACGATCCCGAACACATTCAAGCTCTTGAAGAAGTCGACTCCGGTGAATGCGAAGCCGTGGAGAAAACCGACCAGGTCGAAGAAAAAGGGATCGCTCCGGAGACCGGCGAAGAAGCGGTAGTCGCCATTGGTTGTGACATTCGGTAGCGACCCAAACGACACTGGCGCGCGCTCGATCACAACATCGGCATCGTCGTCGCCACCGTCGTGCTCGCCGCCGTCGTCGGCGCCATCCGAGCGAACACGACGTCGCACCGTCGCGAACTGATGTCCATCCTTCTTCCTCGAGAACAGTATTGAGAACCTGACATCAGGCCGGGCGTCCCCATCGTTATCGATTAGCAGCTCATAACGCGCGTCATGTCGAAACTCATCGGCGTGTGTTGGAGCCAGTGGGTTCACGTTGAGGATGAGGATCGATTTGTGTCGATCGGCCGGGTTCTGGAAAGCGTAAATGTCCGTGATGTCCACACGAGCGTCCATCGCCGGTGACGTCAGGTTCGGTGAATCGAGGTGGTCGGCCATGCTCCTCCTTGCTTTGGTGCGGTGCGCGAATGCTGCCACGGGAACGCGTGCGAGAAACCCGCGCTACGGGTCACAGTAGCTAAGCCCGCTCCCCACCGCCATAGGGCGTTTGCTCCATAAGCACACACGGGAGGCATGGCCGCTCGCAACGGACTGGGACGGTCAGGGGATCGTGGCTCTCACCCAGTCTTCGTGATCGCGTTGCCACTCGAGTCAACCACGTACCACGCAGCGCCGAAGTTGACAACTGCCTGGCAAGTGATCTCGCCCGGGTTCTTGTCGCCTGCGAAGTAATAGAGTGGGTGGCCGTTATAAGTCACCTGGATCGTGCTGTCCTTCCGCGTCGTGGTTCCAGTAAGCGAAGCGGCGGCAGCGTGCATCGCGTCGATTTTGGTGCCCTTTTCGGCGAGCAAAGGCGGCCACGCTGTCGCGCACGCGTCGTAGCAGGTCGACTCGGTCGTCTTGTCCGCGGCGAACAGGTACAGTGCGCGACCCTGTCCGTCGACAACGATTTGGCCGAAGCGAGAGTCCTTCACGTCGAGCGCTGCATGGTGCATCGCATCGGTACTTGGTTGAGATGACGGCGATGCACTCGCAGCGCCAGTGCCTCCACACGCTGCCGCCAGAAAGAACATCGATGCGAGGATTGATTGGATTTTCATGTCGCGAGCGTGACGAGTCTCTGTGACGAGCGGGTGACGAATGTCTAACGTTTGTATTTCACCAGACGCTTCGGTGCCAGACGGTGAGTTGCTGCAGGACGTACGACCCCACCGCCCGATATTCAATCGGTAGTGACGTCGATGCCCTGGTAGGGATCGAACCGATCGAAGTCCGAGGGTTTAACTGACCCGCCTCCGCCCTCGACTCCGGAAAGAGGGCCGACCTCCAGACCGGAATGGCCAAGCTCTACGCATCTGAGGTGTGCATCAAGGCATCTCTGGAGGCGATGCGGATCCATGGAGGTTACGGATATTCGACCGAGTACGAGATCGAACGCTTTACCGCGACGCGACCCTGATGGCGATCGGCGAAGGGACCAACGACATCCTTCGCACGGTGATCGCCCGCCAGCTCGCTCGCGGTCTCACGTCCTGAAAGGAGGGTTCGGAAACGACCGTGCACCTTGCGATCAACACGCCGCTGCCCGTAGAAGGCGAACCCTTCGCACGACCGGTCGCATCGGGTGCGCAGCCGGCGTTGTGACGGACTAGCTGTTCAGAACGCCGCGCAGGAACTCGAACTGCCTCGCGTTTGCTTTGCGAGCAAGAGCGGTCGGATATTGGTTGAAGCCGTGCACACCCTCGGGATAGATCACGACCTCGGCGGGGCTGCCGGCGATGCGCCAGCGGTCAGCCATGAAGAGCGTGTCGTCGATCAGCGGGTCGAGGCTGCCAACGGTGAAAAGGGCCGGGGGCATGCCGGTGAGACGGGCGTACAGCGGCGAGACGTCGGGATCGCGCTGACGATCCGGTCCAAAGCCAGGAAGAAAGTTGCCGCCGAACCACTTGATGATTGGCGTCGACAGGACCAGGTTGCGATCGCCCCAGAGCATCTGGCTCGGCGTGCCGCTGAGGTCGTAAGCGCCGTAAACGAGGTTCGCGGCCGCGATGCTGTCCTTGATTCCATGCCGGTCACGCAGCCTGAGGAGCGTGACCACCGCGAGATGCGCTCCGGCGGACTCGCCGCCGATGGCAAAGCGCGCGGGAGCGTCCAGGAGCTGAGGGCCGTGCTCGAGGAGATGAAGCACCGCATCCTCGCAATCGTCCGGCGCTGCCGGGTACGGGTGTTCCGGCGCGAGCCGGTAGTCGATGCTCGCGGCACACAGGCCCGTCTCGTCGGCGAGGAGCTTCAGGGCCACGTCCTGCATGTCGTGCGCGCCAAGCGTCCAGCCGCCGCCGTGAAGGTGAAGGTAGATGCCGCTCGCCTTCTTGTCTGGACGGAGGACGCGGACCTTCAGTCGACCGCTGCGGCCCGAGACCTCGATGTCCCTCGCCTCCTCCAGGAAGACGGGCGCTGGAAAGATGCCCTTGCCCTCCCGCCTGGCCCGCCGCGACACGTCTGGCGGGACCGAGATCACGGGTGGTTGGGTGGCGATCAGAGCTTCGAGCTGGGCGTTGAACGTCCGCGCCTCGTCGATGTCTTTCTGCTCGACGTCAGGCGCAGCCGGCCGAACCATACCCATTGACGCAGTCTATTCCGGACCTGCCTAGCAGCCCAGCTGGTCAGCCAGGTCCAGGAAGTCAGTCGCTTCGATCTCGGCGTCGGGATCGGGCAAGCGGTCCGCCCCACCAGCCGTTCCCTTCTCGAGTGGCCGCTCGACAAACGCGGCGCGCAGCCCGGCGGCCTGTGCCGCACGAAGGTCTCCTTTGTGCGCGGCCACCATCATCACCTCGCTCGGCTCGAGGCCGAGGGCAGAAGCCGCGCCGAGGTAAACCTCTGGGTCGGGCTTGTAATGGCGGAAGTCTTCGGCCGACAGCAAGCGCTGGAAAGGTAGGTCAGCGAACCGGATCAGCGCCTCCTGCTGGGACCGATTGCCATTGGAGAGTGTCGCAACCGTGAACCGCCGCGCGAGCCGTCCGAGTCCGGGCGCCGCATCAGGCCACGGCGGCAGACGCTCCCACGCGTGGGTCATCTCATCGCGAGCTGCCGGATCGAATGCGTCGAGGCCAAGGGCTGCGAGGACCTGGTCAAGCGACATTCGGTGGAGCTGGTCGAAGTTCGTCCAGGGAAGGTCGCCTCGACGCACCCGGTCCATGGACGGGACATAAAGGGCGCGCCACGCGTCCGCCAGCCGCTCCCAGTCACCATCGATGCCGGCAGCCTCACCGATTCGGCGCGCCTCCGCAGCCACCCCGGACCGCCAATCGACGGTGGTCCCGAACACATCGAAGGTCAGAGCGCGGACGAGTTCGCTCAATCAACTGTCAGGTTAGCCTCCCAACTCACCGTGCTCTACGATCCGGCCCTATGCCAAAGGCCTGGGTCGTCCGCGAGCTGGGAACGCCCGACAAGCTTCATTTCGAGGATGTCGAACCGTCGCCGATGAGCGACGACCTGGTCCGGATCCGCGTGCGTGCCGCGGCGGTTAACTTCTTCGACCTGCTCCAGATCGGCGGCACCTATCAGGTCAAGCCTGAGCTGCCGTTCATCCTGGGAGCCGAGGTGGGGGGCGATGTCGAGGCCGCGCCGCCCGGAAGCGGGTTGAGTGCCGGAGACCGGGTGTTTGCCCTCGTCTCGCAAGACGGCCTGCACCGCGGCGGGTACGCCGAGGTCACCCACGCCGAACCAGGCGATGTTCGGAAGATCCCGGATGGCATGTCCTACGAGGCGGCCGCCGCCTTCTTCATCAACTACCAGACCGGTTGGTTCGGCCTCCACCGCCGCGCCATGCTGCAGCCCGGTGAGGTGGTCCTGGTCCACGGCGGCGCGGGTGGCGTCGGGACCGCCGCGATCCAGCTTGCCAAAGCAGCCGGCGCTCGGGTGATCGCGACGGCAGGCTCGGATGCCAAGGTCGCCGTGTGCCGGGAGATGGGCGCCGACCTCGCGATCAACTACAAGAACGAGGACTTCGTGGCGGCGGTCAAGGAGGCGACCGACGGCAAAGGAGCGGACGTCATCTACGACCCGGTCGGCGGCGACGTGTTCGATCGATCGACCAAATGTGTCGCCTTCGAGGGTCGCATCATCGTCCTGGGATTCACCTCAGGACGCGTGCCGGCCATCGCGACGAATCACGTCCTGATCAAGAACTATTCGATCGTCGGCCTGCACTGGGGGCTCTATCGCCAGCGGGCCCCGCAGCTGATCCCCGAGTGCACGAAAGCCTTGTTTGCCCTCTACGCGGCGGGAAAGATCCGCCCCCACGTCGGGCGCCAAGCTCCGCTTGCGGATGCTGTAACTGTCCTGGAAGAGGTCGCCTCGCGCAAGACCACCGGCAAGGCGGTGCTCACCGTCGAAAGGGCCTAGAGGGCGCCCCCGGACCAACCCGTATCTCGACGGGTTGGCGCACCGCGAACTACCATATCGTGGCTGGGGGGCACCGGCCGGAAACGGCCTCAAGAAGGCGTCCCCGCGACCAGCAGGGGAGGAATATGACCTTGGTACCGCGCAGCGTCAGGCCACTCGTTTGGGTGGCGCTAGCCCTGGCCGTGACGGTCGTCGTCGCCGCCTGCGGCGGGCAGCCCTCCGGCAACCAGTCCCAAAGCTTCAAGGGCACGAAAAAGGTCGGCTACTCGGCGCCGTTGACCGGCCAGTCGGCTCTCTACGGTCACGCGGTCAGCCAGTCGCTGCAGCTCGCCGCGGACGACATCAACGCCAAGGGCGGCGTCAACGGCTACAAGATCGAGATGGACATCCAGGACGACGGCACAACCGTCCCGCAGGCGGTGAGCAACACAAAGAACATGATCCTTCAGGACAACGTGGTCGCCCTGATGGGCTCGGTGACCTCCGCTCAGTGCCTGGCTGAAAGCCCGATCGCAAAGCAGAACAAGGTCATCACCATCGACGCCACCTGCAACAGCTGGCAGCTGACCATGCAGCCCGACATCGTCAACCCCTACTGGGTGTCGATCGTCCCCAACACCTACATGGAAGGCACTGCCGCGGGCCGGCTCGCGGCGAAACTGAACGTAGGCAAGATTTTCATCGTCTCGCCTAAGTACCTGTTCGGAATCTCGGAGACCAACGCCTTTGTGGCGGCCTTGAAGAAGGCCAACTCGAGCACGCAAATCGTGAACGATCCCAGCACGTGGTACGTCCCGTTTCCGACCAACCCACGCTGGGACTCCACCATCAACGCCATCCAGGCCGCGAAGCCTGACCTCGTCTACTCCAACATCTTCGCCGCCGACCAGATCAACTTCATCAAGCAGGCGCTGGCGGTCGACCCGCAGTTCTTCGTCAAGTACCCGATGACGACGCTGGTCTCGGTGGACGAGCTGAACTCCCTCGGCTCCCAGTACCCGGAGGGGATGCACGCGTACATGCGCGCTCCGTTCTTCGCGCTCCAGACCAACAACGCGAGGCTCACCGACTTCATCAGCCGCTACCGCGCGAAGTACAACAACGAGTACCCGTCCGACTGGGCGGTCATGGACTACGACGCGTTCATGCTCTGGGCACAGGCCGCGAACGCGGCGAAGAGCTTCGACGCGGACCAGGTCATCAAGCAGGTCAGTGGCCACACGTTCGACAGCCTGCGTGGATACAAGATCACGATCCGCTCCGACGAGCTGCAGGCCAACGTCGGCGAGACCACCGGTACAACGACAAGCTCCGGCGGCACCTATCCGTTCCCGGTTCTGAAGGACGTGACGAACCTCAAAGGCGACGACTTGCTGATGCCGCTTCAGATGGTCAACGAGATCAAGGGCAATCAGTGCGACGCCAAGGCGGGCGATCCCACGACCGCGAGCTTTGCCCTGTGTCCGTCATGGAAAGCGAGCTAGTCAGACCCACCAAGAAACAAGAACGAATATGACGCCAGGGCAAGTCCTGCTTTTCGCGGTGGGCGGGCTGGCCAATGCCGCCTACCTCTTCATCGTGGCGGCGGGACTGTCCCTGGTGTTCGGAGCGTTGCGCGTCATCAACATGGCGCACGGCTCGCTCTACATGATCGCGGCGTTCGTGACCGTGGTCATCGGCAACCAGCTGGGCGCGGGCCTTGGCTTCTGGGGCGGGATGCTCGTCGCGGTGGCGGTGGCCGGCGCGATCGGAGGAGTCGTTGAGGTGCTGGTGCTGAGGCGCGTTTATGGCCGAGAGCATCTGGTCCAGCTGCTTGGAACCTACGCCGTCAGCCTGATCATCGCGGGCGCGGTGCGGATCGTCTTCGGCGCCAACTACCGAACCATCGTTTCACCGATCCCAGGCCACCTCGACCTGGGCGGCTACAGTTACGCCAGCTACTCCCTTTTCATGATCGCCGCCGCAATCGCCATCGGCTGCGCCGTGTGGGCGATGCTCTACCGCACGAGCCTCGGCCGGAACATCCGAGCGGCCGTCGCGGATCCGGACCTACTGAACGCCACCGGCGTCAACGTCACCCGGCTCTACACCACCGTGTTCATGATCGGCGCCGCGCTGGCTGGGCTTGGAGGATCGATCGTCGCGCCGAGCCAGGCAGTGGGCTCGAGCATCGACACTGACGTTCTGGTCCTCGCTTTCGCGATCAGCGTCATCGGCGGCCTCGGCAGCATCGTGGGCTCGGCTGTCGGCGCGCTGATCGTCGGCATGGTGATCTCGTTCGGTCTCGTGATCCCCGCCACCAACCCGTTCGCGCTGGCGTTCGTCTTCATCATCATGACCGCGGTCCTGATCGTCCGGCCGCGCGGGCTGTTCGGTCTGCCCGAGAGTTGATCCGCCGCCTTCCGCGCTCTCGCGGCGACCGGGTGCGCTGGGGAGTGGTGCTCGTCCTGTTCCTGTTCGTGGCCCTGATCCCTCCGCTGGCCGGCCTCAACGAGAACCTGAACCCGGACGCGAGCTCGCGGTTTCAGATCTTCCTGGGCACCTCAGCGTTGGTGCTCGCGTTATGGGCGATCTCTTACAACCTGATGCTCGGTTACACAGGCATGGTCTCGTTCGCGCACGCCGCCTACTACGGCGTCGGCGCTTACACGGTGGCCCTGATCTTCAAGCGTTATCACCTCCCCATCCTGCTGGGCCTTGCCGCGGCGCCGTTTGCAGCCGCGGCGGTCGGCGTGGTGACCGGTCTGGTCGCGCAGCGGGCGGTCCGACTGTATTTCTCGCTCCTCACGCTCGCCATCTCCCAGCTGCTTTTCTCGCTCGCTTTCACGTGGTACGACTTCACCGGCGGCGACAACGGCATCTCGGTCACCGTGCCCGACCAGCTGAGCGACTACACGACGCTGTACTACTTCACAGCGGCGGTCGTCGGACTGTGTCTCTTGCTGATGTTCCTCCTCGTGCGCTCGCCCTTCGGCGCGGCTCTGCTCTCGATCCGCGAGAACAGGCAGCGCGCCGCGGCGATCGGAATCAACGTAAAGGTGTATGAGCTGGCCATCTACACGGTGGCATCGCTGTTCGCCGGCATGGCGGGAGGCCTCTTCATGCTGTACCAGCAGCAGGCATACCCCGAGATGCTCTACTGGACGGCCAACGCGCAGCCCGTCGTCGTGTCACTCCTGGGCGGGACGGGCACGTTCCTCGGGCCTGCGGTCGGCGCCTTCATCTACGTAGTGCTGGACAACGCGGTCTCGAAGCAGTTCCCCTACCAGTTCGACATCATCCTTGGCGCCATCGTGCTGGGCGTCGTGCTTGCTGTGCCCGGCGGCATCTCGGATGCGCCGACCGTGTTCCTGCGCCTGCGTGAGCGTTTCCATCGCGGCGAGAAGGCGGAAGTGGCGCCTGCTGAAAGCGCGGGCGAGGCGATCCGCATGTTCGACGTCCGCAAGGCGCTCGCCACCGATGCGATTCAGGCCGAGGAGGTGCATCCCGGGCAGACCTTGCTTCAGATCGACCACCTGAGCCGGCGCTTTGGCGGCTTGCGCGCGGTCGAGGACGTGAGCCTCGAGGTCAAGCAGGGCGACCGTCACGCCATCATCGGTCCGAACGGGGCCGGTAAGTCGACCCTCTTCAACCTCATCACCGGTCAGCTGAAGCCCACCTCGGGCACCGTGAAATTCGGCGGACGCGAAATCACGGGCAAGGCGCCTCACGTGATCGCGCGGACCGGCATCGGTCGCGCCTTCCAGATCACGACGATATTCCCGAAGCTGACCGTTCGTCAGAACCTGCAGTTCGCAATGCTCGCGCACGCCGGCTACACCGTCCGGCCATTCGGATTTGCGAATCGCATCTTCTACGCTGAGGCGCAGGAGCTCGCTGAGGCAGTCGGACTGGGAGCCTGGGCGGACCTCCCCGCCGGTCAGCTGAGCCATGGCGATCAACGCGCCATCGAGATCGCGATCTCGCTCGCGCTGGGTTCGAAACTCGTGCTGCTCGATGAGCCCACGGCCGGAATGTCCGCTTACGAGACGGACAAGGCGATGGAGCTCGTCCGGCGCCTGGCCACGGAGCGCCACCTGACGCTGCTCTTCTGCGAGCACGACATGTCGGTTGTCTTCAGCACGGCTCGCACCGTCACGGTGATGCACCAGGGACGCGTCCTAACGGAGGGCACACCGGAGCAGGTCCGGCACAACCCCGACGTGCAGAAGGTCTACCTGGGGGAGTTGGAGCAGGAGGAGCTAGGCGCGTAGACATGCTCAAGGTCGAGGGGTTGAACGTCCGCTACGGCAAGAGCCATGTCGTCTTCGACTTCAGCGTCGAGGTCGAGGATGGCAAGCTGCTCGCGGTGCTCGGCCGGAATGGCGCCGGCAAGACAACCATCATCCGCGGGATCACCGGACTACTGCCTGGCGCGTCCGGATCGGTCAGTGTCGGAGGTCGCGACATGAGCGGATGGCCCGCCCACCGGCGGACGCGCGGGGGAGTGGCCTACGTGCCCTCAGGCGCGCGCTGCTTCCAGAACCTGACCGTCGACGAGAACCTAGAGATCGCATCGCACGCCAACGGTGGCGACCGCGGCTGGACGAAGAAACGGGTCTGGGAGCTGTTCCCCAAGCTCGAGGGCCTGAAGAACAACATGGCGGGCGGCCTCTCGGGCGGCGAACGGCAGATGCTCGCGCTTGGGCGCGCGCTGATGGGCAATCCGCGGGTGATGCTGCTCGATGAACCGACCGAAGGCCTTGCGCCGGTGCTTGTGCAGTCGATCGGGACGCTGCTCGGAACGCTGAAGTCGACCGGCGTCTCAATCCTGCTGGCCGAACAGAATCACCAGATGGCGCTGCGCGTCGCCGACCGCGCGGCCTTCATCGAGAAGGGGCGCATCGTCGAGGTGCTTCCGGCGGCGCGAGCCCGGGACAGCGAGGTGCTGCACCGAATCCTCGGCGTCTGATCTTTGAAAGGGCAGACCGAAGGACCATAAGACGTGAACTTCGAGCTCTCGGAACAGCAGCGCGCCTTTCGCGGCCTGATACGCGATTTCGCGCGCAGGAGCATCACACCTGTCGCTCGAGAGATGGAGCTCGCCGGGCGCTATCCGGACGAGATCGTCGAGGAGATGAAGGCGATGGGCCTGTTCGGAATGCTGGTCCCCGAGGAGCACGGCGGCATCGCCATCGACGCTGTCTCGTACTCCATCGTGTTCGAGGAGATCTCGAAAGCATGGATGGGCATCGCCGGGATCCTGGGCTCGCACTCGCTGGCCACCCTGATGCTGTCGAAGTTCGGCACGCCGGAGCAGCGATCGCGATGGCTGCCCGGCCTGGCGACGGGCAATCGCCGCTCGGGCATCGCGCTCACGGAACCGCAGGCCGGCAGCGACCTGCAGGGCATCGCCACCGCGGCACGACGGGAAGGTGGCCACTACGTCGTCAACGGAACCAAGACGTGGATCACGAACGCGCGCCACGCCGACCCGTTGCCTGTGCTCGTGAAGACCGACCCGCGGGCCGAGCCGCGTCACCGCGGGATGAGCGTGCTGATGATCGAGAAGGGGACGCCCGGTTTCACGGTTGGAAAAGATCTCGACAAGCTTGGTTATAAGGGCCCCGAGTCCTCCGAGGTTTTCTTTGCCGACTGCCGCGTGCCGGTCGACAACCTGCTTGGCGGCGAAGAGGGACATGGTCTCCAGCAAGCCCTGTCCGCCCTCGAGTTCGGCCGTGTCAACATCGCGGGCCGCGCCGTGGGCGTGGCACAGGCGAGCCTCGACCGCTCACTCGCCTACGCGCACGAACGGCAGGCTTTCGGCAGGCCGATCG
>VBGP01000123.1 GCA_005880795.1 Chloroflexota bacterium | reverse complement strand
GCGCAGGGGAAGAGATTGGCAACCGCACGCACGTTCAATTTGGAACTGGATGACGTCCTGGACAGGCTTCGTTCCGCCGCGGCGGAGCTTGAGCGCGCGGGCGATCCGGAGGAAATCGCCGAAACGGCGGCTGAGCTCCTCCTCGCCCTGACCAGGTCGTCGGAGGCAGTCATCGTGCTGGGCACAAGGTTCTTCTCGCGCGCGGCGGCCACCTCGCTGCAACTTGACGACGACGCGGTCGCGGAGGTTCTGGCGGCTGCCCGAGGGCGAACCGGCCGCGCCACCCAGGTCGAGCTCCACGCGGGCGGCGAGGTGATCGGAACGATGGCCGTGGCTCGGGCAACGGAATACACGGGATCCGACCGGCAGGCGATGGCGATATTCGCGTCCAACGTCGCCGCGGCGCTCGACAGCGCCGAAAAGCTCCGCAGCGCCGAGCGCGTCGAGCGCGCGCACGAGCTCGCCGTACAGGTCCTACTTGCCGTCTCGTCGCAGCCGGTCTCGGGTCAGAATCTCAGCGACTTCTACCGCCAGCTGGCGGAGACCTTCGGTGAGTTCGTGGGCGCCGACAAAGTCGTCTTCTGGCGGCTCCGCGATGACGGCAAGCTGGCCCCGATTCAGGGCGGCTTCGGCGTCGATCGCGCATTCCTCTCCAGGCTCAAGCCCACGCGATGCGAGCCTGACGGCGACGACCTTGCGAGTCGCGTGGTTTATCAGGACCTCATCTTCCGAGCCAACGCCGGCGAACCGCCGGAGTTCGGCTATGTGCTCGAGACCCTCGGCGTATCGAATGCGATCAGCGTGGCCTGGCGCGCGGGAGACGAGCGACTGGGCCTCATCGCCGCTTACGACTCGCGGCGGCCAACCGGTTTCTCGCGAGAAGACACGTGGGTGTTGCAGAAGGCGGCTCTGGCCGCCGGCCTTGTAACGGAGCTCAGACGAGCTCAAGACGACCTGTCGAAATCGGTCGAGCGCCTGACCAAGGTCGACAGCGCCCGTCAGATGCTGCTCAAGAACATGAGCACGGTCGTGGACAAGGAGCGCAAGCGCTTCGTGAGCGAGCTGCATGACGACGCGCTTCAAAAATTGACGGCGGCGGAATTGCAGGTGGCTCGGCTTGCGCCGGACGGCGTGATCGACCAGTCGGCGCTCGACGCGTTGAAAGCCGTGCTCGAGCAGACCGAGAGCGCCTTGCGCCGCCTGGTTTTCGAAGTCCGGCCGCCCGCGCTCGAAAGCCCTGATGGCCTCGCGCAATCGATCCGCGACCGGGTCGCGATGCTCGAGCACTCCGGCATCACGTGCGAGCTCGAGCTGGATCTCCCCACCGACCTCAACCTCGACGTTCGGTCGATGGTCTTTCGGCAGGTGGCGGAAGCGATCGGAAACGTGGAACGCCACTCGGAAGCGACGCTGGTCAAGGTCTCGGTCACCGAAGCCGACGGTGGCGTCACGGGAATCATCGAGGACAACGGGCTAGGCTTCGTTGTGGCCGACCGCAGCAATCTTCCCGGCCATCTCGGGCTTTTGGCGCTGCGTGAACGCGCCCTGATGGCGGGCGGCCGCTACAAGATCGAAAGCCAGCCGGGTTCTGGGGCGCGGATCGAGTTCTGGGTTCCCCTGGAGCAGTGAGTCAGGGCGTTACGGGAACCGGCTCCGCCGCGGGCGCCTTTGCTTCGCCGGCGCTCCGCCGCGCCCGATCCGGAACCGCGACCACGACCATCAGCCCCGCCGCCGCCACCGCCACGGTCGAGATCAAAAACATCGCGCGCGGCCCCATCGTCCCGTAGATCAACCCTCCTCCTAGCGAGCCGGCGATGGGCGCCAGCCCGAACAGGACGGACTTCATCAGCGCCTGTCCCGTCGCCCGGAGGTGCGCCGGTGACAGCTCATCGGCGATCACCACCGACGCGACGTAGGTCAGCGCGAAGGCGACGCCGACAGCGAGCTTGAGCAGCGCCGCGGTAAACGCATCGGAGACGAACGCCCAGGCGATGAAGACGACCACATACACGGCGCACCCGATCGCGTAGAGGCCGCGGTGACTCAGCCGCCTGGTGAGGACGTGCGTGTATCCCATCGTCGGTATCTCGGTCAGGGCCTGGAAGGCAGCCGCAGCCCCGATGATCAAGGCGCCGCCGCCGAGAAAGCTGATACGCAGCGTGAGAAAGTTCTGGGTCGCGGCCAGCGACGCGCCGAGCAGGAACGCGCTGGCGAGAAATCCGACCATGGCGACCGGCACCTTTGGAACCCGACGGGGCACACCCGCAAGCGGTGGGAGCTCAACCGACTCAATGGCCTGGACCGGTTTTAGGAAGCGCCACACCCACATTCCAAAGAGCAGGGTCAGCGGCGCGTACACAAAAGGCATGAGCCGGAGGCTGATGACCTGAAAGACCGCGCCCGACAGGGTGACGGACCCCGCCCAGCCGGCGCTCATCCGCAAGCGAATGCGCGCGTAGTCGGTGCGGGGAGCTTTGCGCAGTCTGCGCAGAGTGATCGGGTCCAGGAGCATGAAAGGCGCTCGGGCGAGCCAGAGCACCACGATCACCGCCGCCAGCACGAGCGCCCCTTTGGTCAGCGCCAGGAGAAGGGAAGCCAGAGCGGCGGCAGCGCTCGCGACAACCAGGATTCGCTCCGGACGAAGCCGGCGATCGGCGAGGTAGGCCCAGCTCATGCCCGCGACCAGCGAGGCGAGCGCGGCCGCGGCCAGGACTGCGCCGATCAGCTGCGCGGAAAGGCCGCGCTGGAGGAGGAAAAGTGGGATGAATGGGAGCAGCGTCCCGTCGGCGACTCCGATCAGGACGTAGGCCCAATTGAGGCCGCGGATCTCTAGGTTGGGCTCACCCTGATGGGTCGTGGGTCTCGGCAAGTGACTTGGGCACGACCATACGCCATGCGTCCATCACCAGCTCATGCATCTCTTTTTTGTCCAGAGCAGCGAGGCGGGCGAGGACCCAGTGGTAGCGGAGATCGGATGCGATGGGCTGCATGAACTTGTCCGGCGAGCCCCCGATGAGCCAGTCCCTCTCTTCCTTGGGGAAAGCGAATCCCATCACGGTCTCGTCTCGAGAGAAGGCCAGGTAGACGATGCGGCCGACCCGAAACTTCACTCGACCGCCAACGATCGCCTCGTAGCTCCTGGGTAGAGTCGACGCAAGCGCCCGCACGTCGTGGATGGTCACCATGGACGCGGTTCAGCTTCCAGTCAGGGTCGGCGTGCCGTCCTGCACGACTTCGAGGTCGAGCCACATACCGCTCGCCTCGCTACCTCGGACCAGTGAGGCGATGCGGTAGGCGCCCGCCGTCTGAGGCGTAAAGGCGAAGCTTGCGGACTGGCCCGGGTCCAGGCCTCGGGTTGGGTCCGGCGTCGTCCAGCCGGACTGTACCGGCTGCGTGTCGCTGCCGGATGCAACCACCGCGCACGAGTTCGGCACGGTCGAGTGGTTGGCGCACTGCACCGTGACCTCCCAGCCCACAGGGACGGTCAGGACGAGCGAGCCATTTCCGTAGCCGTCGTAGTTGAACTGGTAATCGGTGGCTGGGTAGCCGGCGATCAGGGTCACGATTGCGGTCTTGGTCTTGGCGTCGACCTTGAGGTACTGCTTGGGGTCGGGCGGCGTACCAGAGCCCGTTCCCATCACGGGGTCGCACGCGGTAGCCACCACGATGAGCAGCGTCGCGAGCAAGAATGATCGGGCCGTGACAAAGCCTCCGCCTCGCCTGGTGTTGTGGTGGGAGTCACTCGAGACGTGGAAGCAGCTCGCGCTGTCGTTTCCTGTCTTCGCGGTCCTCACCTTCCTGCTCAACATTGGTCCTTTTTACCAGCCCATCGGGCGTTCGGTGTTCTACGGATTGTTTGAGGGCGGAGTGCTGGCAGGCCTCCTGGCCGTGGCCGCTCGAAACGAGAGCGAGGGCCGCAAGAAAGATCGACGATAGCTCGACCCTAGACTGATTCAGTGAACATGAAACTCGAGCTCGTCGCTGTTCCTGTGACCGATGTCGACCGCGCCAAGTCGTTTTACGTCAACCAGATTGGTTTCCATGAAGACCACGATCACAGGGTCACCGAGAACCTGCGCTTCGTCCAACTGACGCCGCCGGGATCGGCCTGCTCGATCGT
>VBGP01000122.1 GCA_005880795.1 Chloroflexota bacterium | reverse complement strand
CCGCGTCGTTTATCCGGAATGCCTCAGCACGCCTTGCCAGCGGGATGCGATCGAAGCCTGACTCGATCACGGTGAGCTGGGTGCCTCCCGCGACTTCCTCGAGCTGGAATTCGACCAGCGTGGTCGGTTCGCTCGAGTAGTCCACGCCGCGCTCGACCGGGTATGGATGCCAGCGGTACGAAAGCCGGCTCTCGGGATCCATTCGCTCGATGGCGAACTCGATGATCACGTGCTCATTGCCGGGCGAAGTGATCTGGCCCCGAACTCGGCTGCCGGACGCGAAGGCGCCATCGAGCTTGATGCCGAACCAGGCGCCGAACTGTTCGGCGTCGGCAAGAGCGCGCCAAACACGCGAGCGGGGTGCGCGCACAACGATCTCTTTCTCGATGCGGTCCGTGGTGTTATGCAACTTCATGGTTGCATCTTACGGCGGCCACGATGAAACATGCAACCGAAATACTGCGTATCCACATTTGGGGTATTGACTGGCTATGAAGGGTTGGCGAACGCCCGCACCGGCCCCGGGATAGTCCTGGTCGATTTTTTGGCGAGCCGCCTACCGGCACGCCCGGGAATATCCCGTAGACAATCGCGGTGTTCGCGGCGCGTCGGTTGACTCCGTGCGGCTGGACGGGCTGCCGTGTGATTCGGGACCGTGAGGTCCCCGAGTTCACATCCCGGGGCTCCGACCAGTGTTCAATTCAGATTCGTACCGCCTGGCATAGTCAAGATGACACGCGATCGGACTCCGGGCGCCGCCGCCACGCGGGAGGCGCCCCGATCAACGTTCGGCGCCGCCCCGACGTCTCGAACAAATGGCTTGCACGAGCCGGCGCAGTCATGCGGCTTCGAACCGACGACCGACTTCCCCTGCGATCGGCAGCGTCTTCTTATAAACAGCGTTGTTGCTGGAAGACATCACTTTCGTGTCAAACGCCATCTGGACGACCATGGTTGCAAAGGCCTTCGACATGAAAGTGAGCACCTTTGGATCGTTGTTGCTCAAGTTGTCGCACCAGAGGAATGGGTTATCGACGCACCCTCCGTCGAAACTCGGGACGTTGCCTTCGTAATTGCCAACGTAACCGCCAAACAGATTGACTTCCTCCGGGCTCTTGCAGCAGTCCTGCCCTGTCAGCAAGCCGCTGGCCGGAATGCCGACCGCGTTGAAGCTGAAGGCATCGGTTCCGACGGGCGACAACAGCTCGTGGTTGAGACCGACGGAGTCAAAGTAGGCGACCCCTTGATCTCGGGCGATCGTCGACGATTTGTACACACGGTTCGGGAAAGTGCTTGAAACGGTACGTCCGAAAAGGTCGGGCGCCGCCGGATCGAGGACGCCGATGAGGTAGTTCGGCGTGGCCGTGACGTCCGCATCGAGGTCATAACCGATGTGACTCAATTCGCTCGAGCTCAGATTGTTGACGTAAAAGGACGAGCCCAAGAGACCGAGCTCCTCGCCGCCAAACCAGATGAACCGCAGCTTGTTCGTCGGATAAACGTTCTGCATCATCTGGGCGATGTCCAGGATGGTCGCGGAGCCAGAGGCGTTGTCCAGCATTCCCGCGCCGTAAATCGCATCCAGGTGGGCGTCGACGACGACAACGTGGTTCGGGTCGCCACCCTTCGATTCAGCGATGACGTTGTAGTCAGGAGCGTTCGGTTTAACGATCGCCGGAATGCTGAGGCTCATTCGCGGCGACTGCCCGGTCTTGTACAGGTTGAAGAGGTCCTGGCCAATGGCGAACGACGTGAACGCCACCGGAATGGTGGGGATGATCGACTTTCCATTGGCATCGACCAGGCTGCCTGCCAGCACGCCTGTCCGGCCGGGGTTGCCCTCGTTGAAGATGATCACCGCAGACGCCCCGGCGGCTTGCGCATTCAGGACTTTCACGCCGAAGAAACAGCCACCGCGCTGAATCAGTGCGATGTGGCCGATTGTGAAGCCGGTGAAGTCAGCACTTGTGCAGCCGCTGGTCGAGCTTGGGGTAGCCGTAGGCGGGATGATGATGCCGCCGGCCGGCTGAAGAGCCTGATCTGTTGCCGTGCCCGTGCTCTGTCCTGGGTTCCATTCCGTGCTCAGGGCGTAGTCATGGGCAGCTGGTGAAACCTCGCTAAACGTCGGACGACCTGTGAATGCGTAATAGGTGAACGTGTATTGCTGGATCGTGACGTTGTATCCGGCGGCCTGCATGACCGAGGCAACATAATCCGCCGACGCCTTGTAGCCTGGCTCGCCCGAGTTCCGCGACGGATGCCCATCGGGGCCCAGATTGGCGTCGGCGATCGCCTGGAACTTGTTCATGTGATTCCAGAGATCGCTCGTCTGGACGCACTCGACGAGTTTGCTTGGCGTGTCGTTTACGCGGGCGAGACACTGCGCGGAGGTGGGAGGCTTGGCGGATGCGCTCGCGCCCGCGCTGGACGCCGGGAAAAGTGCCAGGGCAGCGATGCAGAGCACCGCGAACCGCGCATACCAACGTCGCGACCTCATACGTTGCGGCATGAGAACTTCCCTCCTGAGAGCGAGAGGTGGAGCCGGAGAGGAGACGGTGGCCGGTAGAGGGGTATGTTCGCTACGTCTGGACAACAGATCTCGGTAGCCCCCACGCCTCGGTTCCGACGCGTTCCGTCCATGCTACTTCGGCTGGGCGCGAAAGACAAATCCACGCTCGGGCGCGACCGCAGAGCTGACTCAAAGCTGCGGCGCCATAACATCCTGCGAGCACTGGCAGTTCCGAGAATGCGTCATCTGGGCCTTCGCCGCGTTGGATCCATTTCAGACTCGGCGTGAGACACGACAGCCGATTTAGGTTGAGAACGCGCGCTCAGCGGCGCCAGACGGACCGGCTGATAGCCTGCGGCAAATTCACCGATGACGGCTGGATCAATACCGCCCGTTGGCGTTGCGGATGCAGTCGGCGAGGACCGGTGTCGAGCTCAGCCTTCAGCTCACCGCTTTCTTCACGAGCGCGCCGATCCTTGCCTCTTCGGCGGCGGTCAACTTCATCAGAGCGAAGGCGTTTGGCCACATGCCGCCTTCGTCGAGCTTCGCCCGGTCGCTGAAGCCGAACGTCGCGTACCTCGTCTTGAACTTCTGCGCGCTCTGGAAGAAGCAGACGACCTTGCCGTCCTTGGTATAAGCCGGCATCCCGTACCAGGTTGTCGGCGAGAGGGCCGGCGCGCTGGCTTTGACGATTGCGTGGAGCCGCTTGGCCATGGCGCGATCCGGTTCCTGCATCTCGGCGATCTTCGCGAGCAGGTCGCTTTCCCCTTCGGCCTTGCGCGCGGCGATCTTCTGCTCCTGGACGCGGTCCATCATCGCCGCTTTTTCCTCGTCCGTGAATCCCTCGTACCTCTTTTTGGTCGCGGTGGTGGTCTTGGCGGCCTTGTCCTTGGCCTTCATTGTTGGTTTCCTCTTGGCCATGGTGGCCGCCGTCATGCCGTCGCCTTCTTGGCGACCTTCCCCTGCTGGAGGATCCGGATGGCGTTGCCGAAGGGGTCGCGGACGCCCATGTCGGTGCCGTAGAAGTGGTCGGTGGGCTCCTGGGTGAAGTCCGTGACGCCGCGCGACTTGAGTTTCTCGTACAGACCCCGGATGTCGTCCGCTTTGAACACGAGCCCGCCCAGTGCGCCCTTCGTGATCAGCTCACGGATCTGCGCAGCGGTGGCTTCGTCATGCATCGGCGGGCCCGGCTCCTCGAGGGAGATCTCGGTGACGTCGCCAGGGACGCGCACCGTCAACCAGCGATAGGAACCCTGCTTGACATCCTGGCCCTTCTCCAGCCCGAGCTTGCTGACGTAGAAGTCGAGAGCCTCGTCCTTGTTCAGGACCATG
>VBGP01000121.1 GCA_005880795.1 Chloroflexota bacterium | reverse complement strand
TTCGCGGGCGCGAAGTGCAGCAGGCCGGTGCCGCAGCCATCGCAGTTGCGGATCACGTCGGCCTCTTTGATGGCCTCGACTGCCTGCAAGGTGGCAAGGCCAGGATGCCCTGGTCCGACACCGACGAGCCTGACCCTACTCACGCCACCACACCCATCCCAACCTGGGACACGGTGAGACAGATTAGAGCTTTCGGCTGACCACGTAGCCGGCCAGCGCGGCCAGCGCAGAGACCGCCTCGCCGCCATCGATTTCTTGCAACTGACCGCGCGCCGCGTCGGCGTGATCGCGCGCTTGATCGAGTGCGCTTTGAGGGCCGTCACTCTTGCGGACAGCGTCGACGACCTTGCGGGCTTCTTGCTCGCTCAGCTTGCGGCCGTCCTCGAGATCAATCCTTGCAAGCATCAACGGCAGCGTCGCGAAGCCTTCGAGAATGTCATGCCCGATAGGCTTTCCGACCTCTCCTTCTGTCCCGGTGTAATCGAGCACGTCGTCAGCAATCTGAAAAGCAAGGCCGAGCAGGCGGCCGTACGCCCGCAACGCCGAGCGTCTTGTTTCGTCGAGGCCTCCGAGCAGCGCGCCGATGTCGCAGCACGCCGCCAGCAACGTCGCCGTCTTGGCCTCGATGCGGCGCATATATTCGTCCACGCTCGTGGTGTAGTGGTGGCGGATCGACTGCTGCCGCACCTCGCCCGCGCAGATCTCCATCACAGCCCTGGCCAGGATCGCGACGACCTCGGGGGTGTTGGTCCGCGCCGCCAGCTCGTAGGCCTTGGCGAAGTAGAAGTCGCCGATGACTATCGCGGGCTCATCGCCAAGGGCCGCCGCGACGGTCGGCCGGCCACGTCGAGTTGGGGAACGATCGATGACATCGTCGTGGACGAGAGTCGCCGCATGCGTGAGCTCGACCGCCATGGCCGCGGGTATCGTGCGGTCGCGGTCGTAGGTCCCACACATCGCGGCGAGCACCAGGAGGGCCGGTCTGATTCGCTTGCCTCCGGCGGCGAACAGCTCAGCCAGCGGACGCGCGACCTCCGGAGGGTCATTGGCGATCGACTTCGCCACCAGGTCTTCGACGATGCGGAGCTCTGGGTCCGCGGGCCCAAAAAGGGCGACCTGTTCCGTCAAGCGCCCTTGACCGAGAGCCGGTAACCGAGCCCGGGGACTGCCTCCAGGCTGACGCCTGTGTTCGACTGCTCCGACAGCTTGCGCCGGAGCCTTTGCACGTGGGGGTCGACCGAGTGGTCATCGAGATCGTGTGGATAACCCCAGACCTTGTCCCTCAACTGCGCCCGCGTCAGCACGCGTTCCGGGTTGGCCGCAAGGACCGCGAGGAGGTTGAACTCGGTCATCGTGAGCGTGATCTCCTCCTCGCCGACCTTGACCCGGCGGGCGGCGTTGTCGATCTGCAGCGCGCCGATGCTGAGCACACCTTCGCGACCGCCGCCGCTTTCAGCAAGAGATGAACGCCTCAAGTGCGCGTTGATGCGAGCCGCGAGGATCCGCGAGTCGAACGGTTTCGTGATGTAGTCGTCCGCACCCACTTCGAGACCGACCACCTCGTCCATCTTGGCCGAGCGTCCGGTCAGCATGACCATCGGGCTCACGACACCTTGCCGGCGCAGCTCGCGGATGACTTCCGTGCCGCTGATGTCAGGCAGCACCCAGTCCACCAGCACGAGGTCCGGCTGGGAGCTGCGGCCAAGCTCGATGGCCTGTGCGCCGGTCCCTGCCTCGACCACGTCGTGCCCTTGCAGCCGGCAGACCTCGGCGACGAGCATGCGTACCGGCACGTCGTCCTCGACGACAAGGATGCGGCGGCGGCGGCGCGGCGGAGGTGAGCTCAGTTCTGCGTCGGAGGCGCGAAACCCACCCGTCGTGACTCACGGGCTGAGCGCTTTGGTCTGCGCATCAGGATTACGCGCTTTTCCCCCCCGTCGACCACGCTGATCAGATCCCATCCTTCGGCGCCTGCCTCGTGGAGGATCTTGACCAGCGTGGCGCCGTCAGCAACCTGGGCCACGCTCAGAACCTTGGTCGAATATTCCCAGTCCCGACTCGGGAGTCCGACCGACGGAACCAGTCCCGCGGCCGTGCCACGGGCGCCGTCGGGTTGGGCCGGTCGCGCCGGCTCATCCGGCTCCTCTTCGGGGTCTTCTTCGAGCCTGAGGTCCATCGTGTGTCGATTGTAGGCCTGAGATGAATACCCCCGGCGGGGGTCGAACCCGCGCTGGACCGGGTTTAAGCCGGCTGCCTCTGCCATTGGGCTACGGGGGCAAGGTCAATTTTGGCGCGCGAAGGCGCGTCCAGGAAGTGACCGCATGAATGCCTCCGCGGCAAGGCCATCAGTCGTAGTCGAAAAAGCCCTTGCCCGTCTTCTTGCCTAGCCGGCCCTGCTCAACCAGCTTGCGCAAGACCTCCGGCGCGTCACCGCCCTCGCCCTGCGCGTGGCGGTCTTTCATCGCCCCGTAGAAGATGTCGAGGCCGCTGAAGTCGAGCAGGTGAAACGGCCCCATCGGCCAGTTCAAGCCCTTCTGCACGGCGACGTCGATGTCCTCCGCGCTGGCGTACCCGCCCTCGAGGAGCCGCATCGCCTCCTCTGAGGCCGCGAACAGGATGCGGTTGACGATGAAGCCCCAGATCTCCTTCTGCAGCAGCACGGGGGTGCGACCGATGCTGCGCACGAATTCCATCGCGGCGTCGATCGTCTCGTCGGACGTCTTCGGTCCGCGCACGACCTCGCACAGCTGCATGACCGTGGCCGGGTGGAAGAAGTGCATGTTGCAGCACAGCTCTGGCCGGCCGCTGATGTCCGCCAGCCTGCTGATCGCGATGGTGCTCGAGTTGCTGGCCAGGATCGCGTCCCGCTTTGCGTATTTGCCGAGCGCCTCGAACACGCCCTTCTTCGCGTCGAAGTTTTCGATCACCGCCTCGATCACAAGGTCGGCCTTGGCGGCGGCGGTCGCCAGGTCGCCCGAGTCGGCGATGCGCGAGAGCGCCTCTTCGGCGAGCTCCTTCGTCACCCTGCCCTTCTCGACTGAGCGGTCGACCAACCTGCGGTTCTGCGCGCGAGCCCTCTCCAGCTGACCTGCCACGGTGTCGACAAGGGTCACGTCGTGGCGGCCGCTCAACGCGGTCTGGAGCGCGATCTGCGAGCCCATCGTGCCTGCTCCGACGACCAGCACGCGCTTCAATTCATGCATGCGGGTGAGCATGAAGCAATTCGAGGAGGCGGCGCAGGCGGCCATCGACTCGATCCCCGAAGAGTTTCAGACGTACCTCGAGAACACTGTCTTCCTCGTTGAAGAGCAATCGCCCGAGGGGCTGATGGGGCTCTATGAGGGCGCGGGGGCGCTCGCCTTGGGTGAGGGATTGCCCGAGCGAATCACCTTGTACAAGCGTTCGCACGAGGACGCGACGCGAACGATGGCTGAGCTGGTCGAGGAGGTTCGACGCACCATCCTCCACGAGGTGGGCCACCACTTCGGGATGGACGAGGACGACTTACCTTATTAATGCAGCGACCAGAAGGCGCGGTCCCAGAGGATCAGCGGATCGCCGGTGCCGACCGCGGCAGCCTCAATCTCACCGACGCAGATGTCGTGATCGCCGGCAGGATGCACCTGGGTGAGGCGGCATTCGAGCCAGGCGGCGCAGCCGGTGACGAGAGGAATGCCGTTGCCTCCGAGGCGGTGCGGCAGGGTGCTCCATTTCGCGTCGATCGATGGTGCTCGGCCCGCGAAGCGGTCGGCGATGAACTCCTGGGCTCTGGTGAGAAGGCTGACGTTGAACGCCTTGCTCTCGAGGATCACAGCCCGCGTCGCCGAGGCCTGCTCCAGTCCGACGAGGATCAGCGGTGGCTCCAGGGAGATCGAGACAAGGCTGCTCGCTGTCAGCCCGCGGTACTCGTCGCCCAGGCGCGCGCTGACCACCACGACACCCGCCGGAAGGCGCGCCATGACGTCCCGGAAGCGCTGCTCAGACACGTTTCGCCAAGAGTAGGGCGACACGACCCCACGGGTAGAATCGAGTTCCGAACGGCGGCGACGTAGCCAAGTGGTAAGGCAGAGGTCTGCAAAACCTCCATCCCCAGTTCGATTCTGGGCGTCGCCTCCAAGAAACAGATCCAAAAGTCAGATCGAGTAGCGAGGAGGAGCCGGCATGGGCGTTTCGCAAATCAAGATGCCTCAGCTGGGCGAATCTGTCACCGAGGGCACCGTCGACAAATGGCTCAAGCACGAGGGCGACTTCGTCAAGCGCGACGAGCCGATCGTCGAGGTCGTGACCGACAAGGTCAACGCCGAGATCCCGTCTCCGTTCGAGGGCAAGCT
>VBGP01000055.1 GCA_005880795.1 Chloroflexota bacterium | reverse complement strand
CGCCATGGCTACGATCCCGAGGATTCCGAGGGTCAGCAGGTAAAGCAGCAGGACGAATGCGAACCAGCCCCAAGAATGTTGCTGGCCCAGCTTGATGAGGGCGCCGATCCACATCACCAGCATCACGAGGCCACACAGGACGATGACCACGCCCAGGATCGTCGCGGCGGGCGGCGGGCTGCTCCCGGCGGCCCCTCGCGACATGACACCGACGACAATGCCCGTAAGCACCGCCACTATCCACGCTCCGATGTACCACCGTGTCGTTATCGATTTGCTCACAACGCGCCTCCTGGGCCTTTGGCCCCGATTCCCTTACTGGTGAAACGAGACCGCGCGCGTCTGTACTTAATGAGCCTTTAAGTGGGGTGGCAGGGGCGGAAGGATTCGAACCCTCGGCCCTCGGTTTTGGAGACCGATGCTCTGACCAGACTGAGCTACGCCCCTATGCGCCTTTGGAATTCTACCCAACCCCTTCCGGGCCGCCGTTAGGATCGATTTCGTGGCTGTCTTCCTGGCCAACGTCGGGGTCAACTCGGCCCACGCCGCCTTCTCTCCCCTTTTCGACGACGGCACCTTCGCGCTCCTGCCCATTCCGGAACGACACCCCTGGCGGCCGCCCATGGTCCGCCTCGCCGACCTGGCGGACAGGTGCACCTACGCACCGTCGAGCTGGCGCACCCGCGCGGTCCACCTTGATCCCGACCTTGACGCCCCTCAGCCGACGTATGGCGACAACTGCCGGCGCGCCGCTCGCGCGTTCAGCCTGCGCCGCGCAAAGGGGGGCGACCTCATCGCGTTTCTGGCCCGTCTGCAGCGCAAAGACCGGGGTGCCGGGTTCCATCTGGTGGGGTGCCTGGAGATCGAGGACGCGCTGGAGGATGTGCGCCGAGACCCAGGACCTGGGTGGTGGGACGGCAACGCGCACCTCCGACGAGCCCGCGCCACCGATACCTGGGATGAGTTCTGGGTCTTCAAAGGGACCCCGGCCACGCGGCTTTTCAGCCACGCCGTCCCTTTCAGGATGGACGAGGCTCAGCGGGTTTTCGACAACACCCTGCGCAGGCGGGACGACCGGACCGAGCTTCAGACCATCGGTTCGTACACGCGCGCCGTCCGCCGCGTCGAAGGCGCCGGAGAGGAATGGCTGCGGACGATCTGCCGGTCCTGATCGTCGGCGACGTCCATGGGGACATCGAGCGCCTTTTCACCGCACTCAAGCCGTACCCGGCGGCCGGCTGGCGCACCATCTTCCTTGGCGACCTGGTCGACTACGGCATGTTCGGCGTCGGAGCCTTGCGCTACGCAAGGGACCGGCCCAACACCGAGGTCTTGCTCGGCAATCACGAGGTGGCGATGCTATGGGCGCTGCGGGATCCCGGGCGCGCCGGCTTCTGGATCAGCATCGGCGGCCAGCGGCACGACCTCGACGAGCTGGGCAAAGACGAACCGCTGCAGGAATGGATGCGGGAACGGCCGGCGCTGGTGAGGCTGCCCGACGGCACGATCGCGCAGCACTGCGGCAACGATGCGTACCTCGACCTGGCCCCCACAACCGATTCAGGCCTGATCGATGCGATCAACAGGCGCACCCGCGAGCTCCTCGCGAGTGGGGGCGAAGGCGTCCTGTGGCAGGTGCTGAGCAGCCCCAACATCTTTGAAACCCAACCGGCGCGCCTGGAGCGGTGGCTGGAGCTGACCGGCGGACGCCGCGTCGTCTTTGGCCATAAGCCGCATCGAGGCTCGCAACCGGCCGTCTATCACGACGGCAAGGCGATCAATTTCGACGGCGGCCTATCCCGGTCGCACCGTCTGCACCAGCGCAGCGCGCCGGTGACCGCCAGCGTCGCTCCGCTCGATCAGGCCACAGCCGGCCGGCAGTCCTTGCACGGCCGGTAGCCTGCCGAGCGCGCCTCGTTCTCGTCGTGGAAGAACACGAAGTTCTCCTCCCTCACTCGTCGGCCGTGGTAGCAGGTCGGGAAGCAGAAGATCTTGGTGCTGCGCACGCCCTCATAGCGCAAGCCGGACCGCGCCAGGGTCTGCAGGCGTTTCAGCTGTACGCCTTCGAGCGTGAGGATCTTCGCCTTGGCCTCGGGCCCTCCGCCGCCGTAGTTGCCGATGACCCCGTCGGTCCGGATCACGCGGTGACACGGGATGAAGTAAGGGATGGGATTGTTGGCAAGGGCAGTGCCGACAGCGCGGACCGCCGCCGGGTGGCCGATCTCGCGCGCGATCCATCCGTAGGGACGCACCTGGCCACGAGGAACCTCGAGCGTCTTGCGCAAAACGGCCTGAGAGAACGGCGTGAGACCTCGTAGGTCGAATCGCATGCGCCGCTTGCCTTCGAGCTGATCCTCGATCTTCGCCGCGAGGTCGTGCGGTGGCTCGACGCGCGTCAGCTGCCTCCCGACGTCCTTGCGGAACCAGTCCTCGAACTCAGCAGCCGACTTGCTGCGCATCGCGGCCGAGACGCCCAGGTGGTTCCAGGCCACGTAGACGGGGCCGAGCACGGTCTCGAACTTCGCGTACGAGTCGGCGATTCCAACTTGCGCGAGCACCCGGTCGGAAAAGCCCGCGGGCGCCTTCACGTCGCCCAGGCGCTTCAAGTCAATCATCACGGTTGCCATGGTTCTCTCCTCTCAACAATTTCAATCCGCGATGGACGTTCGCTTTGACCGTTCCCACCGGTTGGCCCAACGCGTCCGCCACCTCTGCGTAGGACAGCTCCTGAACGTGGCGCAGGACGACCGCTTCGCGATATCGCACCGGCAGGCATGCCACTCGAGCCGCCAGCTCGTCGATCTCGGCCTTTCGGAGCACGTCCTCTTCCGGACCACTGGCGTGATCGGGTTCGCTGCCGTTGAGCTCGACCAGCCGCGGCCGCACGCCACGGACGCGGTTTCTCACGACATTGACTGCGATCCGGTGCAGCCAGGCTTTCTGTTTCAGGTCCCGGATGCGCTCAGGCGTGTACGTGGCAAGGGCTCGATACGCGCGGACAAAAGTGTCCTGGGCGACGTCTTCGGCGTCGTGTCGGTTGCCCGTCAGCGCCAGACCGAGCGCGTAGATGCGGTTCTGGTTATCCCGTACCAGGCGCTCGAAGACGCGGTCAGTCCCCTCCATCAGCCACCTAAACCCAACCAGGCGCCTCGCGGTTGCACGGGAACCATGATGCCGCCGCAGGCGTACATGATGCGTTCCGATGGAGGGCCGGCCAGCGGACGATTCCGTCTTGATCGCGCGCGCCGTGCGCGGCGACTCGGCCGCCTATGAGGAGATCGTGAAACGCTATCAGCAGGTCGCTTTCCGCACCGCCTACATCATCACAGGGTCCGCCGCCGACGCCGAGGACGCGGCGCAGGAGGGTTTCGTCAAGGCGTACCGGGCGCTTGATCGCTTCCGGCCCGACGCCGATTTCCGGCCCTGGCTGCTGCGCATCATGGCCAATGAGGCCCGCAACCGTGTGCGCTCGTCAGGACGGCGCCACCGGCTCGAGCTGCGGTTGAGCGAAGGCTTCCGCCCGGGGGATGCGGTCCCATCCCCCGAGGCGGTGGCGGTCGCGACGGATGAGCGCCGGCGCCTGCTCGCCATGGTCAACGAGCTCGGCGAGGACGACCGGATGGTCATCGCGAGCCGCTATTTCCTGGAGCTCAGCGGTGAGGAGACCGCCGCTGCGCTCGGCATCGCCGAGGGCACCGTGAAATCGAGGCTGTCGCGTGCGCTGGCTCGGCTCAGGGCGCGGGTTGAGGAAACGGCAAATGCCTGAGCTCGAGCAGCAGCTGACCAGCCTGGCGAGAGCAATAGATTGGCCACCAACTCCGCGGCTGAGCGTTGTCCTCCCCATTTATGGGGAGGTGGCCGGCGTAGCCGGACGGAGGGGCTGGCGGCGCTGGCCGTACGCGTTGGCAGCAGGGGTTTTGATCGTGGCAACCCTCCTCGCGTACACGCCCACCCGCGATGTGATCGCCGGCTGGCTGAACCTTCACACCACCATCCACCGAGAGCAGCACCCGCCTACCCCTTCCCCACGGCCACCCGGGCAGCTCGGTTCCAACCTCGGCCTCGGTACGGCCGTGACCCTGAACGAAGCCCAGAGCCAGGTGAGCTGGAAGATCGCGGTCCCGTCAGCCCTGGGCCGGCCCGACGCCGTCTATCTCAAGCAACCACCGAACGGTCCATCGCAGGGCGAGGTGACGCTCGTCTACGGCCAGAGTCCGGGAATCAAGGTGTCCGGGCAGACAGGAGTGGCCGCCCTCGTCACGGAGGCGCGCGGCCAGATCAACGAGAACTATTTCCAGAAGACGCTCGGGCCAGACTCGACCCTCGAACGGGTGAGCGTCGGCGGCCACGCCGGCTACTGGATTGCCGGCCACCCACACGACTTTGTTTTTACGGATGCGAACGGTAACTTTCAGGACGACGCGCTGCGGCTGGCCACGAACACCCTGATCTTCGACCACGACGGCACCATCGTCCGGATCGAGGGAGACATGACCAAGGCCCAGGCTTTGCAGATCGCCGGCTCCATCTAGGAACCTCACCCCTCCCTCCGGTGTATGGGAGGCGAGGTGAAGAGCATGCGAGTTGCGGGCGCGCTGGTCTGTCTGGGAATCCTGGCCGCTGGTTGTGGTCCGACCGACGGGGGTCCGCCGGCGACGGCCGGGTACAAGCTCTATGAGGCGGTGTCTTCGAGCAACTCACCGCTTGTTTCGGTCATCGATAGCCGAAGCCACGCTTCCGAGCGAAGCCTCCCGCTCGGCGTGCCGTCGGGGGACTGGAAGCATCTGTACTCGATCGCAGGCAGCTCGCTGGTCGACACCGACCCCCAGACCGGGACGAGGCTGAACACCATGCAGCTCCCCGGTGTCTTTCAGCTGCCGCCGGCGACGATCACGGGAGTGCCTGGGGGCACCTCACCGGATGGACGGTGGCTCATCGTGGAGTCCTACGAAGGCTCGCCGAACAGCGTTCCGACCGCTACCCACATGCTGCTGATCGATGCAGCCGCGTCCAAGGTCACGGATCGCGTGAACCTCAAGGGTTACTTTCACTTCGACGCCGTCAGCAATGACGGCCTGCGGCTGTACCTCATTCAATACCTGAACGGCAAGGAATACTACGTCCGCCTCTTCAACATCAACGGCAACACGCTCGACGACAACATCGTCGTCGACAAGAGCGATGGCAACCAGGCGATGACGGGCCTTCGACTCTCAGGCGTCGCCTCTCCGGACGGCCACATGCTCTTCAGCATGTACGTGCGCGAGAACGACAACCCCTTCATTCACGCGCTCAGCCTGGATGGGCCCTTCGCCTTCTGCCTCGACCTGCCCGGGCGCGGATATTCCGGCGGCAAGGCTGATATGCAGTGGTCGCTGGCGATGAGCAGCAACGGATCGCGCCTCTACGCCGTCAACGGCGCGACCGGGACCGTTGCGGAAGTCGACACGAGTAACCAGTTTTCACCACAGATCGTCCGCACCGCAAAGATCGCCATAGGCAACTCCGCGAGCACCGGGGCGGGCGCCACCGTGATCAGCCCTGATGGCAAAACGCTTGTCACCGCGGGGAGCTCCGGCATCGTCTGGGTGGACACGGCAAGCCTGACGGTGCGGATGGAGGCGCTGAGCGAGTGGCACGTCTGGAGCCTCGGACTGAGCCCTGACGGCCGCCTGCTGTACGCGGTCAGCGACACCGGCGCCATCGCCGAGGTTTCGATGGCCTCAGGTCAGGTCGCGAACCGCTTCGACCCTGCGCAGGGACAACCGATGGCCCTCATGCGGGTGGCTTCTTCTTAGGCTCGTAGCCCCCGCATTGGAGGACGGGCAGCCGCGGATACTGCGGGAACGACGGGTCCGTCAGCGAGCGCCGGCACATCCAGAACGTGGTGTGCTTGCCCTTGACGGTCCTGGATTGAGTGCATGAAGCGCAGAGCCCGACTTCCACGGCTCCAAATCATGTAGCTCTTCGCCCGGCGGCGCCGGAGGCGAATCCACGTCAGCGTCATGACAAGGGATACGTTGCCGCGCGCCTGTCAGATCACTGGAAGCGAAAAATCAGCGTTTGGTAAGCGCCGGCATCGAACGCAGTGCGGTGCTGAGTCGGTCCAGGTTGTTGCCGATTCCGTACTTCTTGCCCAGCCGCTCGACCTCTTTGGGGTCTGCGGGATAGCTGTCGCGCCGGCCGGGCGGCACTTCGATGGGCAGGTCCGCAACCGGCGGCACAACCCGCATGGCGTTCTTCAGGTATTCGGCGTTGGCGTTGCGGAAGACACCGGCCTCGAGCATCGCCCCGACGGACCCGTAACGGGTCACCAGCTCGGCCGCTTTCTTGTCACCGACCCCGGCGATTCCGGGCAGCCCGTCCGACGGGTCACCGCGAAGGATTGCGAAGTCGGCATATGCGCGGCCTGGGATCAGGTAGCGCCGCGTGACCTCTTCTTCGTCGACAACCGCCATTCCGCCCTTCTGCGGGTACAGGACGATGATGTCGCGATCGCGGATGAGGCTGAACAGGTCGCGGTCGCCGCTTGCGATCTCGATCGGAGGCTTCACCTTTGTGGCGAGCGACGCGACGATGTCCTCCGCCTCGTAGCCCTCGAGGCCGACGACGTCGATGCCCACCGCCTCAAGCGCCCTCAGGATGATCGGCACTTGGGGGATCAACGCGGGAGGGATTGGCTCCGCCGTCCGGTGCTGCTTGTAGCCCGGGATCAGGTCGACGCGCCAGGCGGGCCGCCAGTCCTCATCGGTCGTGAATGCGACGTGGCGCGGCCTGCGGTCGGTGACGTACCGCGCGAGCGTGTCCAGCGTGCCACGCACCGCATTGACCAGAGTGCCGTCAGGCCCTCGCATCGTTTGAGGGATCGCGTAAAAGGCGCGGAAAAACATGCTCGAGCCGTCGACCAGCAGCCACTGAGGCAAGGCCGAAACATGGTACCGGGCCAGTAGGATGGCGGCGGTTTGAGACGAGCTGCGGTCGTGATGCTCGGTGCGGCGCTGCTTTCGTGCACGAATCAAAGCGCGTCGACATCGAGCCCTCCCCCTTCGGCCGCGCCGACACAGGCCGCCGACCTGCGCGTCCGACTCGACCTGCTGCTCAGCGAGCACGTGATGATCGTGGCCAAGGAGTCGGAGGCGGCGGTCAACCACTCCGACCAGTACGCGTCCTACACGAGCTTGCTGGCGACGAACTCGGGCGACCTGTCGGCCGTGATCGGCAGCGCCTTCGGCAACACGGCAGCTCTCCAGTTCACGCTGGCATGGAATGCGCAGAACGGCTACCTGGTCGACTACACGATCGGAGTGGTGACTCACAACGACGGCAAGGCCAAAGCCGCGATGCTTGCGTTGACAGCCTCTGCACCTCAATTCGCCCAACTGATCAACGCGATGAGCCGGGTGCCGCTGGACCAGGCCACGCAGCTGACAAGCCAGCGGATCGCGGACGACAAGGCCTTTATCGACGACGTCTTCGCAGGCAACTACGCAAGCTACTACTCGCACCTGGACAGCGCTTACGCGCACACCTCTCGGCTCGGCGACGCGCTGGCAACCGAGATCGCCCTCAGGTTCCCGGACAAGTTTCCTGGGGATGCGTTCGCTCCAGCCGTCGACGTGCACGTGTCTCTCGACAACCTGCTCCAGGAGCATTCGTACCTCGCGACGATGGCCACCGATGCAGCGGTGGCGGGACGGACAGTTGAGTCGGGTGCGGCTTCTTCGGCGCTGGCCGGCAATGGCGCCGCGCTGGCAGCGGTTTTCGCTGCGTCAATCAGCCCGGCCGCTGGCTCACGGTTCACGGAAATCTGGACGGCCAGGGACAACGCCCTCCTCGGCTACGCCGCCGGGACGTCTGGGGCGAAGCAGGTCCTGACAGAGAAATTCGTCACCGACTTCACCGCGCTCGCGCACATCCACAGGCCGCAGCTGGTCGACCAGGTCAACGCCATGATCAAGGTGATCGACGACCAGCGGGCGAAGTCTTCGAAGACCGTCGCGAACGACGACCGCGCCGCCGCGACTGCGATGCAGCCGGTCGCGGACTCAATCCAGGGCTGAGGCGATTATCTCCAGGCCGGTCGCGGCTTCCTCCGGATTGAGCACGAGCGGCGGGCTGATCCGCACCGCCCTGGATCCGGCGGTGAGCAGGAGCAGACCTCGCTCGAACGCCGACTGAACCAGCTTCGCCGCCAGCTCCGGCGTCCGCAGCTCGAGCGCGAGCATCAGGCCGATGCCGCGCACGTCCGTCACATCGGAATGTGTGGCCGCGATCTCGCGAAGACCGTCCTGCATCACGGCTCCCACCCGAGCCGCGTTCTCCATCAATCCGTCCTCGAGCAGGTCGAGCGTCGCCAGACCCGCGGCGCATGCGATCGGGTTGCCGCCGAAAGTGCTGCCGTGAGACCCGGGCG
Organism: Chloroflexota bacterium; assembly: GCA_005880795.1. Classification (GTDB taxonomy): domain Bacteria; phylum Chloroflexota; class Dormibacteria; order Dormibacterales; family Dormibacteraceae; genus 40CM-4-65-16. Next base: position 14,558 of record VBGP01000055.1, on the reverse strand, counting down.
GCCAGCTCATCTGCTCCGCGCGCGCGATGAACGCGCCGAGCGGAAGCCCGGACGCGATGCCCTTGGCCAGGCAGACGATGTCCGGCTCGACACCCCAGTGCTCGACGGCCAGGAGGTGACCCGTGCGACCCATCCCCGATTGGACCTCATCCGCGACGAGAAGGATGCCGTGCCTGGCGGTCAGCTCCCGCAGGCGCGGCAGGAAGTCGTCCGGTGGAACCAGGTAGCCGCCCTCGCCCTGGATGGGCTCGACAAAGACCGCGGCGACGCTTTCCGGGGGCGCGACGGTGTTGAACAGCTCTTCGATACGCTCGATCGACTGGTCGGTGGTCACGCCGCGAGACACCGTAGGGAACGGCGCATGGAACACCTGCGAGAGCAGCGGGGCGAAGCGCCGGCGCTGGCTCGCTTTCGACGCCGTCAGCGACAGGGCGCCGAATGTCCGGCCGTGAAACGCCCCGATGAACGCGATATAGCTCGGCCGTCCGGAGGCATAGCGCGCGAGCTTCATGGCGCCCTCGATCGCCTCGGCGCCGGAGTTCGTGAAGAAGACACGCGCCGGCGTGCCCGGCAGGATCCTGTTCTCCAGTCGCTCCGCCAGCTCGATCTCCGGCGTGTAGTAGAAGTCCGTCCCGGACATGTGGATGAAGCGTTCCGCCTGCTCCTTGATCGCGGCGACAACCTTCGGGTGGGAGTGGCCCGTGGTGACGACGGCGATGCCGGCCGTGAAGTCGAGGAACCTGTTGCCGTCCACGTCTGTGACCCAGCAGCCCCGGCCTCGCTCCATGACGAAGGGGTAGGAGCGGGTGAAGCTCGGCGACATCGCCTTGGCGTCGCGTGCGATCAGCTCAGCGGCTTTTGGCCCTGGCAGGGGCGTCTTGATCTCGGGCTTCACGGGCGGGAAGCATAATGGTCGGGATGGCCCAAACAAGGAATGCAAAGACAACGAATGCCCAGGCGAAGAGCGCCAAGGGATATTCCGTCCGAGATGCATCGAAGGACGACCTGAAGGCGATCGTCGGCATCTACAACTGGGCGGTGAACCAGACTTTCGCGACCATCGACTCCGAGCCGCTCGACGCCGAGGAGGCGCAGGAGTGGTGGGAGATGCATGGGAAGCGCTCCAAGCTCCTGGTCTCGGTCGACGAGACAGGGGTGATCGGATGGGCTCGCCTTCTGCCGTGGAAGCAGCGCGGCTTCGACGTCGTGGAGAGCCTGGTCTACGTCGACCCCGTGCACCACGGAAAAGGCATCGGCGGCGCCATGCTGGACGAGTTGATCCAGGAAGCGCGCGGCCTCGGCTACCTGACCATCGTGGCCAGCATCGCCACCGACAACCGGGCCGGCCTGGCGCTGTACACACGCCACGGCTTCGGTGTCGTGGGCACGATCGCAAACGCCGCGCACAAGTTCGACCGCTGGATGGACATCACCCTGGTCCAGAAGGCTCTCGATTAAGGTCAAGTCTCCTCCCCATTCATGGGGAGGTGGCCTGAAGGGCCGGAGGGGCTGGACTAAGTCCGATAAGCGGGGGGATACACGATTTTCATGACTCCAACCGCCTGCCACTGCCCGACGACCGCCGCGGCGCGCGTGTTCTGACCCTCGTCGAGCGCGCCGGGGCCCGAGAACTTCACGCCGCCGCCGTTGATGCTGTCGCCCACCGCGACATCGACCTTCAGCGCGGCGACGCGAATCGATTCCGCCGAGACCGACGCGCCCGCATTGGGCAGCACATCATGGAAAAGCGTCCATCCGCCCACGAATCCAGCCACGGCGGGAATCTCCATGGGCCCGCCGTAGGCCGCCTTGGCGCTGCCAAGCAATGCCTGGCCGGCCGGCGAGAGGGCCGCGGATGCAATCTCGCCGTCCGGCTTGTCGGCGGCAAACACGCCGACGGATCCACGGCCCACGCGCTGGCTGAAGGCCGGCATGCAGAAGGCGGAGCTGGTGCCGATCGCCCCTTTAAGTAGGACGCGGGTGTTGAGGACCGCAGTCCAGATGGCAACGCCGTCATCGAGGTAGCTCACGTCCCACAGAAAATCGGGACGGTCCTGGGCGACGCGCGCCGCGATCACGTTGGCGTCATAGGCGTTTGGGTTGTACTCGACCACGTCGACGACGTTTATCCCCATCGCCTGGGCCAGGTCTTGCTCACCGCCGCCCACCGACTGCCCGTAAATGTCGTTGACGCGCACGACCACAGCACGCGGCGTGGTGAGCTTGTACTCCGGCATGAGCACGTCGTGGGAGAAGGTCACGGCCATGCGGCCTAACGAGCTGCCGGTGGCAACGGTTCGGAACACGTAATGGCGGTGAGCGGTGATCGGGTCGGCGACCGCACCGGTCTCCCAGTACACGGTCTTCAGCTCCTCGGCGCGAGCTGATGCCGCGGCGGACAGGGTGCTGCCGTATGTGCCCAGGATCACCGGCACGTGGTAATCGCGCACCAGGGTGTCAACCGCGGCGGATGCAGCTTGTGGGGTCGTGGCGTCGATCACCTGCAGCCTGACGTTTGCGTGCGAGACGCGCAGCGCGGCCTCCACGCCGGCGAGCTCTTGCTTTCCCCCCGGTGCCTGAGGCCCGCTCAATGGATAGATCGCGCCGAGGACGACCTGGTGGCTGTGACTCGGCTGGGTCTGACCGCACGCCATCGCGATCACCAGCAGAGAAGCAAGTGCGAGTCTCTGAATCACCCAGCCAGAATATCGAACGGCATGGGATCGACAGCTGACGAGCGGTCAGGCGGTGGCGGCTGACCTCAGGCTCATGACTCGCGCCTCTGCCAGCTGGCGCTCGAGCTTCGGCGCCGGCGCGTAGCCGTAGTTCACGTGCAGCGGTTGGCCGTCCGCCGCCATCACGACTGTGGTTGGAAGCGTGTAGACGTGGAAGCGATCGGCGAGCGTACGCTCCGCGATAGCGTCCACCTTGTCGACCCGCACGTCGCCGAGCCGAGCCAGCGCCGGCTCCTGGTGCGTCCGGCACACAGTGCAGCTGTCGCCGGTGAAATAAAGGATGTAGGGGAGGTTGCTCTTCCCCGCTTGCGGGGAAGTACCGCCGAAGGCGGGGATGGGGCCGGTCCCAAGCACAAGCCTTCGGGCCCGACGAGACCGAAATGTCTCCAGGCAGGCGGCGGCGAGCACGACTGCGCCCGCCACCGCCAGTGCCCAGAGTTGCGCACTCACGCTCTGACCAAACCTCGTCTTTCGAGCTGGTAGAAGATCTGGCAGCCCAGGCAGTACCCGAACGCCAGGTTGACGAATGCCAATACCGCGACCAGCAGGGACAGTGCGAGTCCGGCGACCGGCAGCGGGATCAGCAGGATCGAAGCCACCGCCAGGAACACGCCGCCCAGCCCCTGGGCGAAGTTGTGAGGTTCGGGTCGGTCCTGCACCGGTCGTGGCTTGACGATGCCGCGCGGCTTGAGGACCTTGAAGTAAAACTGCTTGAACAGCGCGAGCTGCGGCGCGAAGGTGCCGAGCAGCAGCACGATCGCGAGCAGCGGGATCAGAACGAGCAGGGGCCGGAACAGCGCGCCGCCTACGAACGCGACGAGCACGGTCGCGATGATCCCGGTCTGGTTGACCTTCAGCGCGGAGTGGTCGACGACTTGGGTCGCCGGTGTGCTCATTTCTCGATGGGCACCCGGATTGAGCTGCCCCACTCGGTCCACGAACCGTCGTAGTTCTTGACGTCGGGGTAGCCGAGCAGCTCGTGCAGCACGAACCAGGTGTGCGCCGACCGCTCGCCGATGCGGCAGTAAGCGATCACTTCTTTGTTGGATACGACGCCCTTTCCGCCGTAGATCTCCTTGAGCTCGTCGTTGCTCTTGAAAGTCCCGTCTTCGGCATTGACCGCCGTGGCCCAAGGGATGCTCGCCGCCGTTGGGATGTGGCCGCCTCGCTGGGCCCCTTCCTGGGGTAGGTTCTCCGGGGCGAGCAGCTCGCCCGAGAACTCCTTCGGAGAGCGCACGTCAACCAGGGCAGCTTTGCCCAGCTTGTCGAGGACCTGGTCGCGGTAGGCGCGAATGTGCTCGTTGGGCGCACTCTTGAAGTGGTAGCTCGTCGCGGGATAGCTCGGCGCGTCCGTGCTGTACGGCCGGCCTTCCTTCTCCCACTTGACGCGGCCGCCGTCGACAAGCTGCACCTTGTCGTGGCCGTAGTACTTGAGCGCCCAGTACGCGTAGGCGGCGAACCAGTTGTTGTTGTCGCCGTAGAGGACGATCGTCGCCTCGGGCGTGATGCCGCTGCGGCCGAGCAGCTCAGCCAACGCGTCCTTCGGTGCGATGTCGCGCGCGACCTGGTCCTGGAGGTCTCGCTTCCAGTTCCAGCCGACGGAGCCCGCGATGTGGCCCTTCTCGTAAACGGTCGGGTCGACGTCGACCTCGACCAGGCGCAGGCCCGAGTCTTTGGCGTGCTCGGCAATCCAGTCAGTCGTGACCAGTGCCTTGGTTTGTGTTTGTGAGCTCAATTCCAACTCCTCCAGAAAATGCAAATACGAAACGAACAGTTGAAGGAAACGAAGCGGTCGAATGGGCGCGCCTTTAGGGCGCGAGCAAGCGGCCGGTGCTAGCTACAGAAGCAGGCCGGGATGTGGGTCAGACGCTGGGCAGGCCAGATGAGGTCCGCCATTACAGGTTCAATTCTAGGTAACCCACGTCGCCCATGGCGAATTCCCGACAATTTGCGACAGTGTCGCAAGTAGAGCTGTTCAAGTACCAGGCACTGGGCAACGACTACCTGATCCTGGACCTGCCCGGTCCGCTCGACGAGCTCGTGGCAGTTCTGCCAGAGCTATGCGACAGGCACCGCGGCCTCGGCTCGGACGGCCTGCTCGCGTTCGACCCGCACGCGATGAGCGTGCGCATCTTCAACCCGGACCGCTCTGAGGCCCAGAAGAGCGGCAATGGGCTCCGGATCATCGCCGCCCATGCGGTCCTGGACCATGGCGCGGGCGACGCTTTCGAGCTGGCCACGGCCGACCGATCCAACGCGGTCCGCGTGCTGGAGCGAAACGGCGCCGAGGTCGTGACCGAGCTGGACATCGGCCGGCCCTCGTTTCGCGCCGCGGACCTGCCGGCCGATTTTCCCGGTGAACCGGAGCACGTCGACCTCGACACTCCCGCAGGGCGCGTGCAAGCGGTGCTCGTGTCGGTCGGCAATCCGCACTGCGTCGTCTTCGACCAGGCGGTGACGCGTGAGCGCTGCCTCGAGCTCGGACCGCATCTCGAGGTCCACCCGGCCTTCCCAGAGCGCACCAACGTGCAGCTGTGCGAGGTAGTAGATCGCGCGCGCGTGCGCGCGGAGATCTGGGAGCGAGGCGCCGGATACACGCTGGCGTCAGGCACGAGCGCCAGCGCCGTTGCCGCCGCGTGCATGCGGCGCAATCTCGTGGAAAGCCACGTGACGGTGCAGATGCCGGGTGGTGACCTGCGGCTGCATCGCGAAGCGAACGGGAACCTCGTCCAGGCTGGGCCGGCCCGCAGGGTCTACCGGGCGCTTATCGAGCTATCCGACTTCGACGCCTCAGCAACGCGAGCTGAATGAAGACGAAAGCCGCACCGGCGACGAGGCACACGCCGACGGCCGGCCACCACGCGTGGAGCGCAAAGAACACGGCCGCCGCAGCCATGCCAAATCCGAAAATGCCTCCCCAGTGGGACGTGAAGTACTGAGCATCGTCGGCATTCCGCGCACCAGGTGGGACCAGCCATAGAGGCCAACCACCTATTAGCGTCGTGGCCCAGGGCAGACCGCAAGCAATGATCGCGACGACCTCTGCGGCAGAGGTGTGGCCAGCGCGATTGCCTCCCAGCCCCTCGTCGATAGGAAAGAACACGCCGAACAGCAGCCAAGCGCCGAGGGTGAAGCCGGGGACCGATTGAAGCATCGCCTTGACCCTGTCTGCATAGGGGCGATCAAGCGCCTCCCACCACCGCCGCGGCATGCGCCACACGAGGAGCACCGGGAGCGTTAGGACAACGCCGGCGACGTAGCCCACCTCATCATCAGTAACGCCGCTGTCAACGCGGCTCCCTAGCCGAGGGCAACCTCGGAAATTGCGCCGGGCAGCTCTGCCAGCCCACGAATCACCGCGTCGGCCAGGGCTGGATCGTCTTTCTCGCCTTGCCGGTTGACCCAGATCCTCGTGATGCCCAGCTCGTGCGTTGGCTGGATGTCGTGGAAGTAGCTCTGCGCCACGTGGATCCACGCGCTCGCGGACGACGCGAACGTCGACTGGAAGAGGCGGAAGTGCGCCGGGTTCGGCTTGTACGCGGAGACGTCTTCGGCCGTGACGACGGCGTCGAAGTTAGCCGGAAGGCGGCGCTGCGTCAGGGCGATGATGTCGCGGTCGCAGTTGGTCAGCAGCGCGAACTTCCAACCCTGCTTGCGCAGCTCGCCCAGCGCCGGACCGACGTCGCCGAACGGAGGCCAGTACGGGATGGTCGAGACGAGCGCTGTCGCGTCGTCCGGCTTCAGCTCCACCTCCAGGCGCTTCGCCACGCGGCGCGTCGTCTCAGTGAGCACCGCGCGGTAGCGCTTGAATGGGCCTTCGCTCTCGACCTCGGCCTCAAGCGCGATATAGGTGTCGAGGAAGTCCTGGCCGCGCCCGGGAAAAAGCAGCTCTCCCGTCGTCCGAATGCCATGGCGCCAGTCGATCAAGGTGCCGAAGCAGTCGAACGTCAGCCAACGATCCGCCACGAAGTTTTGCTACCGGCCAGGGGCGCGGTATGACATCGTCTTCTTCGCCGCCTGGTCGACGTCCTCGGGAGTCATCAGGACAGTGGTCTTGATGCTGCTCAGCGACCCGGTCGCACCGACGCCCATCGAGAACGCCGCTGCGGCTGCATTGTCGATGCCATCGACGATCACATACACGTCCGTCTCGCCAAAACCGTAGTAGAAGGCCTCGAGCTTTCCGCCGAGAGACTTCACGGCAGCCTCGACCGCGGTGCGCCGGCCGGTGCCTCCATCCTTCAACACACCCTTGATCCCGTCCGTGGAGTAGGTTCCCTGAAACAAGAATCTCGCCATTTCGTGTCCTCCTTGAACTAGCCGGAAGCCTTGGGCAGGTATTCCTGGATCGCGTGCGCCAGGTGCTGCATGCTCATCGACTGCAGCCACACTCGGCCTGGTCCGGTGAGGGCGGCGAGAAACAATCCCGAGCCGCCGAAGAACATATTCTGGATCCCCGGCACGGTGACGACATTGAACTGCACCGACTCCTGGAACATCCCGACCTGGCTCGGATGCACGCGCAAGGTGTTGCCCGGCTGCAGGTCGTAGACGACCACCTCGCCGTTCAATGCCACCCAGGACTGTCCCTGCCCGGTCAGCTTCTGGAGCCGAAAACCCGTGCCGCCGAATACTCCAGCACCGAGCCGCTGCTGAAACCCGATCGAGAACTGGACGCCGAGCGTCGCACAGAGGAAGCCGTGACGGTGGACCATGTACCCCTGGCCGGCAGTGATCTCCATGGGGAGGATCTGACCCGGGAGCTTCGCCGCGAAGGCGAGGAGTCCCGGACCTCCGACGGCTGTGTACTCGGTCATGAAAAACGTGCCGCCGGCGAACGCGCGCCCGAGGGCGCCCATAAACCCGCCTTGCTGGCCGCCCACCGATGTGCCGGTGTGCATCTGGATCGCCATCGACATCCAGGAGAGCTCGCCCGACTCGGCGAAGACCTTCTCGTTGGGCTGCATGTTCAGCTCGAGGACCGGCATCACGGTGCCGACGATCTTGGATTCCATCTGACCTCTCCTCAAATGACGCCGACTGCGGTCGGCGCAAATCTTAGTTGGAGCGGTGGTGGGGGTCGATGACACGCCGCCGCGCCGCCGGCGGTGTCGGGTTGCGCGCGCACTCCTCACAGACCCCGACCACCAGCACGTCGGTCCGGACCGGCTTGAACCCGTGGCCTTGCTCGAGGTGCGTCTCGAGCTCGCTGACCAGCTCTTCCTGAATGTGCATCACGCCCCCGCAGATCTGGCAGACAGCGTGGTGATGATCGCCGCTCGCCAGCTCGTAGTGAGTGGGGCCATCACCGAGGTGCGCCGCATAAACAGATCCCGACGCCGTGAGTGCCTCCAGGGCGCGGTACACGGTGCTGCGCGGGAATCCCGGCTTGGACTTGTGCAGCTCGTCGGTGATCTCTTCCGCGGTGCAGTGGCTGCCCAGTCGAACGATCGCGTTGTAGACCATGGTCCGCTGCGCCGTGCGTCGCATGCCAGGCGCGAGCATCAGTGCGTGGTGATTACGCGGAGCGACCTGTCCGCCTTCGTCAGCACGCGGCAGCCATCGTCCTCTACGAGCACGTCGTCCTCGATTCGCACGCCGCCAAAGCCGGGAATGTAGATGCCGGGCTCGATGGTGAACACCATTGCTGTCTCGAGGATTCTTTGCGACCCGGGGTCGAGGCTCGGATCCTCATGCGCTTCGAGGCCCAGTCCGTGGCCTACCCGATGAAAGAAGCGCTCGCCGTACCCGCCCGCCTCGATAACACGGCGAGCCGCGGAGTCAATGTCGCCGGTCGTGACACCGGGACGCACGGCCTCGATCGCCGCGTCATGGGCCTCCAGGACCAGCTTGTGGATCTCGAGGTGCTTGGAGCTTGGCTCGCCGACGACCGCCATGCGGGTGGTGTCCGCCTTGTAACCGTCGAAGGCCGCGCCGAAATCCAGGAGCGCGAAATCACCGGGGGCAAGCGCGCGACTCGAGGGTTTCGCGTGAGGAAGCGCGGAATTTGGCCCCGACTGCACAAGCGTCTCAAATGAAAGCGTCCCCCCGAGCTTGCCGATGACCGATCCGATCATCAGTGCGACGTCGACCTCCGTCTGGCCGGCGCGCATGCGCGAAAAAACCTCGTCCCCAGCGGCGTCGGTGATGGCGGCCGCGCGCAAAAGCTTTTCGATCTCGTCTTCGTGCTTGATCAACCGCAGGCGCCTGATCTCCTCCCCGACGTCGATCAGCTCGGTCGCTCCCGTGCGGGAGGTGATCACCTCGGCCGCGCGCAGGCTGAGGTGATCTTTTTCGACCGCGATTTCGCCGGATGGTCCGAGCGCGGTTCTGACCAGAACGTATGGGTCCTCTCCGTCGCGCCACGAAACTACCTCCGCGCCGGTGACTTGAGTCGCTGCCTTCTGACGCTCGATGGCGGGCACGATCAGGGTCGCACCGTCGGGCCGGACCGACAACGCCATGAGGCGCTCGAAAGGCTCGGCATGGAACCCGGTGATGTACGCGATCGAGACGGGATGCGTGAGGTACGCCGCACCTACATGCCGATTCGCCATCCAGCGCCGGATGTCGTTGAGCGGAGTCGTTGCAGCGACTGACTTACTCAATGGCGGTGATGCGAACGCTGTAAGCGCCGCTGGGCGTCTTGATCTCGACTTCGTCGCCGACGCGATGGCCGATCAATGCCTTGCCCAACGCCGACTCGTAGCTGACGCGGCCTGCCTTCGGGTCCGCCTCGGCCGGACCGACGATGCGATACGTCTCCTCGTCCGCACCGTGCTCGGCGAAACGAACGGTGTTGCCCATCGCGACCAGGCCACTCCGCGCAGCCTGCTTCTCGATCAGCACATGATTCTTGATGATCGCCTCGAGCTCCCTGATGCGAGCTTCCATCATTCCCTGCTCGTTTTTGGCGGCGTGATATTCGAAGTTCTCAGACAGGTCACCCAGCTCGCGGGCGGCTTTGATCTTGGCGACGATGGAGGGCCGGCGCTCCGTCGTGAGCACGTCAAGCTCCTTGCGCACCGCCTCCAGCCCTTCGGGCGTGATGTGGACGTCGTTGGCCATCGATCCCGAGTCTAAACGGCCGGGTCGACGCCTGAATCTGAACCGAGGTCAGAAATTCGCGCTGGTCGAAGGCCAGACGGACCCAACGAAATCGATGATGCTCGAAGCTTCCGACCCATCGCCCAGCTCGTAGACCAGGGGCTGGTCGCCGCCGGGCCCGCAGATGGGGTTTCCTTCAGAGCGGTACCAGAGCTGGCCCGAGTTCAGGAACACGGGCGTGGTGCGGGCGCCCTTGCCGACAAGCTGCGGGCTTCCGCCGTGCGCCAGGTCGACGAGGTAGACGTTGTGCAGACCGTCCGACCGAATGACCGAGTAGGCAAGGTGATTGCCGTCGGCCGAGATGGTCGGGTAGTACCACGCGACCCCGGGCAGAAAAACCCTTGCGCCACCCGCCGCGGTCCATCGCCACACGTTCCCGCCTTTCCGGTAGTAGAGCGTGTCCGACGTCGGCGACCAGACTGCCATGGCGGGCTGCGCCCCCGGCGCCCACTGGCCCTGCGGGATCACGGCCAGCCTGGTCAGGCCACCCTCCAGCACCAGCAGGCTGTTGATGGTCTGGAACGGCTGGTCCAGCACGTACAGGTGGCCGCCGGAGTGCGCGTAGTCACCTGGCTTCGAATCTTCGGCGCTGCCGCACCTTCCGCCGTGCGGGTTGGTCAGCGACGCGACCACCGCGTCACCCGAGCTCGTGGCGAGATGGACCTTGTCGGTCTTGCCGGCCATGTCGGTGGTGAGGTACGCGATGGCGTCGAGCTGCGGAGCGACCGCGACCAGGGTCGGGAATTGATCGCCCACGTTGGGAAGCTGGAACCAGCGGGCGGTCTTCTCTGGAAGCTCGATCACCGCGTATACGAAATTCGGACCACCCACCAGGGCGTGATGGGCATCGATCAGCTGGGCGGTCGCGAGGTCGGCGGGAAACTGGCAGACCGATCTCGGGCGCGCGGGGTCCGAGTAGTCGCGAATCACGTGGCTCCCGGAGTGCAGCTGCACGAACGCCACCGAGTCGGAGGCGCCGATCGGACCTGTGCACGTGATGCTGTTCACCTGCGCGACGAAGGTGGCAGGCGGCCCTCCGGCCGGCGCGAGCAGGTTGAGCGTGTTGGTGGTGGAAGTTGGCACGAAGGCGACCGGGCTGGAGGTGGAGCTGGCCGTCGCCACGCCGTCCGGGGCCGGCGAGCCGGTCCGGGCGGCTGACGCCGTCGACGGGCCTGGGCTGCCGCACGCGCTCGACAGCATGGCCAACACACCCACGGCCGCCAGGGCCACCTTACTCATGCCCGTTCAACGCGGTCACTGAGACGAACGTTTCCGTCTTCTCTATGCGGGTGACGAAAATGGGTGCCGTCCTATAGAGTCGCGGGGGTGAAGCGGGTCATCCTCCCGGTCGGGATGCTGCTGATGGGCATAGGGCTCGTCGGGGGCGCCATCGCCGCGCAAGCGGGGGCCTCACTGGCCGGCCTCGATCAACAGGTCGGCACCAACGGGTCCGCCGCCGCCGCCGTGCTCGGCGTGGGACTTATCCTCGCGGCCTTCAATCCCCAAGGCTCGATCAGCTGGGTCCGAGCCGGCATTCTGTACGGCCTTGTCGTGGTCGTTTTCGAGGTTGTGTCCTACTTCCACGGCAAAAGCTTTCACCTCGGGCCCGTCATCTTCGGCCTGGCGTTCACCTTGCTCCTGATCGCGTCTTATCCCGAACGCAACAAGCTGATCCCGACCGGCATCGAGACCAAGAAGCCGCCTATCACGCCCCAGATCAAGCCTGCGCCGGACGCTGAGGAAGAGCCCGAAAAGGCGTCCTGAGGCCGGGCCTCTACGTCCTGGGGACCAGCGCCTGCACCTGTTCCATCCAGCGCCGCTGGAGAAAAAAGGAGAGCGCGTAGACCCCGCCCGCGAGGGCCGCGCCGACCAGCACCGCGAGCGCCGCATGGAGCGGTGACGGCTGGATGGGAGCGAGCGCAACGGCATCGTCGCCGATGACGGCACCCACCGCGAGAGCAAGGGGAGTCATCACGGGAATGAGCTGGAGGCGCTTCATCACAGGCGGCGGCGGCGGCTCGACACGACCCACCATGCGCTGACCCATGACCCCCACCGACTTGACGTGGTGGAGATGAGGTGTGATCGTGAGAATGACGTTCACCTGGTTGCCCGGCACCTGCTTCAGGCGGGCCGGGGCGACCAGGAACTGCTCAGTCCCGCCGCGGGTCTGGACCATCAGCATGCCGAGGCCGATCGAGGTGCTCACGGAGCTGGCACCGACCAGCTGGCCCTGGACGATCCGCGGCTCCGCCTTGCGGTCTTTCAACGCCAACCGGAAGCCGGGACCGACAAAGCTCGCCAGCAGCGCGATCGGGAAGATCCACGCGACCGAGGCCGCCACCGCGTCCGGCCACCCGTAGATCGCCGGCAGGAACAAGAGGCAGGCGGCGATGATCAGGATGCACACAACCGCGATGGCGACCGAGATGTAGCCGAACCGCACGACCTGGTCGGGGGAGTAGCCCTGCAGCATTCCGCCTGCCTGGACGAAGCGCTCGCGCTGCTTTCGCGTCGCTCCGGCGGCGTTCGACGGGGCCGCCTTCGGCTTGATCTGGCGCATCTGCTGGCGGACCTGCTTCTTGCCCATTCCCTACCCCTCAGATCGGGAGTGTATCCGGCGCGGGATAGGTGATGCGGCCGCGCTCCACCCGGGCAAAAGGGGTGAGGTTGTGGAGCGCCGGCTCTGAGGGGCCCGTGATGTGTCTGACCTCAACGCCTCGCACAGTGAGGGCGTCGGCGATAAGGGAGCGATGGCATCGCCACGGCACCGCCTCAGCGCACATGACAGTGAGGCGCCGGTCCGCCGCGAGGCTCTCCAGGTGAGTGATCGCTGCCCAGAACTCGTCCTGCTGCATGTAGTCCGCATAACCGCGAAAGGAAACGTTGCGCCAGCCGATGTTGATCGAATCGGGTTTGGGCTTGCGCAGCCCGCCAAGCTCCGGCATGTGGCGATACGCGATGCCGTGGTCAGGCAGCGCGCGCTCCAGCGCCCGCTTCGCGAAGTGGAGCATGCGGCGCGAGGCGGGCACGGTGCGGACATCGATGAGCAGCTCGACGCGATGGTGATGCATGAGTTCCACAAGCTCATCAAGCGATCGGGTCGAATGCCCGATCGTCAGGACTATGGTGTGCGTTGGGACGGATCGATCGCCGGCACCAGGATGCGCTTCACATACGTCTGGCCGTTGACCTGGAGCATGCCCGAGAACATGAATGCCGGTTCGTAGAAGGAATGGTTGCCCGCCGGCACCAGCACGTAAACGAGCTCGGCCTGGTTGAGCTGCACGGTTGGAAGTGGTGTGGCGGGCGCTGACTGCGCCGGGGCGGAGAGCGCCAGCGCCGCGCTGATTGCATCCCCAGAGCTGACGACCTTGTAATTGGCCTCCTCAGAGCTCATGGGCAGCAGCCCCGACGCGAGCACCGGGCGATTCGCGCTGAGGTCAACCTCGAGCCCGTAGCGCTCGCCGTTGATATCGACCAGGTACGCCGCCCCATAGCCCGGCGCCTGGAACTGACGTTGGTAGCGCACCTTCACCGGGTCGCTGCTGCTGTCGACGACAACCGTGTACGTCCACTGCGGCTGCAGGCTGTGCTGGGCGAGGAAGATGTCGGCCAGGTCTTGGGGCGTGGCGCCCGCCGCCTCGACCGGCGGCATCGACAAGGACGAGAAAATGAAGTAGGCCGGGCTGGACGGCGGCGACTGGACGGTTCCGCGAACCTTGAGCGTGTAGTCAGAGGCCTGGTACGAGCCGAGAAACCCATCCGGACGCGTTCGCAACACGGCCCCGAGCGCAGACGCGAACTGGTCCGCGTCGTTGATCGACGGTTCTCGGTAGCGGAAGACCGGCGCGGTGGAGATGGGGAGGTCAAACTTCCCGGTCCAGGTGAGCTGCACCGGCCCGAAGTAGCCCGAAGCGCCCTGCACGGTGTTCGGCTGAGTCGTGGTCGAGCTTTTCGCTCCGTTGTTGAAAACCGGGCTCGGCAGGCGACCGAAGTTGCCGGCGTAGAGCTGTCCCGCGTCAGGCGCCGACAGGTTGCCGCCCTGGGTCGACGAGGTCGCCCCGCCGCCACCTCGTCCAAGCCCGCTGAGGGCCACCGTGCCCACGCCGATCACCACCACCAGGAGGACCGCCACCGCGCCCGCCGGCACCGCGGGCACCTCCCGGATTCCCTGCAAGAGACCAGACAACGCATCTCTCAACCGGCTCCGCGCGGGCCTGCTCGACTGCATTCGCAGCCACAGCTCATCCTCGAACCCTGCCCGCGGACGGGTCGTCTCGAACGCGTCGTCGAGCTGGCGCTGGAGGGCCTGCAGCTCGAGCTCGTCGTCAGGCTCGCTCACACGCCCTCCTTTTGCGCGACCTCGCGCAGTGCCTTCAGCGCTCGGTGATACAGCATCTTCGCGGCGTCCTCACTACAGCCCAACAGCCCGCCGACCTCGTCAAATCGCAGGCCCGAATGGCGGAGCGAGATGGCCTCGCGCTGGCGCTCGGGGAGCTGGGCGACCCGTGTCATCAGCGCCCGATACTGGATCCTTTCCTCAGCCTGGTGCGCAGGGTCCTCCTCTGAGATCGGCTGCCGCTCGATGGTCCGGCGCAACCGGTCACGGCGCCCCTGGGCCCTGAAGTGATCGAGCGTCGCGTTGCGGGCAATCCGGAAGAGCCATGCGGCGGGAGTCGTGTTGCGCGTCTCGAACCGGGCATATGCCTGGTA
>VBGP01000120.1 GCA_005880795.1 Chloroflexota bacterium | reverse complement strand
CTCCTTCCTGCTTCTGTTCAACGGGCATTCGCGTGCGGTTTACTGGACGATCCCAGGCGACCTCGGCGGACCGTGGCGCCTCGTCCTCGACACCGACCGGCTGCAGCCTGAGGCGGATCCGCAAGAGCTTTCCGGACGAACGCTGACGCGAGCGCGATCGGTCGCGGTGTTCCAGGCGCCCTAACCTGACCGCGGATTGGCAGTTGCCCCCAGCGGGCTCAGGCGATCGCTGGCGGCCCTAAGCCTCGAGGGGCTCCGGCACGGCTGGAGCGTTGTTCCATATGAGAGACGGCTGCCGTGGATTCAACCCGAACCGGACAGAGACTGATCCTTCATCCATCGGTCGGCAGCTACTTCAACAGGTCGATCCGAAACCTTGCGCTGCCAGCCGTCGCGATCCTGTTTATGGTCGTCGTCTACCGTTGGGTGACCGTTCCGGGAACGGGGACCGTTTTGCTTGGGACCATTGTGGCTCTTGCACTCGTCGCGGTCGCGTTCTTCGGCAGAGCTGAGATTTCGGTCGGGGACGGCGTACTGACCTACCGCCGCTTCTTGTGGCGCCGGCGGTTTCCACTCGAGTCAGTAGGTGGGCTAGCTGTTCGCCGGTTGAGCCTTGCCATGAGTTACGCCGCAAGCGGCCCAGCACCGTATGCGGTCGTGTACGGTCGCGACGGTCGCGCGCTGTTTTCATTCAGCGCTGCACTGTGGTCGGATGAAGACCTGCGGACGCTGCACCAAGCAATCGGCGGGTCGTCGTCCGACAGACCACTTCTCGCGTCGGAACTGCAAGCCGACTTTCCCGGCGCGCTTCCCGCATGGCTTCGGTTCGTGGAAGCCCATCCTGTCTGGACGATCGTCATCGGCGCCCCTCTGACGCTGGTGGCGATCACCATCGTGGTCGTGCTCTGGGACTCCGGCAAATAGCGGTGACCGCATTCGGAGGTCGCTGGGGGAGGAAGGATTCGAACGTTCGACCTTCCGATCCGGAGCGATCTGCGCTACCGCCGACGGCGGGATCGAATTCGGCCCCAACCCCTGACAAGTAAAAGGGCCGATCCTCAGGTACCGAGACCGACGACAACAGCCAAAGCCCGATCGACCTGACGGAGCTCGCCGAACGCGAGTCGCCCGTGCGATTCGCCGAGCCGGCTGGGATCGACGGCCCCGAGCTGCTCGACCAGGACCCGCGTCCGCTGACCGTCGATTTCCACCTCAGGCCTGAATGAAGCCGGATGGGCGCGTGTTGATGTCGGCGCGATGACCACCGTGGACAAGCTGAGCAGTTCGTCGGCCTGAAGAACTACGCCGTAACGTGGCCCGGCCTGTTCGTGTCCCCTGGTTCCACGCGGGACACGAAGGCGAAAGACTTCACCGCGCTGCACGCAGTGATTCCATCAAACGCGTTACGCGAGCTTTCTCCGTACGATCTTCGCGGTCAGCGCTAAGTCGTTTAGCCTCGGCAACAAGATCGCCGCGCCGTCCTCGCCTGGCAAGTTCGACCAGAGCTTCCCGGACAGCCTCCGATTGGCTGCGACCGGCTCCAATCAGTGCTCGGAGGGCTTCCTGAGCCTCGTCGTCGAGGCGGATCGAAATTGCCTTCTCCACCCGTTCAATGTATCACAATTGTATGACAACACACGCAACTGAGAGAACTGTTAGATCTGATGCGAACAGAATTACGCGGTACTACCGCGTCTAGACCAAGACGGGAATTGGGCGCAAATCTAGCCGCATTCGGTAACGCGCTACATGCAGCCGTTGGCGGGGAAGCCCGGAAAGGTCGCAACCTTGATCATGCCCGCTCCGTGTTGGTAGAGATAGATCGCGCTGCCGCCAAGCCAGACGCCATTGGAGTCGCTTATGCCGAGGCCATTGCGGCCGGTTCGATACCAAGGATCTGTCTCAAGATCCCGATTGAGGCCGGCGCCGACCTTTTCTGGGGTGGCTGGGCGGGACACCAACCAGACTTCGTAGGGCACCTGGCCTGTGCTCCACCTGACGTCGTTTTCGCCGGCGAGGTAGATGAGCACTGCAGGCGCCCCGGTGTACACGCCGAGTAGCTCGAAACCCGGTGCGGTGTCCGGCCGGCGCAGCCACTCCGTTACTTGACCTGATTTCACATCGCGACGCAAAAGTACGTTGAGCACTGGCAATTTCGCGTTTCCCTCCCCACCTGGCAGCGGCGATGTTGGGTGAAGATCTTGCTCGCTAACGACGAGCCAAGCCTCGCCATTCGCAACCGCGACCACGTAGCCGTCTTGAAAAACTTGACGGATCGCTCCTGAGTCTGGATTGAGCAGCCAAAGGCCGGCGCTCTCCGCGTACGGTCCATACGTGAGGTAGATGCCGTCGGCGCTGAAATCGAAGATCTCGTACTCCGCGGCGGGCAGATCTAGCGTGCGATCGCGGCCAGTGGCAACGTCGACCACGTGGATCTGGCCAAACACATACAGTCCGCCCTGGGTGTAGTCCATGTAAACGTAGCGGCGCCCATCGGGAGAGACCTGCGCCCGTGGGACCGGAACGAAGCGCTTGACCGCTGCATCGTAATAGCCGATGGGGCCCGTGCCGCGCAGCACGGGCGATGCAGAGGAACGCCAGCCAAACCCGTCATCGACATGCGTGAATTCGTCTGCCGCGTCCGCGGAGATCGCACCCCGAGGATAGGAAACGTAGCGGGCTTGGACGCCGATGGGCGGCAGGTCTACGCCGCCGCTGGCATTCGGTTGGTACCACGAGACCACCGGAAGTCTGCAGGTGGCAAGGGCTGGAAGCGCACTTGCCCGTGCCCCCGAAGCGCCTGCTTGCGGTTGTGAACCTTGCTGGGAACAAGCCACAACCACAATTGCGAGCAGAGCAAGCCGACGGGGCATGCCGCTAGAACGCGGCGCTCGCCCTGGAGTTACGTGGGAATCGAACGCAGCGGGACGTTAACGCTGCTACGCGAATTGCGTTGTAGCTTGTTGGCTGCCCTTAGTGGACGCTCTTCGAACTCGGCTGCTTCAGCGGACGCCCGATGTCGTCGAGACTCTCGACCGTTTCGATTTTCTCCCAGCCTGCTTGGCAACCTCAAACAGCTATGACGGATATTGGCCTGAATTCGAATCCGTTCCGCGCTGCAGTGCCACCTGAGCGCCTACGTGTAGACCGGATACACGTCGACGGTCTATTACGCGGTCGTCAGTGACAGCGTTCAACTGGAACACTGGTTGTATGCCGTCGTCTTCAGGAAGCAGCCGTCCGGCCGTTACCATCCTCCAGTGGCGACCTGCCTCACAATCTGGAAGGTCGGCTGGGTCATTACGGGCATCTTGCTCGCCGCCTGGACCATCGTTGTCGTTGGCAGCTTCAGGGGCGTTGCGGCGGGCTTTCCTACGCTCTATCTGAGTCAGGCAGCGTCTGCCGTCATCCCCGCATACGACCAGTTGATCCGGTGGGAAGACCTGCCGCCCAATGAGGCGTTGGCCAAGGTTTCGTTTGGGACTTCAAGCGCCACCTGGCTCTTTGATGAGACGACGTCTGACGGGACCTACCGGGGTGGACGCTACAATTTCATCCTTCAGCTCGGCGGCTCGACCTGCGGAGGGCGCCGCCCAAATTGCCAAGCCACCTTGCAATTCGGCTACTGCACTGGATCCTGCGCAGTCCTTCCACCGGCAGTCATCACTACGCGGGTCGAAATTAACTCCGTTCCGGACACAAAGGATCCGACTATCGATGCGCCCCCACTCCAACTTGCAGGCTGTCCGTGCCATCTCTACCTCACAATCGGGAGCGTCGCTCCTCCGGGAGCCTCGTGGCTGCTAGAGGATAACGCGCACATCGCCAGCCATTTCAACCCGCCAAACCCGCCCGATAACGGTTTAGGGTTCATTGTCTCGCTTACGCTGCTCCTAGCCATCGGTCTTCCGTACGTGATCATTTCGCCGTTCGCCTGGATCGCGGTCTGGTACCTGGGAAGACGACAACGGCAACAGCTCCCCGCCTAAGAGCTTGAGCGCTATGAACGCATCGGCCGAGCTCCTGTTCATCATCTGGAATCAACTTCCACTCCGCGCAAATCAACTTTGCAAATCAACTTTGCGCGGACGGGCAACAAGCTTGACCGGCTCCCCGCCGACAGTCAGCGGTTAAGCGAGCCGCGGCGCCAGAATCAGCCGTAACAATCGGGTGCGGCTCCGATTGATAACAAATCACCCGCATCATTTGTTATCAAGCTCGAGGCGAGATCACGCTCGGCGCGCCGACCAGCCGCTGGACCGCAACGTCTGATTGAGCCTCAAAAGTTCGAGTCCGTGCCGGGTCAACCCATGGGAGCGGCGAGCGGCGCCGCGATATGTCGGGAACCATCGGTCCGAACCACAACATCTCGCGCCT
>VBGP01000054.1 GCA_005880795.1 Chloroflexota bacterium | reverse complement strand
CTCGCCGTCGTCGATGAAGTTGGCATTCAGCAGGTCGTTGTGGCATGGAACCGGCATTTGCGGGCCGCGCGCACGTCGAATCCGCTCCGACACCTCGTGCGCCTCTTCGAACTCGGATGGAATCGCGACGCCATGCTCGGCGGCCTTGTCCCGGTAGTCCTCGACCACGGCGTGCGCGTCGAAGCGGCCGGGTATGGCGGGCGAGTCGTGAAACCGGCGCAGAGCCGCGGCGATCCGCGCCAGCGTGCCGGGCGTGCGCATCTCCTCGGGCGAGATGGGCCTTCCGTCGATGAAGCGCGCGACCAACCACCCTTCGGAGCGCACAAACTCGACGACCTCTGGACCGACGCCGACTTCGTAGGCGCGACTCCCGGCCGCGTATTCCGCGGCCCGGTCGATGCCGAGCAGCTCTGTCCTCGCGCCGCCCATGCGAAGCACGAAAACGCCGCCCTCCACCTCGACTTTGAAGTTCTTGTTGGTGATCCCGCCGCCCAGCTCCGAGATCCTCGCCGGCCGGTCCGGCCACAGGCGGTCGACCGCCGCTCGAGCCCCTTCCACCAGCCTCGGATCGTATCTGCTTGAATGGCCGCGTGACCGTCCGTCATGTAACTGAATCCGAGCTCGCCGAGCTGCGGGCGAGATACGTGCCGCGCGGCATCACCAGCGCCCACCCGCTCACTGTGGACCGGGCCAAAGGATCCGAGCTGTGGGACGTCAGCGGCAAGCGCTACATCGACTTCGCCGGGGGCATCGGGGTCATGAACGTCGGTCACGCCCACCCACGCGTGATGCAGGCGGTGCAGGAGCAGCTGGAACGCGCGACTCACACCTCATTCCAGGTCGTGCACTATGAGTCGTACCTGCGGCTTGCCGAGCGTCTCTGCGAGGTCGCTCCCATCGCAGGCGCCAGGAAGGCGATCTTCTTCTCGACCGGCGCGGAGGCGATCGAGAACGCGGTCAAGATCGCGCGCGCCGCCACCGGACGCCCCGCTGTGATCAGCTTCCGCGGCGGATTCCACGGCCGCACCCTGCTTGCGCTCAGCCTGACCGGCAGCGTCCAGCCGTACAAGCAAGACTTCGGCCCCTACGCGACCGAGATCTACCAGACGCCTTTCCCGTACGCATATCGAGGCTGGACGACACAGGCGGCGATGGCCGATCTCGAGAACCTCCTCGAGTCGGAGGTCTCGCCGAAGCGGGTCGCCGCGATCGTCATCGAGCCCGTGCTGGGCGAAGGCGGCTTCGTCCCGGCGCCGCTCGACTTCATGCGCAAGCTGCGTGAGCTCTGCGACAGGCACGGGATGCTCCTCATCGCGGACGAGATCCAGACCGGGTTCGGTCGCACAGGCAAGTTCTTCGCCATGGAGCATTCGGGGGTCCAGCCGGACCTCATCACGGTCGCGAAGAGCATGGCCGCCGGTTTCCCGCTCTCAGGCGTGATCGGCCGAGCCGAGGTCATGGACGCACCCGACCCCGGCGGCCTGGGCGGTACATTTGGCGGCAATCCCGTGGCGTGCGCCGCAGGCCTGGCCGTGATGGACATCATGCGCGACGAGAAGTTGCCCGAGCGCGCAGCACGAATCGGGTCCGTCGTGGAGGAGCGCATGGAGAGCTGGGCGAAGGAAAACGAGCTGATCGGCGACGTCAGGGTCGTCGGAGCGATGGCGGGGATGGAGCTTGTCCGCGACCGCAAGACCAAAGAAGCGGCGGACAAGGAAACTGCGAAGGTCCTGGCCACCGCGCGCGAGAAGGGGCTCATCATCCTGCGCTGCGGCACGCACCACAACGTCATTCGCACGCTCATGCCGCTCACGATTCCCGACGATCAGCTGGAGCAAGGACTGGACATACTCGGCGCCTCGCTTGGCGCGTAAGGAGGCTGAATGAGCACGACACTGCGAAAACACGAGATGTTCATCGGCGGCGAGTGGAAGCCCGGTGCGGGCAAAGACTCTCAGGAGATCGTCAATCCCGCGACCGGCAAGGTAATCGCGCACGTTCCGAAGGGAACCGAGGAGGACGTCAACCGCGCGGTCGCCGCGGCGCGGAAGGCATTCGACGGGGGCTGGTCCGACACCACGCCACGCGAACGCAGCGAGCGGTTGCTCAAGCTGGCGCAAGCGATCGAGGCCGATGGCGATGAGCTGGCGCGGATCGAGTCGGAGAACGTCGGCAAACCGCTCGCCCCGACAAAGTCGGAAGAGATCCCGCCGATCGTCGACTGCTTCCGCTTTTTTGCGGGAGCGGCTCGGCTGCTCGAGGGACGAGCTTCCGGCGAGTACATGGCGGGTTTTACGAGCATGTTGCGGAGAGAGCCTTTAGGCGTCGTCGGTTCGATCGCGCCCTGGAACTACCCGCTGATGATGGCCACATGGAAGATCGCGCCGGCGCTCGCTGCGGGCAACACCGTCGTGCTCAAGCCGTCGGAATGGACTCCCCTCACCGCGCTGAAGCTGGCGGAGCTGGCGGCGGACATCTTTCCACCGGGGGTGATCAACGTGGTCACGGGGGACGGCGAGCCGGTAGGCGCCGGCATCGTGCGCCATCCCGGCGTCTCGATGGTGTCGCTGACGGGCGATGTAGCCACGGGGAAGGAGGTCGCGCGCGCGGCCGCTTCGACGCTCAAGCGCGTCCACCTCGAGCTCGGCGGCAAGGCGCCGGTGATCGTCTTCGACGACGCCGACCTGGAGAAGGTCGTCGAGTGGATCAAGATCGGCGGCTACTTCAACGCCGGCCAGGACTGCACCGCCGCCACGCGCGTCATCGCGGGTCCGCAGATCCACGATAAGCTGCTCGGCGACCTGGTGCCCGCAATCAGCAGCCTCAAGGTGGGCGACCCGATGTCCGAGGACACCGAGATGGGCCCGCTCGTTTCCGAAGAGCAGCTGATACGTGTATCCGGATTCGTCGACCGGGCGAAGAAAGCGGGCGCGGAGGTGCTGACGGGCGGCGCGCGGATCAAAAAGCCCGGCTCGTGGTACGAGCCGACCGTCGTCGTGCCTTCCGGACCGGACGCCGAGATCGTGACCAAAGAGGTTTTCGGCCCGGTGGTCACCGTGCAGCGGTTCAGCGACGAGGAGCAGGCGCTGAAGTGGGCCAACGGCGTCGACTACGGCCTGGCGGCGTCGGTGTGGACGCGAGATGTCGGTCGGGCTCTGCGCATGGCGCGCAAGCTGCAGTTCGGCACCGTCTGGATCAACACGCACATCCCCCTGGTGAACGAGATGCCGCATGGCGGCTACAAGCAGAGCGGCTACGGCAAGGACATGTCGATCTACTCGCTCGAGGAGTACACGCAGATCAAGCACGTGATGGCCTCCCTTGACTGAATGATCGACGGCGACCCAGCAAAGAAAGCCGCCCTGAAGGTGCTGGGTGTTCGCAAGAGCTACGGTCCTGTCGTCGCGGTGGCCGGCATCGACCTGGTCGTGGACGAAGGCGAGTTCTTCACCCTCCTCGGTCCCTCTGGCTCCGGCAAGACCACCCTGCTTCGGCTTATCGCAGGCTTCGAGCGTCCCGACGCCGGCCGGATCGAGCTCGGCGGCCGGGACGTCACCTCAGTTCCCCCCTACCTGCGCGACACCAACACCGTGTTCCAGGACTACGCGCTCTTCCCCCACATGTCGGTCGCGGAGAACATCGCGTACGGGCTGCGCGTCAAGCACGTTTCGCGGCAGGAGCGCGAAAAACGCGTGCAGAGAGCGCTCGAGATGGTGCGGCTCACCAATCTCGGCGGGCGGCGACCGAACCAGCTGTCAGGCGGCCAGCGCCAGCGGGTCGCCCTGGCCCGGGCGGTGGTCAACGAGCCGGAGGTGCTGCTGCTCGATGAGCCGCTCGGTGCGCTCGACCTGAAGCTGCGCCAGGAGATGCAGATCGAGCTCAAGCAGATCCAGAAGGAGGTGGGCATCACGTTCGTCTACGTGACCCACGACCAGGAAGAGGCCCTGACCATGAGCGACCGCGTGGCGGTCATGGCCAACGGGCAGATCGAGCAGGTCGGTTCGCCCGTCGAGGTCTACGAGCGACCCGCGACCGAGTTCGTCGCGGGATTCATCGGCATCTCGAACGTCCTGGTCCGAGACGGGGTGCGCTTCGTCGTGCGCCCGGAGAAGATACGCATGCTCTCCGAGGGCGAGCCGGCGCCACCTGGCATGGTCGTGGAGTCGGGCGAGGTCGAGGAGGTGATCTACGTCGGCATGAGCACCCGCTACGTCGTCCGGCTCGAGCGGGGGGAGCACCTCGTCGCGGTACGTCAGAATATGGACGCCCTGGGAGATGCCGAACGGTTCGAAGGTCGGCCCGTGAGGCTCGCCTGGACGGCAGACCACACATTCGTCCTCGATAAGCGGAGGTAGGGAGTCAATGAAGCTCGGAGCAATCGCGGCGCTGGCCGCTCTGTCCATGGCTGCATGCGGATCCACCAGCAACAACCCAGGCAACTCACAGGCGCCGCCGCCGACCGCCAACATGAAGCCGCTGACGCAGATAGGCGCGGGCGAAGGCGCCCTGACCCTGATCGACTGGGGCGGCTACGTGCAATCCCTCTGGCAGAAGCCGTTCGAGCAGACAACCGGATGCAAGATCACGTACAAAGACGCCGGCTCGTCTGACGAGATGGTGACCCTCATGGCGAACGGCGGAGGCGGCCAGTGGGACATGGTTTCCGCTTCCGGCGATGCCGACCTGCGGCTGATCTACAGCGGCGACGTGAAGCCGATGAACATGGACCTGATACCGGACTGGCAGAACTTCCAGACCGCCTTCAAGAGCCCCGCCTTCAACACCATCAACGGGATCCACTATGGCGTCTCGCTGCAGTGGGGCCCGAACACCCTGCTCTACAACACCAAGAAATTCGTCAACCCACCCACGAGCTGGGGCGTGCTCTACGACTCGCAGTACAGCGGCCTGATCACGATCCCCGACAACGCCATCCAGATCGCGGATGCGGCCCTCTACCTGAGCAAGACCAAGCCCAGCCTGAAGATCACCGACCCCTACGAGCTGACCCAGTCGCAGTTCGATGCCACGGTCACCTTGCTGAAGCAGCAGCGGCCTCTGATCAAGACCTACTGGGGCTCTGTCGGTGACGAGGAGACCGCCTTCAAGAGCGGCGACGTGGTCGTGGGCGCCGCCTGGCCGATCATGACCACGGACCTCAAGACGGCCGGCGCCCCTGTGAACGAAACCATCCCCACCGAGGGAGCGACCGGATGGGCCGATACCTGGATGCTGGCCACAAACGCTCCGCACCCCAACTGCGCCTACATGTGGGCGAAGTGGGTTAGCACGCCCACGGTGCAGGCCGAGCAGGCCATCGGCTACGGCGAGACACCTGTGAACACCAAAGCATGCGCCGTGATGGAGTCGTTGAGCCCGGGCTCCTGCGCGGCCCTGCACGCCAACGCGCAGAGCGCGTACTTCGACACGATCAAGTTCTGGAAGACGCCGCTCGCGACCTGTGACGATGGGACCAAGAACTGCGTCGCCTATGCGCAGTGGCTGTCAGCCTGGACGACGATCAAGGGCTGACCTCAGTTGACGGTTGAGGTAGCCAGACGGCCTCGTCGCAAGGGCGGCGGGGCCGTCGCCATTCGTTCGCTGTTCTGGCGGCTGCCGTGGCTCCGCACGACAGTCCTCCTTGCACCTCCACTGGCCTGGTTCGTCGTCATCTACATCGCCTCCCTGGTCCTGCTCCTCATCACCGCGTTCTGGGCGATCGACCCGTTCACGACCAAGATGATCCAGGCCTGGAACCTCGACAACTTTCGGCAGATCCTCAACGAGCCGACCTATCTCCGCATCATCGGCCGGACCGTCTTCATGGCCGCGCTCGTGACCGTGACTGACGCCGCCATCGCGTTTCCTTTTGCCTACTACATGGCGCGCATCGCGTCCAGGCGCGTCCAGACGATCCTGTTTGCCGCGGTGCTGCTGCCGCTCTGGGCGTCCTATCTCGCCCGGGTCTGGGCCTGGATCCTCATCCTCAACCACAGCGGCGTCTTGAACTGGAGCTTGCAGGCGTTCGGCGCTCCACCGGCCAACGTCGCGTACACCGACGTCGCGGTCTGGATCGTCTTCTCTTACATCTGGCTCCCGTTCATGATCATCCCGACCTACGCCGCGCTCGAAAGAGTCCCCGAGTCACTGGTCGAGGCGGCGTCCGACCTCGGCGCGAGGCGGTGGCGCACGCTGAGAGACATCGTCCTTCCGCTCGCGCTGCCCGGCGTCGTTGCCGGATCGATCTTCACCTTCTCGCTGACGCTGGGCGACTACATCACGCCGGTGTTGATCGGAGGCGGTACGAGCTTCATCGGCAACGTCGTCTACAGCAACATCGGAATCGCCAACAACGTGCCCTTCGCGGCCGCCCTGGCGATGGTGCCCATCGGGATCATGGCCATCTATCTGATCGGCGCCAAACGTCTTGGCGCATTCGAGGCGCTCTGATCAGATGAGCGAAACGTTGACCCGCTTCGCGTTGCGCGCCTGGGTGGCGCTCGTCCTGCTGTTCCTCTTCATCCCGATAGTCGTCATCTTCCTGTACGCGTTCAATTCCTCGAAGATCGAAGCCTGGCCGATCGAGGGCTTTTCCATGAGGTGGATCAACGTGACGCTGAGCGACGCGGAGGTCGTGTCCGCGATCAGGCTCTCAGTCGAGGTGGCGCTCGTCACGACGCTGCTCGCGTTGATCCTGGGTTCGTGCGCCGCATTCGCCATTCACCGGACCACCTTCTTCGGCCGCGATGCGATCAACTTCCTGCTGGTGCTTCCGCTCGCGCTGCCCGGGATCATCACCGGGGTCGCGCTGCACGCGTTCTTCGACTACAGCGGAATCCTTCTCTCGGTCGCCACCATAGTGGTCGGCCATACGACGTTCTGCATCGTGGTCGTCTACAACAACGTGCTGGCGCGGCTTCGCCGCACGCAGGGATCGCTCATCGAGGCGGCGATGGACCTCGGCGCAAACGGGTTCCAGACCTTCAAGGACATCACGCTGCCGCTGCTCTCCACGGCGATCATCGCGGGCGCAATGCTGGCGTTTGCGCTTTCGTTTGACGAGATCATCGTCACGACGTTCACCGCAGGAGCTCAGAACACGCTTCCGATCTGGATCTTTGCGCAGATCCGCAACGGCCAGCGCCTTCCTGAGGTGAACGTGGTGGTGTCCCTCGTGATCCTGGTCACCATCATTCCCGTCCTGATCGCTGCTCGCCTCACCGGAGGTGGCGGAGCCTCGCGCGTACCCGCTGCGAAGTGAGAGGGCGGACCCTGGGCCGGCTGCTCGCGGGCGCGATGTTGGCCCTCGCCGCCTGCGAGCCTGGAGCCACGAACACCGCATCCGGGCCGCCTTCGCCCCCAACGAGGGGCATGAAGACGCCGGCGGCGGTTGGCGTGGGTGAAGGCGAGCTCGACCTCATCACCTGGGAGGGCTACGCGGACGATTCGTGGACCAAGGCATTCACCCAGCAGTCCGGATGCCAGGTCCACGCCCACTATGTCGGCTCGACGGCCGAGATGTCGAGCCTGATGACGGGTGGCGGCGGGGGCAGCTGGGACATGGTCTCTGCTCCCGGCGACATCAGCCTGCAGCTGATCTATGGCGGCGAGGTCGACCCGATCAACGTCGCGCTCATACCGTCGTGGTCTGACTTCGGCAGCACGTTCCAGAGCCCGCCGTACAACACAGTCGGCGGCGTGCACTATGGCGTCTCCTTGCAGTGGAGCCCGAACATCCTGCTCTTCAACACCAAGCAGCTCGCGCCGGCGCCGACAAGCTGGAGCGTCGTGTACGACCAGGCTTACAAGGGGCATGTCACTGTGCCCGACAACCCGATGCAGATCGCGGACGCGGCCCTGTATTTGAGCAAGTCGCAACCAGGCCTGGGCATCACGAATCCATTCGAGCTCAACCGCACGCAGTTCAATGCCGCCGTCGCCCTGTTGACCCGGCAGCGCCCGTTGGTCCATCGCTACTGGCCGATCGCGTCGGACGCCATCGCGATGTTCCAGGATGGGGAGGCCGTCGTCGGCTCGGCGGGCCCCTACCAGGCCATCCAGCTCCAGTCGGTCGGCATCCCGGTCGCCGAGGCCATGCCGGCAGAAGGCATGACCGCGTGGGGAGACAGCTGGATGCTGGCCGCGCGAGCTCCGCATCCGAACTGCGCCTACATGTGGGCCGCGTACACGGCGACGCCGCAGGTGCAAGCCCAGCAGGCGCGCCTGTTCGGCGAGACACCCGTCAACTCAAAGGCTTGCGCCTCGATGAACACGCTGGAGGCGGGTTCCTGCGCCAAGTACCACGCGGACGCAACGCCGTCCTACCTCTCAGCGATCTCCTTCTGGCAGACCCCGATCGCCTACTGCGCCGGTGGCACCGGCTGCGTTGCTTACGACGACTGGGTTTCCGCCTGGGACGTGCTCAAGGCTTGACGCGTTCAGCCGATATGGAGCGACGGAAGCACGACCGAGAGAACCCACAGCGCAAGGCCCACCGCGATCAGGTTGATCTTGCGGTAGCGCCATCCGACCGCCGCGGCGACGAAGGCGATGAACGCGAGGACAAGGATGATGGTCGTCAGGGTCAGGCTCGAGAGCCGTCCGATCAGGTCGCCGAGCGACCAGAGCGCCAGGCCGATCGCGAGCAGGTCCGTCTTTCGGTAGGTCCAACCGGTGGCGGCCAGGACAAAGGCAACCAGCGCGAGGATGTAGAGAAGCGTGCTGAAGCTCATCCGCCGTATTGTCGGTTAGTCGGCGTCGATTTGGGCCGCTGGACGATCGCCCAATGTTCCGGCCGGCATGAGCCAGGTGAACACGTCGACCACCAGGCGGCCGGCTCGCACGGACGGGTCGCCCTCCATCAGCTGGCGGGTCTCCTCGACCGAGGTCCGAAAGACGCTGATGCCACGCAGGGACTCCTCGGGCTGGCCTGAAACCGGCCCCGTGACGACTGCATGCCCGGCCTCGCGCATCCTGGCGTTGAAGGCCAGGTGCTCCTCCTGCAGAGCGGTGAGCTCGGCGTCGCTCATCCGCGGCGCGCCGGCCGGCCGGCGCAGAAAAACTACCGTGTAGGCATCGAGCCTCATAGAGTGTCGAGACTAACGCGATGCCGGACGCAGCTCATCCCTTGAACCTGACCGGGCATGCGCTGTCACCCGGAGCGCAGCGGAGCTGGTGGCTGCGCGAGGCGCTCGACCATGAAGACGCCCGGCCTTGCCCGCCGCTGGCCGCCGATGCGAAGGCAGACGTTGTCGTCGTCGGCGGCGGTTTCAGCGGGCTCTGGACCGCCTATTTCCTCACCGAGCGCGATCCCAATCTGGGCGTGGTCGTGCTGGAGCAGGACATCTGCGGCGGCGGCCCGAGCGGCCGGAACGGAGGATTCGCGAGTGGCTGGTGGGACGAGCTTCACGGCCTGATCACCCTGTACGGGCGAGATGAGGCGGTGAAGGCATGCCGCGCCATCTCGTCGAGCATCACGGCGCTCGGCGAATTCTGCAAGAGGCACGACATCGACGCGTGGTTCAGACGCGGTGGCTACATGTACGCGATCACCGCGGGCGCGCACGAGAAGCTGTGCGAGGACATGGTGACGCTGGCGCGAGACGCCGGAGCCGCCGATGAGCTGCGAGAGCTCACCGCGGCCGAGGTAAAGGCGCGCTGCTCGTCGCCTGCCTTTCGCGGCGGCGCTTTCATGCGCGACGGCGCCTCCGTCCAGCCCGCGCGGCTCATCCGCGGATTGCGTCGCGTCCTGCTCGAGCGCGGGGTGGTCATCCACGAGGGGACGCAGGTCACGCGCCTCGACGGATCCACCGCAGTCACGCCCGCCGGGAGAGTTCGAGCGCAGCATGCCGTGCTCGGCGTGAACGCATGGGGCGTCGGGTGGCCTCAGCTCAACCAGCGGCTGGTCGCGTGGAGCAGCTACATCGTGCTTACCGCACCTGCGCCTGGGCGGATCAAGGAGATCGGCTGGACGGGCGGTGAGCTGATCAGCGACTTCCGCACCTCGCTGCGTTACTTCAGGACCACCCCAGACGGCAGGATTGCATTCGGCGGCGGCGGCGGACGCGCCCGAAGGACCATCGACGCGATGTTCACCAACGACATGCGCGCCGTCAAGGAGACGGCGGAGGGATTCCGCTTGATGTTTCCGTCCTTTGCCGATGTGCCGATCGAGGACGGGTG
Source organism: Chloroflexota bacterium (assembly GCA_005880795.1). Taxonomy (GTDB): domain Bacteria; phylum Chloroflexota; class Dormibacteria; order Dormibacterales; family Dormibacteraceae; genus 40CM-4-65-16. The sequence goes on along the minus strand of VBGP01000054.1, from coordinate 5,230 downwards.
GGGCGGGCCAATCGACGTGTCCGCGACCCACCTCCCCACCTTCGGGCGCCTCGGGCTCGGCAACGTGTACTACGCCGCCGGTTACACGGGCAACGGGGTCGCGCCGACCCATCTCGCCGGGCAGGCGATCGCCGACCTCATCACCGGAGCGGACACCGACGCCGTCCGCCTGCCGATGGTCAATGCCAGGCCGCCGCGATTCCCGCCCGAGCCGCTGCGGTCCTGGGGCGCGGCGGTGGTGCGGCGGGCGATGATCGCCAAGGAGACAGCGGAAGAGCGCGGGCGGGAGCCGGGGTTCCTCGTTTCGCAGCTGGCCCGAACGCCGCGCCGGATGGGCTACCTACTGGGCCCAGATTAATAAGTCTCCTCCCCATTCATGGGGAGGTGGCCCGAAGGGCCGGAGGGGCTGACCCGGATCTCTAACTGCGAATCAAGTCGCCAAGCAAATGCACGCCCCAACCCTTCGGCATCACGCGCTCTGACATCACCGACGCCCGGAACATGAAGCTGTTCACCGCGAGGTACGTCGGGTCGGGCACAACACGCATGTCGTAAACGTCGAGACCTGCAGCGTTGGCGTGGGCCCGGATCGATGCAACGGTGTTGGCCCTGTACTGGACCGCAAACGTGTCCGCCTCGACGCGTCCATAGAACTTCGGCACGAGCCGCCGCTGGAGCAGCGGCAACGCCTTGCCGATGCGATTCGCGAGCATCAGCGGATTGCGCATGTTCGGCGTGACGAAGACAAAATGGCCAAGGGGTTTCAGCACGCGGCGAGCCTCTCGCAACGTCGCGGCGGGGTCCTTGAGATGCTCGAGCACCCACAGGCAGACGATGAGGTCAAACGACCCATCCGCAAAGGGAAGGTGCTCGCCGATGCCCCGGATCACAGGCATCGCCGGGGCGCGATGCTCGCTCAGCGAGGGCGAGTCAGGATCCAGCCCGGCGGCAAGCCTGACGTCGCGCCAGAACAGCTCCACCACACCGCCCCGGCCGCAACCGAGGTCGAGCACCGCGCTGCTTGCCGTGACGTGGCTGCGCACGATCGTCTCGAGCTGGTCACCGCTCGATCGCCAGCCGGGCCGGATGGCGCGATAGCGCTCGCGGAACGCGTTCTGAACTCCTAGCGGGAGGAGCGCTCCCCGCCCGAAACCGCCAACGGCGCGCTCCTCTGCCTGGGCCATGCAGCGGGCATTTTGACGCTACGCGTGCTTGGCCGCAACCTTGAGGTCGGCAATAAACGACGACATTGCGGCTTCACGCGACTCGTCGTCGGTGGCGCGCAAGATCGATGAGGGGTGGACCGTGGCGACGACCGGGGTGCCGAAAGGTGACTCGAGCACCTCGCCGTGCTGCTTGCTGACGCGAAACGACGGTCCCATGACGGACTGGGCGGCGGTCGCTCCCAGCAGCACGATTATCCCCGGCCTGACCACCTCGATCTCGGCTTCGAGCCAGGGCCGGCAGGCGCGCACCTGCCCCACGTTCGGCTTCTCGTGCAGCCTCCGCTTGCCGCGCCGGGTCCAGCGGAAATGCTTGACGGCGTTGGTGAGGTAGACCCGACGCCGGTCGATGCCGGCCTCGTCGAGGCCGCGCTCCAGGAGCCTTCCGGCGGGGCCGACGAACGGTTTTCCCTGCAGGTCCTCCTGGTCGCCCGGCTGCTCGCCGACGAGCATCATGCGGGCGTGCTCGTCACCGTCTCCAAAGACGGTCTGGGTCGCGTTTTGCCACAGGTCACACCCCTTGCAGGACGCCGCCGAGGACTTCAGCTCGTCTACGGTTCGGGCCTTTGGCGGGGGTTGCGCCACTCTCCAGTAACGCATGAGTTCGACCCGAATTGGGAATAACAAATGCATATGGCAAAGGGAGATTTCGTCGAGGTCCTGGTGGACGCCGGAAGCGGTTCCGCCCGCGAATACGTGATCGAAGCGACGCGCGCCGGGCGCAGCGTCGAGGTGCGCAGCTCGCGCACGACAGTCGAGGTCCGTGAGCTCACCCGCACCGGCGGTGTGGTGCGAACCGCAAGGTTCGTGGCCCCGAGAGTCCTGGCAGTCGTAGAGCACCCGAAAGCGGCCTAGTTAGTTGTGCTGCTCCTCCCCATTTATGGGGAGGTGGCGGGCAAAGCCAGCGGACGATCGAGGTTGTGCTCCTCCCCATTTATGGGGAGGTGGCCCGTAGGGCCGGAGGGGCTGGGGAGTCCCCCCTAAACTCGTTCCGATGGAAGATCTGCTAGCCGCCTGGGACGGGGAATCGGTCTCGATCCACCGCGACCGCGAGACGGACACGTGGATGTTCATCTGCGTGCATTCGACCCGGCTTGGCTCGGCGGCCGGCGGCACCCGGATGAAGCACTATCCGCGCCCGACCGATGCTCTGGCCGACGGCATGCGCCTTTCCGAGGCGATGAGCCTGAAGTTTGCGTGCGTCGACTTTCCACATGGTGGCGGCAAAGCGGTGATCGCGCTGCCGACGCCTGAGATCCCGCTGGGTGACGCGCGCCGCCGCCTCCTTCACGAGTACGGCGCGTTCATCAACTCCCTGGGCGGCCTTTACAGCTGCGCTCCAGACATGAACACCTCGGCCACCGACATGGACGTGATCGCGGAGGTCTCCCCATACGTCTTCTGCAAGACCGAGGCCGCCGGCGGTTCCGGAGACACCGCTCCCGACACGGCTGTCGGCGTCCTGCACGGCATCCGGGCGGCGTGCGCCTACGCCTTCGGCTCTGACGACCTGGCCGGGCGAAGCGTGCTCGTGCAGGGCGTGGGCGGCGTCGGCGGGCGCCTGATCGAGCTTCTGGCGGGCGCCGGAGCCACCGTGGTCGCGACCGACATCGATCCTCGCCGGCTGGCGAGCCTGCGCGACAAAGGCATTCGCACCGTCGCTCCCGAAGCGGCGCTCACCACCGAGTGCGACGTGCTGGCGCCGTGCGCGACGGGCGGCATCTTCAACACGCGATCGATCCCTGGTCTTCGCTGCCGCGTGATCGCGGGCGGCGCCAACAACCAGCTGGAGACGCCGGCCGACGCCGACCTGCTGCGCAAGCGAGGCATCGCCTATGCGCCGGATTTCGTCATCAACGCCGGAGGTGTCTTACACGGCGGCGGGATCGAGGAGCAGCACTGGACCCGCGAGGTGCTCGACGCCAAGCTGGCCGGCATCGGTGGTGCGGTTTCTGAGATCTTCCAGCGCGCCGACCGCGACGGTGTCAGCACCGATGCGGCTGCGCGCCGGATCGCCCTGGGCCGCATCGAGTCGGCCGCGCCGGTCAGCAGTCAGGGCTTGCGGGCACGGATGTAAGCGCTGCCGACCTTGCCCACTCCGGGCAAAGCCTGGGTCGCGTGAACATCGAACTCGGGGTCGCTGAATCCGGCGCCCACCAACGCGGCGCGATATTCGTCGATCGGAACGGTGCCGGAGATGCATCCCGCCCATGAGTCGAGGCGCTGCTTGAGCTCGGCGCTCAGCGGTTCGAGCTCAACCATGTCGGCCACGGCGAAGCGACCCCCCGGGCGCAGCACGCGGAACGCCTCCTGGATCACCGCGGCTTTGTCTTCGGCGAGGTTGATCACGCAGTTGGAGATGACGACGTCCACCGACGCGTCGGGCAGCGGGATGGCATCGATGGACCCTTTTAGAAACGTTGCGTTGGTGACACCCGCCTTGTCGCGGTTGCGATTGGCAATCGCGAGCATCTCGTCAGTCATGTCGACACCGTAGGCGTGGCCGCCGGGCGAAACGCGGCGAGCCGACAGCAGGACGTCGAGCCCCGCGCCTGATCCGAGGTCGAGCACGACCTCGCCTGGCACGAGACTCGCCAGCGCCGTCGGGTTGCCGCAGCCCAGGCTGATGCCGTCGCTGAGACCGATCTCCTTCAACTCGCCGGCCGAATAGGAGCCAGCGCATCCGCAGTCCGGGCCATCGACCTGGCAGCAACCTACGGTCGAATCGATCGGCAGCAGCTCGATCTTCTTCGCCGCCCCCGCGTAGCGTGCCCTGACAGCTTCCGTGATCTCGCTCATTTCATTGACTCCCTGAACCCATCGATAGTTGTCGATGGATAGTGTAGCATTCATCTCATGGCCGTCAAGGAGCTTCCGATGATTCGTGAGCGGGGTGTGTGCTGCGCTCTCCCCGTGGTTCAGGAGAGCTGGGCCATCGATCGGGCCGAGCTCATGAAGGCGCTCGCCGATCCAACCCGTCTGACGATTCTCGCCTCCTTATGGAAGGCAAACGCGCCGATCTGCATCTGCGATTTCACTGCAGGCCTCGAGCTGACTCAGCCCACCATCTCTCATCACATGGCAAAGCTGAAAGAGGCGGGCCTCGTCGATTCAGAGAAGCGCGGTATCTGGATCTACTACCGCCTCCGCGACAAATTGCCGACAGCAACACGAAAGTTGCTAAGTCAACTGATCGCCTAGGGTTTCGCCCGCTACTGTTACGCCGTGCGCGCGAGAGGGGCGGCTCTGGCCCTCATATTCGTGGTGGCTGCATGCGGCGGCTCGAATCCATCCGCCTCCCACACGCCCACCCCGTCATCGACGGCGGCGACCACAGACACAGCGACACCCTCGACGGGCACTTCACCAAGCGCGACCTCCTCCCCTGGACCCGCGACCCTCGTGCACTGCACGACCGCGGTACCGGCCGGCGACAACCTCGTGATCGGAACGGTGGTTGGAGACCCGACGGTGGTGGTTCGTGACATCCAGGACCCCGCGAATGCGAAGAACCTCTGCACGTTCGACGCCAATGTGATCTCACCGCAGTTCGTCAGCTCGTCCGCGGTCGTCTATGCGACACCGGAAAGCCAGATCGTCGAAGCGCAGCTGGCCGGTGGTCCGACCGTGCTCCTCGCGACCTTCGGTGGCGGCGTCGTGAATTCAGGTCAGTTTGCGGTCAGCCCGGATGGTCGCTCGATCACGTACCTCGACGGGAACGCGTGGCACCTCGTTGGGTCAGCTGGCAACCGGGTGCTGACCACGCTTCCCGCCGTGCCCGGGCGAGGCGTCAGCCCTGACGAGGACGACAGCTTCCTCAGCTACTCCCCTGACGGCCAGTACATCGCACTCTTCCAGACGTTTCACGTCGGTGGCACCGGCGCGACGGCTCCGGACCAGATCCGGCGCGCGAGCGACGGTTCGCTTATCTACTCGACCTCCGGCATGACGATGTCCGTCTGGGCCTCGGTACCGAGCCGCCTCTTCTTCCGCGACTCCAGTGGAAA
>VBGP01000053.1 GCA_005880795.1 Chloroflexota bacterium | reverse complement strand
GGGACGTGGACAGGGCGAGCACCGCCATGACCTCTGATGCGGCCGTGATGTCGAAACCCGTCTGGCGCACCACGCCGTCTTCCGGCGCGCCGAGCCCGACGACCACGTTGCGCAGCACCCTGTCGCTGACGTCGAGCACCCGGCGCCACGTGATGCTGTGCAGGTCGATCGGAAACTCGCGCAGGTTGTGATGGATGTAGTTGTCGATCATCGCCGCGAGCAGGTTGTGAGCCGAGGTCACGGCGTGGAAGTCACCGGTGAGGTGCAGGTTGAGGCGCTCCATCGGCACCACCTGGCTGTAGCCGCCGCCCGCCGCGCCCCCCTTGATGCCGAACGTCGGACCCATTGAGGGCTGACGGATGGCGACCACTGCTTTTTTCCCGATGTGGCCGAGCGCGTCGCCGAGGCCGACGGTGGTCGTGGTCTTGCCTTCGCCCAGCGGCGTGGGCGTGATCGCTGAGACGACGACGTACTTCGCCTTCGGCCGATCCTTCAGCTCGTCGATCGCCTCGAGCTTGATCTTTGCCACGTCGTGCCCGTACGGCTCGAGCAGGTGCGGTCCGATGCCCATCTTGGCCGCGATATCGGACATCGGCAGAAGTTGCGCCTTGCGCGCGATGTCCAGGTCAGTCGGAAATTCCACCTTCATGCACCCTCTCCTTGCGTAAGACGTAACAGCATCTCGCGGCGCCACCTCTCCGTGGGCTCGATCTCGTTGAAAGTGAACACATGCAGGCCGGCGATGCGCCGGTCCGGCTGCGCGATGTCGGGCAGAAGCGCGCTCACGAATCGCCCCGGTTCGTATCCGCCCGGCCGGAACATTCGCGCCAGCCAGCTCGGGTGGCCGCGCAGAAAACGGGCTGACTCCGCCACACCGATCTTGGTCGACAGCCGAAGGAGGCGCGCGGGGTCGGCCACACCGGCCATCCCGACGTAGATCGGCAGCTCGACACCACGCCTCCGCACCCGTTCCACCCATCCCTTCACGGTGTCCGGGTCGAAGCTCATGTTGCTGACGATGTAGGTCGCGTATCGTCGCTTGTCCCACATCGCCTGGATGGTGACGTCGTCGTGGATGAAGGGGTGGCGCTCCGGATATCCGGTCACGCCGATCTCTGTCAGACCGTGATCCGGTGGGAGCGCGGCGAGAAGCGAAAGGGCGTCGGGAAACTCACCCGCCGACTCGCGGGCGTCGCCCGCGACGACGAAGATGCCGTGGATTCCAGCCGCGCGGACCGCCTCGAGGATCTGGCCCAGCTCCACGCGGTCGCGGATCAGTCTTGCGGACAGGTGAGGTATCGCTGTGTAGCCAAGCCGCGCGAGGTTGACCGCCAGGTGAACCGTCGCCGGCAGGCCTCGCCGGGGCGAGGCGGTGACGGTGATCGTGACTTCTTTGGGCACGTATTGGGCCACCACGGCCAGGATGTCGTCGGTCGGGAAAATCTCGTACCGCGGCGCGCGGAGGAAGGCGGCCAGACCCCGCCCAACACCCCGAGTGCCCACCGGCCTCACCACGTGCGCTGTCGCACTATACGCCACTGTCGCGCTGTGCGCAACAGAATCCCTACCGCGGGTTGGGCACGAGGAGGATGGTGTTGCGGTCGGCCGGCATCCCCCCGCGCCAGGAATCAAAGCCGTTGAGGGGGATGTTGCCCGCCAGCTCGCGGTGCAGGCCGGCCAGGCCCGCGCCGTCGTGGTCGAGCATGGTGCAGCCGATGGCCAGCAGGCCATCCCCGGTCCGATAGATCTCGATCAGTCGCGCCTGACATGGCCAATCGACCATGGAGCTCGTGGTCACCTCCCAAAAGCCGCCTCGGGGCGTGATGCGATTGGCGTGGATGTGGCCGTTGAGCCACAGCACGACGTTGGGAAAGCGCTGGAGCAAGGCGAGCAGCTCGTCGGCGCGGCGCTCCCCGCGCGGGTTGGAAAGCGTGTCGTATCCGTGGTGGGAGAGGATGACGACGTAGCGGTCGCGCGCCTCCCCCATGCGCTCCTCCAGCCACTGCAGCTGCGCGGCGTCGATCGTTCCGTCGGCGCCGCCGGCGTCGCAGACGGTGTCGAGCGTGATGAACCGGACGCTGCCCGAGTCGTGGACGTAGTAGGAAGCGGGCAGAAGATCGCTCCGCTTGATGGGTCGGCGCTCCGGGTCCGCGGGCACGACGAGCGAAGCGCCGGACATGTAGCGCTCGGGATTGGCCACGAAGACATCGACGGCGCGATTGCGGTCGAGGCCAGGCGGCAGCTCGATCGGTTTGCGCGATCCTGTCATCGCATCGGCCAGCGCCGCCGTCACAACCCCGACGCCCTGGCAGACCTGTTCGTGATTTCCCCAACACCGCAACCACGGAACGGCGAGGCCTTCGGACTGAAAAGGCAGCGTCGCGACGTCCAGCAGGCCCGGGTGCTGCGGGAAACCGAGGTTGCGCTGAAACAGATCGTCGGCGGGGAGGCCGTCGGGCTTCCAGAAGATGTCGCCCGGCCAGTCCGCCCGCTGCACTCCGTCATAGCCTGGGGCTCCGGAGTCGGGACGGACATCGCCTCCGTCGAACAGCGACAGGAAATTCGTCAGCTCGTTGCGCTGGGCGTTGTCGACCGCATCGCCGGTCATTGCCGCGAGCTGCACGGCGCTGCGTGTCAGAGGACCCTCGGCAACGGTGTTGATGGCACGCACCATTGCAGCGATCGCGTGCGTGTTCAGCAGCTCATGCGGCCGCTGCATGGTCAGCAGCTCGCGGAAGCGTGGGTCCTCCGCTTCGCGGTTGATGAACTCGAACCGCGCGGGCGATTGGGCGTCGGTGACGTGCAGGTCCGTTATGTGAACGAAGCACGCGATTGCCTTGCCCTCTGGCTTCGCATCGCCCGCCGCGAGATCGCTCCGCACGGCATGCGGTTCGCCGGCAATCTCGGCAACACCCCGATACGCAGCCCGCACGCCGGTCCGCAGCGTGGCGCCGGCGCCCAATCGCCGTTCGGTGGTCAAAACCGATCGCGTCACCTCACGGAGCGGTGGCGGCCGGTTGTTCCCTCTGAATGAGCACGGGATCGGGGCGCAGCGTGAGCCGCACCTTGGTCCCGGCCGGCGTCTGAGAAGCAGCCGAGGTCGCCATCTGAGCGAGCACGATCGTGTCGCCGAGATCCACCGTCACCCGGCTCATGGCCCCGAGGAACGCGATGGCGATGACGGTCCCAACCAGAGGCCCGTCCTCCATCTCGCCGTTGCTGGCGAGTGTCACCGCCTCGGGCCGCACGAGCGCAGTGGCGGGACCGTCGTCCACATCGGGATCGACCAGCGGGATGCGGGTGCCGCGGACATCGACCGTCCCACCGTGCACCTCGCCCTTGATGCGGTTGGTCAGGCCGACGAACTCGGCCACGAACGGCGTGGCAGGTCGCGAGTAGATCTCGGTCGGCGGCCCAAGTTGCTCGAGGTGGCCTGACTGCATGACGCCTACCCGGTCGGCGATGGCCAGCGCCTCCTCCTGGTCGTGGGTGACGAAGAGCGTCGTGATGCCGACCTCGAGCTGGACCCGCCGGATCTCGTCGCGCAGGCGCGCGCGGACCTTTGCATCGAGGGCCGACAACGGCTCGTCGAGCAGCAGCACCTTTGGCTTGATGGCAAGCGCGCGGGCCAGCGCGACGCGCTGCTGCTGACCGCCTGAAAGCTGGTGGGCGAACTTGTTAGCGTGCGCTGCAAGGCCGACCAGGTCGAGCACCTCGGTCGCACGTTCCCGCCTCTCCGCCGGGCCGACATGCTGCAGCTGCATGCCGAACTCCACGTTCTGCCGCGCGCTCATGTGCGGAAACAGCGAGTAGGCCTGGAAAACCATCCCGATGTTGCGACGGTTCGCCGGCACGTTGGTCACGTCCTTGCCGGCGATGATCACCCGGCCGCTGTCGGCTTCCTCGAGGCCGGCGAGCAGGCGGAGGGCTGTGGTCTTGCCGCATCCGGACGGGCCGAGCAGCGCGACGAGCTCGCCCGGGGCGAGCGTCAGGGTCAACCGGTCCAGAGCGGTGGTCGTCGCATATTTGCGAGTGAGGTGTTCGAGTCGAACCTCGACGCCCGCCCGACCCTCCGAGCTTCCCGTCGCCGTCATCTACCCGCCCTCCCAATCACGGCGCCACTAAGGGCGAGTGGCTTCGCCAGGTCAAGCTCAACGGGGTCAGCCGCGGCAAATCCGGTCCGCGGCCGGCGCACAAACGAAAGGATGAGCAGAAGCGCGAACGCGAAGATCAAGGACGCCACGGCGACGGCGATCGAGGTGCCTGCACTTGTGAGGCCGACGTAAGCGATCGCCACCTGGAGATTCTCGTAGTTCATGAGGTTCGCGAACGTGTACTCGCCGAGGACAAGCGCCACCGAGAGCAGGCACGCGTTGAGGATGGCGCTGGGCATGTTCGGGACCACCACCCGCCACATCACCGTGCCCCATCCCGCGCCAAGGCTGCGAGCTGCCTCGGACAGGGTCTTCAGGTCGATCGCGGAGAGCCCGGCGTCGAGGGAGCGATAGCTGTAAGGCAGGACGAGGATCACGTAGCCAAACGAAAGAATCAGGATCGAGTCGGTGAAGTTGCTCATCCAGATGAAGATGGGCTTGATCCCGACCACGAGGGCGATGGCGGGAACGGTCAGCGGCATGAGGCAGATGAATTCGACGATGCGGCTGATTCGAGGAAGGCGCAGCCTTACCCACACCATGGTCGGAAGTACAAGCACCAGCATCAGGATCGAGGTGATCGCCGCAAGCTCGAGCGACGCGACGATCGCGTCGGTCAGGCCGGGCGTCTTGGCGATCTGAATCCAGGCCTCAAGTGTGCGCGGGGCGTTGATCGCGTTGCCGCGAGTCGAGAACTCGAACATCGCGCCGATCGGAACCAGGAAAAAGGCCCCCAGCACAAGGAAGACCGTGATGCGGAAGATCTGGAGCTTGATCCGTCGCGACCTGTTCATGGTTTGTTCACCGCAGCCAGTGAGCGGTGCGCCGCTGGAGCAGCGTGTAGAGCGTCATGACGACCAGGACGATGACAATCATCGCCAGCGCCAGCGCCTTGGCATAGCCGGGCTGGCTGGATCCCGTCTCGCTCGTGAGCAGGAACTGGATCTGGAGCGGCAAGATCACACCGCCCTGGGTGAGGAGCGCCGAAGCCGTCGCGTACGCCGAGAAAGCGTTGGCGAAGAGCAGCAGAGTGCAGCCGAGGAACGACGGAAACAACAGAGGGCCCGCGATGTAGCGCCAGTAGTGCCACGTCCCGCCGCCCAGGCTGTCGGTCGCCTCGCGCCACTGGGGACGGATGCCGTCCAGCGCGGGCGCGAAGACGAGGACCATCAGCGGGATCTGGAAGTACAGATAGATGAGGGTCAGGCCGGCCTGGTCGTAAAGCCAAACACCTCTGGCGTAGATGTCGATGCCGTGCTGCAGCAGGAACACGTATACAAAACCGACCGTGCCCAGCGTCGCGATGAATGCAAACGTCAGCGTCACGCCGCCGAACTGCGCGAGCACCCCTGCGCCCGACATCACGGTGCGGCGCAAGATGCCGTCCGGCTTACCTGTGACCACGGCGTAGGCGAGTAGCGCGCCCACAAATGCGCCGACGACGGCGCTCACAGCGGAGATGGCGATGCTGCTGGCAAACGCCTTGAACATGTAGGGCTTGTTGATCCCTTCGAAGTTCGCGAAGGACAAGCTGCCGCTAGGCGTCAGCAACGATCCTCCGACGATGATCGCGGTCGGCAGCAGCAGAAACACGCCGACATACAAGAAGAACGGGACGACTCCAACCCAGGAAAGAGTCGGCCGCCGCCCACCCTCGAGAGGGCGAGCGGCGGAACTCAACGCCGGGCTGCTGGCTGCCGTCAAGACACGGCCTGGGACCAGTTGGCAACGACATATTGGCTGGCCTTCGACGTCTGGTCACCGGTCGGGACCTGCGGGGTCCCCGGCACCTGAGGAAGCTTGGCGGCCGATGCGGTGTCGACCGTGCCGGCAGTCGTCATCGCTGCCTGGCGGATGGGACGAGCGCCACCCTTGAGCCAGAGGTTCTGGCCCTGGTCGGAGTAGAGAAATTCCTCCCACAGCCGCGCGGCCGCGGGGTGCGGAGCGTCCTTGTTGATGGCCTGGTTGTAGTAGCCGCCGATGATTGCGTTGGTCGGCACAAAGATCTTCCAGGTTGAGACGTCCTTGCCGTGCGAGGTGGAAAGGTAGTCCCACTCGAACAACACCGGGGTCTGACCCGCCTTGACCGTAGCGGCGGTTCCGACCACTGGGACGTAGTTGCCCTTCTGCTTCAGCTGCTTGAAGAAGTCGACGCCCTTGCTCACGTCGTCCAGGGAGCCGCCGTTGGCGACGGAGGCCATGATGACGCCGTTCAGCCCCTGGTTGGACTTCGTGGGGTCACCCGCGAGGGCGACCTTGCTCTTGAAAGCGGATCCAAGCAGGTCCGCAACGGACGTGATGGCCGGCACTTTGCTCGAGTCGTAGCCGATGCCCATGTAGCCGCCGTAGTCGTTGTACCAGAGGCCCGTCGCCTCCTTTGCGCCGGCCGGGATGTCCTTCCACGTCGCCACCTGGTACGGCGTGAACTTGGCGGTGTTGGCAAGCGCCACCGGCTGGCCGACGTCGACCACGTCGGGGGCACGGGTGGTGCCGTCGAACGCGTTGACCTCGTCCTGGCTGCTGCCGTTCGGGTTGAGCGAGGTGATCGGGATGTTGTACTTCGCCGTGAACGCGCTGATGATCTCTCCGTAGTTGGCCCAGTCCGGCGGCAGGGCGATCACAGTGAGCTTGCCTTCCGCCTTGGCAGCGGCAACGAGAGCGTCCATGCCGCCACAGCCCGAGGCCGAGGTGGCGGTCTTGGCTGCCGATTCGCTGCACGAGGCCGAGCTGTTGCTCGGCGAGCTGCCACAGGCAGCCACCACGAAAACCGCCACCACGGCGAGGCCAAGGTGGCGTGTGAGTTTGCCGAACTTCATGCTTAGTTCCCCTCCAAATAGCCCGTCGCGGGGCATGCGACCAGGCAGACAGGCGCAATCATGGCTCGCCCTCGCCGACGTTGCAAGGACAGAGTTCCGCCGTGCGGTTGATTTCAGTTAGGGCCGGGTTAATCCCACCTGATCGTCAGGTTTCAGCACGCTTCCCGCGATAGCCCAGCCGTCGTGACACGTCCGCCGCACTCTCGATGGTCAGCCGGTCGAGCTCTGGGCGGGCGCCGGCGCGAAGCCGGTGCGAGGGACCCGAGATGTCCAGGGCGGCAACGACCTCACCGTCGGCTCCGAAGACCGGTGCCGCCAGCGCGTCGAGGCCGAGCTCCAGCTCTTCATGGGTCCGTGCGATACCCGACTCCCGCGCCCCGTCCAGCTGCGCCTGGAGCTCGGTGCGGTCTGTGATGGTGCGCGGGGTCACCTGCTCCAGCGGCCCCGCCAGCATGCGCTCCCGGACCGCTGGCGGCCCGAAGGCCAGGATGGCCTTGCCGCTCGCCGTGCAGTGGACAGGTGTCCGGCGACCAAGCCAGTTGACGCTCACCACGGACGTCGAGGCGGTGGCCTGCTCGATGGGTACGATGACGTCGCCCACCAGGACGTCGAGGGTGGCGGTTTCGCCGGTTGCCGCTGCGAGCTGCTCGCACACCGGTCGGGCCACGTAGCGAAGGTCGAACTCCCCGGTCACGACGCTGGCCAGCTGCGGCAGCCGGCGGCCGAGCCGATACCTGGCGGTGCGCTGGTCCCGCTCGACGAGGGCATGGCGCTCCAGGGTGGCAAGCAGCCTCAGCGCGGTGGAGCGGTGGACCTTGAGTCCTCGCGCCACCTCGGCGCCTGTGCGCCAGTCACCCTGGGCGAGCAGGTCGAGGATCGCGATCGCTCGCTCGACCGAGCGGACCGCGACGTCCCTGGGCGCGTCGTTGCTCATTGCGCAACATTATCTATTCTGCGCAACAGGGCGGTACGATGAGCAGACGGTGAGCCGCCAGGAAGAGATCCGCGCGGAGCTGTTCGAGCACACGCTCAACGGGCACGCGCCTGAGGTCAAGGCGCTGACGGAAGAGGCGCTGCTGCTGGGGATGGACCCCATGGACATCCTGTTCAAGGCACTCATCCCCTCCCTCGAGGAGGTCGGCCGCCGGTTCGAGAAGGGCGACTTCTTCGTCCCCGAGATGCTGATCGCCGCCCGCGCCATGCAGGGCGCGCTCGTGATCCTCCGGCCGCTCATCGCCGAGACGGGCGCCAAGCCGGTCGGCCGCTACGTGATCGGCACCGTGAAGGGCGACATCCACGACATAGGCAAGAACCTGTGCGTGATCATGCTCGAGGGCGCGGGCTTCGAGGTTTACGACCTGGGCGTGAACACCCCGCCGGAGAAGTTCGTCGAGGCCGTCCAGAAGCACGAGCCCGACATCGTCGGCTTCTCCGCCTTCTTGACCACGACGATGCCCATGTTCAAGGCCAACATCGATGCGCTGTCCAAAGCAGGACTGCGGGACAAGGTCCACATCGCGGTCGGGGGCGCACCGGTCACGCAGGAGTACGCGAAGCACGTCGGGGCCGACAGCTACGCACCTGACGCCTCGATGGCGACGCGGATGGCCAAGCAGCTCGTCGGCGATCGAAGCGGACCTTCGAAAGGAGCGGAGGCGCTGGAGCAGGCCGTGATGAAAATCGACGAGACGCTGAGAAAGGGTTAGTTCCTTGGAGACTCGTCTCTCCTCGCGTGGTCGCGAGATTGTCGTTTCCGGCGACCGCCCCTTCGTGATCATCGGCGAGCGCATCAACCCAACGGGTCGCAAGGTCCTGGCCGCGGAGATGAAAGAGGGCGTGATGGACCGGGTGCGCTCCGACGCCCAGGCGCAGGCCGCCGCCGGCGCCCACATGCTCGACGTCAACGCGGGCATCCCGGCGATCGATGAGCCGGCTCTTCTGGTGTCCGCGATCCGGGCGGTCATGGAGGTGACCGACCTGCCGATCTGCATCGACTCGTCGATCATCGAGGCGCTCGAGGCGGGCCTGTCCGCCTATGAGGGCAAGGCGCTGGTCAACTCCGTCACCGCGGAAGAAGAGCGGATGGAACGGATCCTGCCGCTGGTCAAAAAGCACGGGGCCGCCGTCATCGGCATGGCGAATGACGAGACCGGGATCACGATGGTCCCCGAGGAGCGGCTCGCGCTGGCGCGGCGGATCATCGAGCGCGCCGCCGACCACGGCATCCCGCAGGAGGACGTGATCATCGACCCGATCGCGATGACCGTGGCCGCCGACCCCACGTGCGGCTTGATCACCCTGGAGACCATGCGGCTCATCCGCGACAGGCTCGGCAACAACATGACGTGCGGGGCGTCCAACGTTTCCTTCGGCCTGCCGGACCGGCCGACCGTCAACGCGGCCTTTCTTCCGCTGGCGATGCACGCAGGGCTGACCTGCGCGATCACCAACCCACTCGAGGCGCAGGTGCGCCGCGCCATCCTCGCCGGCGACCTGCTGCTGGGTCATGACGAGTACGCGATGCGCTGGATCGCCAACTTTCGGGCGGACCAGGCCGCCAAAGTCGCGCAATGATCCAGCGCAAGCTCGAGGTCACGTACCTGCCCTACGACCGGACGACGCGTGTCCCGGCAGGCACCACGGTGTTCAGCGCCGCGCACTGGATCGGTCTGCCGATCGACTCCACGTGCGGAGGACGAGGCACCTGCGGCAAGTGCAAGGTGCGTGTGATCCAGGGACGCCGCGACGCCGAAACCGCCGACCACCGGCAGCTGCGCCCTTCCGAGATAGAAGACGGCTGGCGCCTGTCGTGCCAGGCGCGGGTCTACGAGGACATGACCTGCGAGGTCCCGCAACTGCTGCGGGTGCCGAAGGCCGCGACGATGGGCCTCGGCCGGCTCGTCATCCTCGACCCGAACGTGCGCAAGGTGTACCTCGAGCTCAGCGAACCATCGATGGAGGACCAGCGCAGCGACGTAGCACGCCTGCGAGATGCCCTCACCGAAGAAGGTCACGACATGGTCGCCGGCGTCGCTGTGCTGCGCACGCTGCCTCCGGTCTTCCGGGAGGCCGGCTTTCGCGTCACCGCGGTGCTCGCGGGCGAGCAGCTGGTCGCGGTGGAAGCCGGCGACACGACAGCAGAGTGTTACGGGGTCGCTTTTGACGTCGGGACGACCACCCTCGTCGGGACGCTGATGAACCTGCGCACCGGAATGGCCGCGTCGGTGCTGTCGACCCTCAACGGCCAGGCGCCTTTCGGGGCGGACGTCATCTCTCGTATCAGCCACGGCATGAACGGACCTGAGGCGATCCAGGAGCTGCAGGACGCGGTGGTCGGCACGATGAACACGGTCCTCGGCGAGCTTTATCGCGAGACTGGCGTCACGCCTCAGCAGACATACGAGGCAGTCGTCGTCGGCAACGTCTTCGGCATCGACCCAACTCCGCTGTCCATGTCGCCGTTTACGCCCGCGTTCATGGACGAGCTCAGCGTCGCGGCGCGCGAGATCGGCCTGCAGATCCATCCCCACGGCTACATCCAGACGCTGCCCGCGCTCGGCGCGTACGTCGGCGCCGACATCGTGGCCGGCGTGCTGGCGACGGGCGTCGCGCGCGAAGACAGGATCCGCGTCTTCGTCGACGTCGGGACGAACGGCGAGATCGTCCTCGGCAGCGCCCAACGCGCGCTTGCCACCGCAGCGCCCGCCGGTCCCGCCTTCGAAGGCAGCCAGATCAAATGCGGCATGCGCGCGACGGTGGGCGCGATCGAGGGCGTCCAGCTCAGCGACCGCGTCGAGCTTCAGATCATCGGCGGCGATGTGCCGCCCGAGGGCATCTGCGGTTCCGGCCTTGTCGACGCCGTGGCCCAGCTGCTGCTCGCGGGCCTTCTCGAGTACTCGGGCCGCTTCAAGAAACCCGAGGACGTGCCCCATCATCCGCTGCACGACCGCCTGATCGACGTGGACGGGATGCGCGCGTTCCTCCTGGCGGACGGCGTCTACCTGACGCAGCGCGACATCCGCGAGCTCCAGTTCGCGAAAGGATCCATTGCGACCGGGATCAAGGTCTTGATGGACATCCTCGGTGTCACCGTGGATGACCTCGACGAGGTGCTGCTGGGCGGATCGTTTGGGTCGTACCTCAACCCCGAGAGCGCCAAGATCATCGGCCTGGTTCCGCCGGTCGCTGTCGACCGCATCATCGCGGTCGGCAACTCCGCCGGGGAGGGCGCCAAGATCGCGCTCCTGTCCTACCGCGAACGCCAGGTCGCCTTCGAGCTCCCATCGCGCATCGAGTACATCGAGCTCTCCGGACGCTCGGACTTCAACGACTCGTTCATCTCGGTGCTCGGATTCCCCCAACTGGCGCCCATCCAATGAGCGCCACCGCCCTCGTCATCTGCGGCGCACTCGGCCGCGACGTGAAGGACATCATCACAAGGCGCGGTTGGGACGTCGACGTGTACGGGGTTTCCGCTCTGCTTCACCTCTATCCCTCACGGATCGTCGACGAGCTGCGCGACAAGCTGCGTGAGCTGCGACCTCGATACAAGAACCTGGTGGTCGTTTATGGCGAATGCGGGACCACCGGCAAGCTGGAGCCGGTGCTGGAGGAGACAGGCGCCGTGCGATTGCGCGGCCCGCACTGCTACGAGATGTATGCAGGCGAACGGCGTTTCAAAGAGGTCACCGAAAGCAAGCCCGGCACCTTCTTCCTCACCGACTGGCTGGTGCGCAACTTCGACCGCGCGGTCATCAAGGGGCTCGGCCTCGATCGCGACCCGGAATTGAAACCGATGCTTTTCGGTAACTACGAGGCGGTGCTTTATCTGAGGCAGGTCCCCAATCCCCGGCTCGCGGAGAAGGCCGGCGAGATCGCCGCCTACCTTGGGCTGCCACTGGAGATCGAGGATGTCGGGCTCGGGGAACTCGAAGAGCGGCTTGCCGCGTTGGTAGAGGGTGCGGATCCCCCCACCCGGCCTGCGGCCGGCCTCCCCGGCGAGCGGGGAGGCGAAGGTGTCATGTCTCTTCGTGGCTAAGTATCAGGTCATGTTCTGGAAGCACATTCCTTCCCAGGTCAAGGCGTGGGACGGGGATTCCGAGACCAAGCGGATGCTGCCGGACTACTTCCAGGCCGCGATCGACGCTTACGCGATGAAGGACGGGTCGACCGACATGGACGCATACCTCGAAGGCTGGAAGTGGGGCCCGGTCGAGGAACGATCCGGTTCGCCTGCCGATGTGCTCAATCAGATAGTGGACGAGCTGACGGCCGCCAATCCACGGGCCCGGCTGCTGAGTCCGTCGTGAGCGACGCCATCTTCGACCAGCTCCTGAACAGCCAGCAGCTCGTCATCGCGATGCTTCGAATCGCGGCCGACGACCCGTCGGCGAGGGTCGGCGCGTGGGATCTACGCGACATCGCCGCACATCTGGCCGCGACAGAGCGCGACTGCTACGTGCCGAGAATCCGCTCCATCGCCGCGGGCGAGAACCCGACGTTCGACTTCTTCACCAATGACGGAAGCGATTTCAGCGGGATTCACCTCGACGACGCGCTGGACGAGTGGACTGCGACCCGGCTGATGCTGATCGGCTACGTAAAGACTCTGGGCGGCGAACAGCGGGCTTTGACCGGTCACCACGAGCGGTATGGGGAGGTGACGGTCGATCGCTACCTCGAGATCGCGCTGGAGCACGACCAGGACCACCTGCGCGGTCTCGAGAGGCTTGCGGGCGAGCTGACTCGTTAACCCGAACCAGCATCTCGGCCGTCGTAGCAGCCGCCTGGGCAAGGATCGCCGCCGCGGCCGCGTCCGCCCGCAGGTTCGGGTTGCCGTTGGTCTCGAGGTCGCGAGCGAGGTCGATCACCTGGGCCGCCGAGCCGGCGATGGCCATCGGCACGTCGATCGTCTTCTGTCGGGCAGCATCGACGCCCCTGCCTGACCTCGTCGCGTGGACGAACTCCAGGTACGCCAGCGAGTCCAGCTGGATGAGCTCCTCGGAACGGAGCCGGAGAGCGTGAGCGCGTTTCTGTGCTCGAGCAGCGTCCGCCCAGTGTTTCGCGGAAAGCCGCGCCACCTTTTCCAGAAGCGCCGCTGCCAAGGCGGTCGTCGCCGCGGCGGCCGAGCCACTGGCTGGGGCGGGCCTGGCTGACGAAAGCGCGTCGACAAGGCCCGAAAGCTCCGACTCAGGCGTCGGCACCGATCTCTATCTTGCGCCTCGCGATGAAAGTCTTCAGCTCTTCGTCGACACCCGGGTCGATCCCGGGGTCCGGGTACTCCGCCAGCAGCTGCTTCCAGCGCTCGGCGGCGACCACCTCGGTCGTGCGCGAGCCGAAGCGCTGCCACCGGTCGAAGTTCTCGGTCGAAGAGATCCACGGCCGGTAGAACCCGGTCCGGTAGTTGCGCATCGTGTGCTCGGCGCCGAGGAAATGTCCGCCGGGCCCAACCTCGCGCAGCGCGTCCATCGCCAGCCCCTCTTCGTCGACAGGAAGTCCATGCCCGAGGATCCATTCGAACATGCGGAGCTGCTCGACGTCGATGACGAACTTCTCGTAGGAAGCGAGCAGCGCGCTCTCCAACCACCCGGCGGCGTGAAGGACGAAATTGACGCGGCCGAGGATGGTCGGCCACATGCACATCATCGACTCGTACGCCGCCTGGGCGTCAGGCGCCTTCGATGAGGTGAGCGCGCCGCCGCCGCGGAACGGAAGCTTGTAATGACGCGCCATCTGCGCGCTCGCGAGGATGCCCATCGCCGACTCCGGTGTGCCAAACGCGGGGCTGCCCGACTGCATGTCGGTGTTGGTGAGAAAGGAGCCGTACACGCTTGGCGTGCCGGGCCGGATGAGCTGGACGAGGGCGATGCCGGCCAGCGCCTCCGCGGTCTGCTGCGCGACCGTGCCGGCGAGGCCCATGGGTGACATGGCGCCGGCCATCAAGAAAGGGGTCACGATCACCGGCTGACCCGCCAGCGAGTACTCGACCAGCGCACCAAGCATGCGGTCGTCATAGCGCAGGGGGCTGTTCACGTTGATCAGGCTGATGATCGCGGGCGTCTTTTCGATCTTGTCCCGGCCGCCGAGGGCGATCGAGGCCATCTCGATCGTGTCGCGCGCGCCCTCCGTCGAGATCACGCTGCCCATGAAGGGTTTGTCCGTCCAGCGAAGGTGGGAATAGACCATGTCCAGGTGCCGCGTCCCCAGCGGCAAATCCTCGGGCTCGACCGTCGTGCCCCCCGCGCAGTGGATCTGCTCCACCGCCTGCGCCATCTTGTCGAAGTTCGTGAAGTCCTCGATCGTCGCGCCACGCCGGCCGCGCTCGAGGTCGGTGACGAATGGCGGCCCGTAGACCGGCGCGGTCACCATGTTGTCGCCGCCCAGCGTCACTGTCCGTGAGGCGTTCCGCGCCTGGAGCTCGAACGTGGCGGGGGCTTTGGCAACCTGCTCCAGGACAAACGCGCGCTCGAAGCGCACGCGGTTCTCCTCGACCCGCATGCCCGCCTTCTGGAACAGCTCCCGAGCGCCGTCGTGGAGGAAGTCGACCCCGATCTCCTCCAGGATGGTCATCGCCTGCTCGTGGATGGTGTTGACCTCATCCTTGGACAGCAGGTCGTACGGCTTGAGCCGGTTCTTCCACATCGCGATCCAAATCTTGACCCATCGCCCGATGTGGTAACGTAGGCGCTGCCCGTTGGGGTGCTAGGTCCCGTCTGGGGACCCCTTTTTAACCTGACTTGATCCTCAACACACGTTCCGCCCGTACCACTGTCAAGGCTCGCCTGGCATGAGCATGCCCATACCCGGCGACGTCCTGCCGCTCTGGAACCCCGACATCCCGGGGGAGGAAATCCAGACCGGACGCCTTGGCATCCGCGTCCGTCCCGGCACGCCCGCGGCGGCCAAGGTGCTGGCCCTGGAGGCCCACGGTGGCGCCGAGCTGCTGCGCCAGGTGCTCCAGGAACAGAAGGTCATCGACGGCACCTACAACGTGGTCAAGCCGGAAAAGCCGCTCGAGTTCATCGGCCAGGTCAGCACCACGCTCCTGACGGGCAAGCTCGGCCGGACGCCGATGGGCCTGGCCCTGGAGATCACGGACTGGCAGGAGCTGGAAGGCACGCTTGAGATGGAGAAGAACCGTCTCCGGCTCGGCTTCCAGGAGCTCCACGTGGTCAAGGAGTGGGACGGCGACCTGGAGGGCTTCACCGCCATCGCCCTGCGCGAGCAGGCCAAGACGCACCCGATGCTCGACTCGACCATGCGCTTCATCGAGCACCTCCGGGACTACCGGGAGAAGCTCGCCGAGGCGGCCGTCCGGCGCTATGAGGCGACCGAGCAGTGGATCGAGTGCCCGAAGTGCGAGACCGAGGTTCCGACCTCGAACGGGATCCACTGCCCGAGCTGCGGCGAAGACATGCGCGGCGGTGAGTACGTGCGGGCCATCCTGCACCTGGTCGACGACGCAGACGGCCGCATCTACCGCGGCATCGACTCGCTGACCGTGCGCTCCGCAGGCTTCCCCGAATACCGCGGGATGTCGCTGGATCGCATCCAGGGCTCAAACCTGTGGGTGAGCTTCCGCCGCTACGATCCGCTGCCCGACGAAGGCATCGTCCTGCCGACCGCAAGCGTGGAGATGTTCGAAGCCCAGCGCTCGGTCATCCGCCAGCTGCAGATCGGCAGCCCGCGCACCGGCGCGCTGGCCGCCGAGCTGGCCGACACCGGGTGGTTGGGCACACCGCCTCGCGTGCCGCTGGACGGCAAGAAGGCCCACCACCTGCCCGACCCCAACGAGGAGCAGGCGGAGGCCGTGTCTCGCGTCATGGGCATGCGACCTGGGCAGCTCTACCTCATCCAGGGACCGCCCGGGACCGGCAAGACGACCGCCATCGTGGAGTCGATCCGGCGCATCCTGGGCCGCAACCCCAACGCGTCCATTCTCATGTCATCGCACTCCAACGACGCAGTCGACACCGGCCAGGAGAGGCTCCTCGGTTTCTCGCACGTGCGGCAGGCGCGCATCGCGGAACCGGGCAAGGTGCCCCGCCGGCTTCGCCCGACGCTCGTGGAGAGCGACGACCTCGAGCCGTACAACCTTGTCGCCGGGACGTGCAACCGCCTGACCATCGATTCGCGATTGCGCTTCAAAGTGTTCGACTGGCTGATCCTCGACGAGGCAAACAAGGTCCGAGCCAACGAGGCGCTCGCGCTGATGCCGCTGGCCAAGCGCTGGGTCATGATCGGCGACCTCAACCAGCTGCCCCCGGTCATGGAGGAGGCCGCGTCGACGTTCAAGATCGAGCAGCCGCTGGACGAGGTCGTGCGCGACGACAGCTTTTACGGCTGGATCTGGGACAAGGTGCCGGCCGGCTCCAAGATCATGCTGCCGCGCCAGTACCGGATGCGTGAGCCGATCGGCCGTGTCGTCTCGGACCTCTTCTACGAAGGCAAGCTCATCCACGAAGCGCCGCATCCGAGGATGCCGCTGCCCTGGCCTTTCGACCGCGAGCTGGTCTGGGTGGACACCGGCGCCCAGGACGAATACCGCGACGCGCAGCGGTCGGTCGCGAACGAGTTCGAGGTCGCGCTGTGCAAGGACATCACGTCGATCATCCGGCGCCGCGTGCGCAAAGCGAAGCTGGCCGTGATCGCGATGTACAACTCGCAGGTCAACCGGCTCCAGGGAGCGCTCAAGGGCATCGTGCCGCCGGAAGACATCGAGTCGGTGGATGCCTTCGAGGGCCGGGAGTCGGACGCCGTGATCCTGTCCCTGGTGCGCTCCAACGACCGGGCGGCGATCGGCTTCCTCAACGACCCCAACCGGGTCAACGTCGCGATCTCGCGGGCCAAGAAGCTGCTCGTGATCGTCGGGGACTCGAAGACCGTCATCGGCGGCGCGCCTGAGCTCTTCGGCCCGCTGTTCGAGCATTGCAAGGACGACGGGCTGGTGGCCGGCGTCGGGGCTGTCGTCACCGCCTGCCAGAGGGTCGGCATCCGCTCGCAGGTGCAGCGGCTGTCGCGCCCGCACCGCGGCGACCGCAGGGCCCGGCGGCGCCGCCGTGGCCAGCGCACGCCAGTCGAGGGCGTGGTCAACGGCGACGCGGCAACCGCGTCTAACGGCTCCGAGCCGCTGACGGTGCCGGCCGAGGTCGAGGCTTCAACGAATGGCGCCAGCGAACCAGCCATGGCTCCCGTGCGTCCCCACCCGGAGGCTTCGCCTCCGACCTCCCCGGCGAGCGGGGAGGTGAACGCCCAGACCGACTCGGATTCCTGAACCGTCGCCTGAACCTCCGGATAGTCCGGACAAACTGGCCTCAAGCCCGGTGCAAACCCCGGATAGTCCGGACTATCCGAGGCGACCTCCCCGGCGAGCGGGGAGGTGAACGCCCAAACCGACCCGGATTCCTGAACCGCCGTTTAAGCTTTCGGCGGCATGGCCGGCGACTGCATCTTCTGCCAGATCCTGCACGGGGAGTCGCCCGCCAGCTTCACCTACCAGGACGACACAGTCGTCGCCTTCATGGACGTCCAGCCGATCACGCAGGGCCACATGCTGGTCGTGCCGCGCGAGCACGCGGTGCTGATGACTGATATCAACGAGACCGCGGCGATGCGCACCTTTCGGGTCGCGCGCAAGCTTGCCGCGGCCGCGCGCCAAACGCTAGGAGCGAGCGGTGTGAACCTGCTCGTGATGGATGGCGAGGCCGCCTACCAGGACGTTCCGCACTTCCACGTGCACGTCATCCCGCGCTACCCCAAAGACGGTTTCGGCCTCACCTTCCCGGACACGTACGAGCACGCGCCCGCGCGCGCTCAGCTCGATGCGATCGCGGCCGCGATCCGCGCCGCCGGCATGCCCGCTACGGCGTAACCGTCACCGTCAGCGTGTAGGCGATCGCGTACATCGGGCACATCGCGCCCGACGGGCAGACAGGACCCGACATCGACGTGACCTCGACCTGGCCCGACTTCTTGGCCTCGAAAGCGGCGAGGGTCACGCCGCGGGCGGCCGTCGCGGCTGGATCCACTATGGGCGAGAGAACCGACGTGTCGTTGGACACGGGATGGGACCAGTTCACCATTCCATTGCCGGCGTGGAGCACCACCTCGAGCTTCTGGCCCGCATGCATGGTGACGGCGTGGTCCTTTTCCGTTGCGGTGACATCGAATCCCATCCCACCCGAGGACGGCGTTGGATTCGCGCCGCTGCCAGTTCCAACCGCACCGCAGGCCACTGCCAGCAGCGCGATGACGGCCAGCAACACGAAGTTGCGGCGGGTAAACCCGATGCGGATGGGACCCACTGATTTCATCTAGATACCGAAACGCGCGGGCCTTCGTTGGGGTAACACGGAGGGATAAGATCGGCTGCTCATGCCCAGACGCCTCGCGTTGATGATGGCCGTCCTGCTGTTGGCCGCGTGCACCGGCAGTTCCGCCGCGCCGCCCGTCCACAGTCCATCGCCGCTTGCAGGTGGATTGGTGCACGGCCTGATCGCGTACGTGGCGGACCAGAGCGTCGGCGTGCTGGACCCTGCCACCGGAAAGTCAACAGTCGTAGCACCGCTACCGCCCGGCGCGTTCCGCGTGTCCGGTCCGGTCTGGGGGCCCGCGCCTGGCGTGAGCCATCCGGTTCTGTACTTCACGCTGCATGACGACAGAGGGGCCGAGACGCGTACGGCAACGGGGGTCGTTCCTTATGACTGGCTTTTCCGGGTCGACCCTTTCGCGGGAACGATCGACCCGATCGCCGCTTCGCAGGACTCGTCGAGTGAAGGACCGTTCGGCCTGGTCGCGAACTCGCACTACGTTGCTCTTACGGTCGGCTGTTGCACGACGTACGAGGTGGATGCGCTCGACCTGACGCAGGCGTCTGCCGCGCTCAAGCCGTTGGCAAAGCCTCCCGCGCAGCCCGCGTTCTTCACCGAGGGCGTCGCTCCTGGCGACTCTGGACTGCTTGCCGTGCGCGAGTTCGGCACCGGCACCTGGTACTGGCTGAACGCCGGAGCTTCGGTGCTCAATCCGTTTCCCCTTTCACTTGGACCCGACGACGGTCCGATCGCCATCTCGGCTGACGGGACGATGGTGGCGGTTGCCATGCCCGACCACGGACCTGTCATCGAGCCCATCAACAGCTCGCTGCCCGTCGCCTCGCCGAGCGCCGCTCCAAGTGGCACGGCAATCGCGACCGCTAGTCCCACCGCGCACGCCAGCCCGACCAACTCCGCCCCCAAACGAGTCAACTCGAAGCTCCAGCATCCTGACGGCCTGGCGTGGAGCCCGGACGCTCAGCAGCTTGCTGTCGCAGTCAACGGAGAGATCGAGATCTACAACGCTTCCGCCCCCGATGGCACGTCGCCGGCGCACCAGTACCTGACTGGAGGAAATGTGATCGGTGTCGCATGGTCGGCGCCAATCGCTGACCAGACATTCGCCTCGGTCAAGCCGGCGGCGGGTCCTCAGCCTCAGGTCGATGCGCTGCTCGCTGCGACCAGGCTGCCACCGCAGGCGGACACTCCGCAGAATCGACCCCTCACGCAGGTCTAC
This sequence comes from Chloroflexota bacterium, assembly GCA_005880795.1. Taxonomy (GTDB): domain Bacteria; phylum Chloroflexota; class Dormibacteria; order Dormibacterales; family Dormibacteraceae; genus 40CM-4-65-16. Next base: position 6,139 of record VBGP01000053.1, on the reverse strand, counting down.
CTCTGGCAGTTCGACTCGACCAAGACCTCGCCCATCGAATCAATCACCGACGCCACGCCCGACGTGTTGTCGAAGTACCCGCCGCTGAGCGCCGGAGTGGTCTTCCACCACTGGGCCGCCTCCGATACGTGGGCGCTGCGCGGCGGCTGCTATCGGTACAGGGTCGTCATCACCGGCAGCGTTGCGCCGGTGGCCGCCACATTCGGGCTTGGGGGCAACACGCTTTGCTCGGCCAAGCCGTCAGCGGCGCCGTCGTCGCAGGCAAGCCCCTCGCACTCTTAGGATCGGATGAGTGAGCCTCGATTTCCTGGCCGCCCACGCCGATGCGCTGCCTGACAAGCCGGCGCTCATCTGCGGAGACCGCGTCGTGGATTTCGCGAACTTGAGCAAGAGGGCTAGCCGCGCGGCCACGATTCTCGAAGGCCTTGGCTGCCACGTAGAGGACCGCGTCGCGTTGATGTCTTTCAACTCGGTCGAGGGCGCAGAGATCGTCAGCGGTTCGCGGCGAGCCGGACTGGTCATCGTGCCCGTCAACTACAGGCTGCGCGGCGCGGAGATCGCTTACGTGCTCAACGATTCGGGCGCGAAAGTCGCGGTTGCGGGACCCGACCATGTCGAGGCGATGACCGAGGCGATGCCTGACGTAAACGGGGACGTGACCTTCGTCGCGGTGGATGACCCGGTGCCCGATGGCTGGCTCTCCTACCGCCACCTGATGCGTGACGCGTCGGAAGGCTTCGCGTCGATCGCTGAAGGACTGGGCGCGTCGATGATCTACACGTCGGGGACGACCGGGTATCCCAAGGGCGCGTGGAGGCCGAACGGAGTCGACATCGCCAACGTCCTGCAGGTCATATCGATCTTCGAGCTCACCCAGGCGGACCGGCACCTGATGTGCGGCCCGGGATATCACAGCGCCGTCTCGTTCTTCTCGGTCCTGCACCAGGTGCTCGGGGCGACGGTCGTCATGCAGAAGAAGTTCGATGCCGGCGACGCTCTGGATTTGATCGAGCAGCACCGCGTGACCACGACATTCATGGCGCCGACGCTTCTTCGCCGTCTCGTTGACGCGCAAGAGGAGCGTCCGCGTGACACATCATCGCTTCGCGCGCTCATCCTCGGTGCGGCTCCGTGCCCGTACGCGCTGAAGGTGCGGGCGCAAGCCGTGTTCGGCCCAGTCCTGTGGGAGTTCTACGGGGCAACCGAGACCGGGATCAACACGGTGCTGCGTCCGGAGGACCAGCTGCGCAAGCCAGGCTCGTGCGGCACTGCCGTACCCGGGCAGGAAATCAGATTGATACGTGACGACGGCTCCGAGGCCTCTGTCGGTGAACCGGGTGAATTCATGGTTCGAAGCAGCTGGGTGGCCGAGTACTACAACCGTCCCGACGCGACGATCAAGAGCCTTCACGATGGATTCTTCTCGGTCGGCGACGTCGCGTATCGGGACGCTGAGGGCTACTACTTCATCTGCGATCGGCGCATCGACATGATCATCTCCGGCGGGGTCAACATCTACCCCGCCGAAATCGAGGCGGTGCTTCAAGCGCATCCCGCGGTGGTCGACGCTGCCGTGATCGGCGTGCCCGATGAGGAGTTCGGTGAGTCGGTGAAGGCGGTGGTACAGCTGAGGCTCGATGCAAGCGTCGGCGGCGCGGAGCTGATCGCGTTTTGCGGCGAGCGCCTGGCCGGCTATAAGAAGCCGCGCTCGGTGGACTTCGCCGACGAGCTTCCACGAGACGCCGCCGGGAAACTGCTGAAACGAACGCTTCGCGACGCCTACTGGGCGGGCGCCGGCCGAAAAATTTGACGGAATCGGTTTCGTTCGACCGCGCGGCGGATTACTACGATCGAACGCGCACGCTCTCCGAGCACCTGATCCCCAACCTCCTGCCCTTGCTGCCGGGCGATGGCGTGTGTCTTGAGATCGGCGTCGGCACCGGGCGGATCGCTCTACCTCTGGTCGAGAAGGGAATCCGCGTGGTCGGGGTCGACATAGCACCCGAGATGCTCAAGAAGCTGATCGCCAAGAGGAACGGAACATGGCCGTGCGTCGCCGTTGCTGACGCGACCGGTTTGCCCTTCGCCGACCAAACCTTTGCATCAGCCGTCGCGGCTCATGTCTTGCACCTGATCCCCGATTGGCGCTCAGCGGTGGAGGAGCTGCTGCGCGTCCTTCGATCTGATGGCGTCCTGGTCGCGACTCGCGGAGGCGTCTCGAGACCGCGCTGGCATCGCGAGGTGCGCAGCCGCTTCTTCAAGGAGGCCGGCGACCCGCCGTGGCCGCCTGGCCTCGTCACCATCGATGAGCTCGACGCCCACGCGGTTGGCCTCGGGCTCGGCGTCCACGCATTGCCCGATATCGTCACTGAGGATTCGATCAGCGTGAACCAGCTCCTGGCCATGCTCGAGGCGGGCTACTGGTCGGCTTGCTGGAGCATTGACGAGGAGACCTGCCGTCGCGCCGCGACCGCCACGCGCAAGTGGGCACGTGAGAAGATCGGCGACCTCGACCTGGGGCGCCACACTGTGGAAACGATGCGCTGGCATGCCTACCGTCTAGCCGAGTAGGGGCAGGACGAACTCCAGCGATCGGCTGATCCGGCCCAGGGGCCTGTCGTCGTGCGAGACCAGGCGCGTCTCCTGCTCCAGCGTGTACCAGCCTCGGTACCGGGCATGCTTCAGGGCCTCGGTCACCTTCGTCACCTTGGCGCCGCCTTCCCCGACCGGCCGGAAGAGGGTGCGGGCGACGGCGTCCTTGTAGCTGAGAGAACGGTCTCGCACCCGCCGGGCGAGGTCGAGGTCGACGTCGTTGAGATGGACGTGCTGGATGCGTCCCGCGGCGAGCTCGATGACCTCGATGGGGTCCGCGCCCGCGATCACCAGGTGCGCGATGTCGAGGCAGACGCCGGCCTCCGAGCCAACGAGCAGCCGCTCGATCTCTTCAGGACCCTGGATCGTGCTGCCGAACCTGGGCTGCACCGCCACCTTGAGCTTGTGTCGCGCGCAGACATGCTCCACGGATCCGATGAGATGGAGGAGGTGAGCCCACTCCGCGTTCGACAGAGAGTCGGGGCGAACCGCGCCGGCGCTCCGCTCGGGGATCGCGGAGAGGACCAGCGTGGTCGCGCCTACCGCCGCAAGCCACTGCGCGTGACCGTCGATATGGGCGAGCTCCGGTCCGCTGGCCTCGTGGTGATGGAGGATCGCGTGCACCTGGCCGGAGACGACCTGCAGGCGGTGGTGCCTGAGCAGCGCCCTGGCCTGGTCGCTTCTGTCCGGCAGGAATCCGGGAGGGCCGGCCGTGATCGCGCCCTCTCCGATGGCGGCGGCCTCAGACAGGACGCGCTCGACGTCGATCTGGTGGCCCCAGTCGGGCGCCTCGTTGATCCCCCAGCACGCGGGCGAGAGGGCGATCCGGTGCACAGGGCTGCGCCGGCGACCCCCAAGCCCGCCCATCCCGCGCACCCTCCGGGCAATCACCGCGCGAAGATTAACCTTCTAGTCAACGATGCCTGTGACGAAGTTCGAGCTGCAGCTCCGGCCCGCCACCCTTGACGACGCGGCGATCGTGGCCGACCTCGAGTCGCTTCGAGACCCCATGGAACCACGCGACCCGGTGCTGCTCCGGCACTGGTGGCTGATGTCAGACGAGCTGGAGAAGACCATGCGGCGCGTGGACGTGCGCGAGGACCGGGCCGTCGCCTACGTTGCCGCCACGCACGAGGTGTGGAACGAGGACGAGAAGCGCTTCGGCATCGTCAGACCCCTGCTGCGCAACGACGTGTGGGAACACAGCATTTACGCCCAGCTGGTCAAGGTCGGGGAGGACTGGCTGCGGAGCGAAGGTGCGGCGACCGCGGTGGCCCGCGTTCGCGAAGACATGAAGCAGGACATAACGGCGCTCGGCAATCTTGGTTATCGCGAAGACCGCAGGATGCGGACGTCCGAGCTCGACCTCGCCGCCCGCGGCGACGACATCATGGCGACGCTCGAGGAGTGCCGGCGTCAGATGGAGCAGCAGGGCGTGGAGCTGCACCCGATCAACGAGGATCCCGACCCGGACCGGTACCGCAAGACCTACGCGATGATGATCGAGTCAGAGAGGGATATCCCTACCACGGTTCCGTGGCGCGAGCTGACCTTCGAGGAGTGGCGTCGATTCTGGTTCGACAACCCGGCCATCCGCGAAGACAGGTTCTGGATCGCGCGTGAGGGCGACGATATCGTCGGCATGTCGGTGCTCGACTCCCCTGTCGTGCGGGGAATCCCCTGGACCGCATACACCGGCACCTCACGCAAGGTGCGTGGCCGCGGCATCGCGCGGGCGCTGAAATACGAAACCATGGCCCAGGCGATCGGGGCGGGCTACACGCGGGTGCGCACCACCAACGACGCCGACAACCCGCCCATACTCCGCATCAACGCCGAGATGGGCTACCAGCTGGTCGCGCCTGTGCTCGAGCTCCACCGAAACCTGGACTCATGAATGGGGACGAGCAGGCATACGGCGTGAGGGCGCTGCCTGAGCTCTACAGGGAGTGGTCGACCACGGGCATGGTTGCCAACATCGGCACGAGCATCGTCGAGGTCGCCTACGGAAAGCTCGTCCTCGCGGGCAACATGACCGCCCAGGCGCACGGCTTTCCAACCTCGCGCGGGACGATCGTGCACGGCGGGGCCATTGCGACCCTGGCCGATGAGGCGCTGGCGTCCGTCGCCTTCACCGTCGCCGAGGAAGGCGAGACCACGGTGACCGCGGACCTCAAGGTTGACTTTCTGCGTCCGGCCAAGCCGGGCCGCCTGGTCGCGCGGGCTACTGTGCGGCACCGCACCAGGCGCCTCGCCTTTTGTGAGGCGACGGTGGAGCACGCGCACGGCGAGGTCGTGGCCGAGGCCCGAGCCGTGATCGCCTACGTCAAGGCGTAGACGAGTCAGGCATAGGCGGCAGCAGCACCATTCGCCAGCCTTTCCCTCCGTCGGCGGTGGCCTCCAGCACCGGCCTCGGCCCCGCAGCTCCGGCAAACCACGCGTGGTTTCGGTCGAGCACCTGCAGTGAGCCGGGCAGCGGCTCGATGGCCCCGATGTTCTGGAGGTCGGTCCAGGTCGCACCGCCGTCGACGCTGCTCGCCCGCTGACCCGTGCCGATCCACCACCAGTGCGAGGCGTCGAAGGAACCGATGGCGCCGTTGGAAGCCGGCGGCAGGACCGCTGACCAGGTTCCGCCGTTGTCGGCCGTGCTCAACCGGGCCTGGTTGGGCGGCGCCTCCTGCCCAAGCGGACCACCGACGAACTGGTTGATCAGAGTCGTGTACGTGTAGGTGTGCGGCCGGCCGCCGTCGAACGAGCGCACGACCAGCGGTGGGAAGGCCCGGATGTCAGCGCCGACGCCCGTCCGTCCTTTGATCGCGGGGAAGTACACGACCGAAGCCACCGCGCCGCCTCCCGACGTGGGCTGCACCGCGACCAGGAACCGACCCCCGTGAGGCCATCCATCGGCCGGAGCCGGAAGCTGCACGCGCGTCCAGGTCGCGCCGAAATCGATCGTCTTGTAGGCATACGGGCCTGCGTTGGCGCTGGTCAGCCAGCCTGTGGTGAAGGCCGAGAAGCTGACCTGAAACGCCTGGTCGGGCGACGCCGGAAGAGCGAGCTTCTGCCACGACAGGCCCCCGTCCCTGGTCCGATAGAGGTAAGTAGGCGGATTCGTGATCGGGCTCTTCGCACTGACCAGCATCCAGCCGTACCTCGAGTCGACAAACGACCACGACGCCACGGTGCCCTCCACAGCGGGCGGCGGGAGCGCCGTCCAGGACTTCCCGCCGTCAGCGGTTCGAGACACCTGGGGGCTGGTGCCAATAAGGGCGAACACGCCGACGGCGACGTCGAAGAATTTCATGTAACGCCGATGGTTCCCGCCCGCGCCGGAGAGCTGGCGCGTCCAACTCACCCCGCCGTCATTCGTATGCAGGACCGCGTAGTCGCCGGAATCGAAGTCGACGACGACCCAACCGGTGGCCGGGTTGACGAAGTCGACGGCGGCGACTCGATAAGGCGCGTGCGGCGCCGGGACCGCGTTGAGTGCGCCGCCGAACACCGCGAGCGTTGGATGGACATAGATGGCGGCGGTTGCCGCAATGGT